>JAUWNP010000212.1 GCA_030612585.1 Anaerolineae bacterium
ACCGGGGAGGCAGACGTGATGGGGGAGATCCCCCCGCAGGACGCAGCCCGGCTGGAGGCCAGTTCCGACTTTCGCATCGAAGCAGTGTCCATCCCCGGTATCTCGCTGATGTTCTTCATGAACACCACCCGCCCACCGCTGGACGACATTCGGGTGCGGCAGGCGCTCCTCTACGGGACCGCCCGCCAGGCCATCATCTCCCCCGTCTTTCGGGACACCTCCCCGGGGGCTTATGGACCGCTGGCGGCAGTCACGCTTGGTTATGAACCAGCGGTGCAAGACTATCATCCCTACGACCCGGCACAGGCAGCGACATTGCTAGATGAGGCTGGGTGGGTGGATACCGACGGGGATAGCGTTCGCGACCGGGACGGGGAGCCGCTGGTTCTGGACCTCTACCTGATGGGCTGGGGCCATATGCCGGAGGTAGGACAACTGCTGGCGGCCCAATGGTCGGAACTTGGTGTTGATGTGAACAGCCTCGTAGTGTCCTTCCCGGAGGCACTGAAGATAGCAGGGGATGGCCAGCATCACCTGATCCCCTTCGCCCTCTCCGGCAGCGACCCCGACATCCTACGCAAGTTCTTCCATTCCCAGGCTGGGTTCAATTGGTCAAAGGTGGACGACGCCGAACTGGATGCCTGGCTGGAGGATGCAGCGCGCACGTCCGACCGGGGGGAGCGGACTGTACTCTACAGCCAGGTTCAACTCCGGGTGATGGATCAGGCGCTGGTGATTCCCATCCGCGACTACGTCAACCTGAACGGGGTGAGCAACCAGATGCAAGGGCTCCGCTTCGACGCGCAGGGATGGTTCCCCTGGCTGATTGACGTGAGGTTGGAAACCCAGTGACACGCAACACGTGAAACGTGATTAGCACTACAACTTCATATCACCACTGTGGCAGGGAGTACAGCACGCATGGGGTTGAATTCCTTAATCGCTCAAGAAATACAATCAGACATTAAGACCATAGAGAAGAACGAGGCTCTTATTGAAGAAGCAAACTTTATGGATAGGGCAGAGGCTATAGACTTCATCGAACTTCATATTATCTACCGGATTGACTGCTTGCTTCGTAGCAGTAGTCAGGCAGAAGAGTTAACAGGGTCAAAACAGCACGCAGAGTCGTTGAAGGACCGGTTGAAAGCAATAGATGAGACGCTCTTTTGAAGACTCCGAGTGAATATCAGGTCCGGCAACTACACACGTGAAGACTTGAGACGCCAGTTCGATAACTACGTTGAGCATGCCCATAAAGAGAGAAGTCAGGACGACATAGGCTACGATGCTCTTGATACGTTTGTCAATGGCCTATTGCGGATAGACGTCGCGCTTGAAGAGACAAAGCAAAGAGAACCTGACATGGTATTTCTCCAGCCAACCCCAGTCAGAATCGTCTTAGAGTTAGTAGAGGAAGCCAACATCACGAAGGATGACGTTTTCTACGACTTGGGTTCTGGCTTAGGTCAAGTCCCCATACTGGTGAGGTTACTTACTGGGGCCAAGACAAGGGGCATCGAGTTCGAGGCAGCCTATTGCAGTTACGCTCAGCAGTGTGCAAGGAGGCTGAATCTGTCACATGTAGAGTTCATGAATCTAGATGCGCGCGATGCAGATTACTCAGATGGAACTGTATTTTTTATGTATACACCCTTCACAGGTAAACTATTGCAGGAGGTGTTAGAGAAACTAAAGGGCGAGTCGCGAAAGAGGGCAATCAGAATCTGCACGTATGGACCTTGCACTCCACATGTATCCAATCAGAGTTGGCTAAGGCGCGTAGGTCAAGTGGATCAGAATGCTGACCACGAGTATGAATCAGCCATATTCAGAAGTGTCCAAGAGACGTTGTGATACTAGGAGTTCTGTCATGGTAGCAAGGTATGTGGGGCGAAGGCTCGTGCAAGCGGCCTTCGTCCTTTGGCTGGCGGCGACGCTGGCCTTCGTGGCCATGCAATTAACGCCAGGCGATCCCGCCCAGGCGCTCCTGGCCGCCTCTGGGGCCACTCCCAAGGAAGTTGCCGAGCGGCGCGCCCAATTGGGGCTGGATGACCCACTCCCAGTGCAATACGCCCGCTACCTGCTGGACCTTATCCGGGGCGACCTGGGACAATCCTGGCTCCACGGCCGGCCGGTAGGCCAGATGATTTTAGAGCAACTCCCTCCGACCATCGAATTGTCGTTGGCCGCCATGGCGATAGGGGTGGGGCTAGGACTGGGGTTGGGGATTCTGGCAGCCGTGCGGCGGGGTACGTGGCTGGATACGTTCGCGACGACACTGGCGGTACTGGGCCTCTCCACGCCCACCTACTGGTCTGGCCTCCTGGCGATTCTCCTATTCTCCCTCCAACTGGGCTGGCTACCCGCGACCGGCGAGGGAGACCCGCGACACCTAATGTTGCCGGCGCTGGTCTTGGGCTTCGCCCTCTCCGGCTCTATCGCCCGCCTGGTGCGCGCTCGCGTGGTGGAAGTAGTGGGGGAGCAGTTCGTGCTGGCGGCGCGGGCCCGGGGGCTCTCGTCGTGGCGCGTATTCTTCGTCCACGTGCTCCGCTCCGCGCTGGCCCCTGCCCTCACCGTCACCGCCCTCCAGTTTGGCTTCCTGCTGGGCGGAGCGGTGGTCACCGAATCAGTCTTCGCCCGCCGGGGACTGGGGAAGTTGGCGGTGGAGGCAATCACCTGGCGGGACATGCCGGTAGTGCGGGGCGTGGTCGTGTTCGGGGCGCTGGCCTACGTCCTGGTCAATCTGGCGGCGGACCTGGCGCAGGCCTGGCTGGACCCCCGGCTGCGGGAGGAACTTACGTGATCGAGTGGACCGTTCCGGCTCGACGTCCTCTCCTGCAGCAGCCAGCCACGCTGGTCGCGCTGGCCTGGCTCACACTGGCCGGGCTGGGAGCAGGCCTGGCCCCGTTTCTGGCTCCCGCTGGCCCTCTGGCAGCCGATACGACCCGCGGGCTCCTCCCGCCCGGGCCGGGCGGGCTGCTGGGGACCGATCTTCTAGGCCGGGAGGTGCTGACACGGCTCCTGTGGGGCGGCCGCTGGACCCTGGAAATGGGCCTGCTGGCCCTGGCGGTGGCCGTGGGCCTGGGCCTGCCCACAGGTATGGTGGCTGGCACCTTCGGCGGCCGGACCGAGGCGGTGCTGATGCGTCTGGTGGACGCGCTGCTGGCCTTCCCCAGCCTCCTCCTGGCGATGGCGGTGGTGGCGCTGCTGGGGCCGGGTGTGGGCTCGGTGGCGGTGGCGGTGGGGTTGGCAGCCGCGCCGGCCTACGCCCGCGTGGCCCGCAGCGCCGCCCTTGAGGTGCGCGCGCAACCCTACGTGGACGCGGCCCGCGCGCTGGGAGGCAGTGAGTGGCGTGTTCTGGTGCGCCACGTCCTGCCCAATGCCGCTCCAGCACTCGTGGCCTTCGCTGCTACCCAACTGGGATGGGTGCTGCTCAACGGAGCAGCCCTCAACTTCCTGGGCCTGGGTGCACCGCCGGGCACCCCTGAGTGGGGGGCGATGCTGGTCGAGGGCCGGGGCTACCTGCGGGATGCCCCGTGGGTAAGCGCTTTCCCCGGCCTGGCACTGACGCTGACTGTGCTGGCGGCTAATCTGGTGGGAGATGGACTACAAGAGGCACTGCGGCCTCGGTAGGGAGATTGGAGATTGGATTGGAGAGTAGAGATTGGAGATTAGAGAATAGAGAGTAGAGAATAGAGAGTAGAGAGTGGAGAGTGGAGAACAGAGATTGCAGCAGTCGGAAGGGAGTAAGTTTGATGATTGGTCATTGGTCATTAGTCATTGGTCATTGGTTAGAGGAGGAACTCTATCTATGTCAAACAGAATCCAAGTAATTCAGTACGGGCTCGGCCCCATCGGTAGCGCCATAGCGCGCCACGTCGTGGAGCGCGCCGGGCTGGAACTGGTCGGCGGTGTGGATATTGACCCGACCAAGGTGGGCCAGGACGTGGGAGAAGCCATCGGTCTGGGCCACTCCCTGGACTTCGCCGTGGCCGGCAAATTGGATCAAGTGCTGGCACAAACAGAGGCCGACCTGGTGCTACACGCCACCAGTTCCTATTTTGACCTGTTCAAGTCCCAGATCATCGAGATTCTGGAGTCGGGGCTGGACGTCGTCTCCACCGCTGAAGAACTCTCCTTCCCCTGGCTGACCTACCCCGAAGAGGCCGCAGAGATTGATGGTGTGGCAAAACGAGTGGGTAAGACCGTGCTAGCCACCGGCATCAACCCCGGCTTTGTGATGGACTCGCTACCCCTCAACCTGACGGCCATCTGCCAGCGGGTGGATCGCATCGTCGTGCGGAGGGTCATCAACGCTTCCACTCGGCGTGGGCCTTTCCAGGCCAAGATCGGCTCTGGCACGAGCGTGGAGGACTTTCAGGCCAAAATGGATACCCGCCGCATAGGCCACGTGGGCTTGCCCGAGTCCATAGGTATGGTCTTCGACACGCTGGGTAAGAATCTGGCCCGCTACACTTCGAGCGTAGAACCGGTGGTGGCTGACCGGCTGGTCAAGACCGAGCACTTCGAGGTGCAGCCTGGCCAGGTGAGAGGTCTCAAGCAGGCAGCCCACGGCTACACTAACGAGGGCGAGTTCCTGACACTCATCTTCATCGCGGCCTTGGACACGAAAGATGAGGGGGACACCATCACCATTACCGGAAAGCCCAATCTGGAAATCACACTCAAGGGCACGAACGGTGATTTGGCCACTGTTGCTATCGCCGTCAACGCCACCCGCCGCGTGAAAGAAGCAGGGCCGGGCCTGGTCACTATGCGCGACCTGCCCATCGTGACAATGTGGTAGAGACATCTGCTACGGCTGCAACATCCCCACTTGGGCGAAGTCATCCGGCCCCAGGGAACCCATATCAGTCTCCTGGGACGGCGGGTAGGTGCTCAGCATCCCCTCCTGAGTCGGCGTAGCGCCATCCGGCCAGGCCAGGTCTACGATGCGGGTGTGATTTGTGTCCTCGGGCGCGCCGCCGAAGCGCCACTGCGCAGCCTGCTTCTTCACGTTCCGCACCCGCCAGACCCCCGTGGCGGGAAACCCCTCCTGGCCCAACACCACCCCCAGGTATCCCCAGTCGGCAGGATCCCCTTCGGGGAAACCGTTGCGGGATACCCGGATCGTCACTTTGCGCGCCAACGGGTCCACAGCGATCTTCATCTCCGCGCCCACTGGCTTTGGCTGACCTGCCTCGTCCACCCGGTAGACCCCCGGCGTCCACCCCTCGGCCCAAACGGCGTAATCCCAGGCCTGATCCTCCGGCAGGGCGGCGTTGCGCCCAGGCAGCAGCAGCCGGCTCCCCGACCCAGGCTGGTGATCCACGTCAACGTAGACATCCAATGCCTGCACCGCCAGCCCACTCCCAGAGCCCCAGGGGTTGTTCACCGGGCCGACGAAGGTGAAGACAAAGACCATGTTCTCCTCGTCGGTCCCTACGACGAACTCCCGAAGATCGAAGCAGCCAGGGTCGAAAACACCGTCAGTGGGATAGGTGTACGAACCAGGACCGTGGTCATCCCCCTCGGGGTCCTCTACCGTGAGTAACACGGCGATGGGCTGCAATTCCGGTACCACCACCTGGGCCGGGCCGGCCGAGGGAACCACGTCTATGTCCCGCTCCTGCTGGCTGATC
Organism: Anaerolineae bacterium; assembly: GCA_030612585.1. Next base: position 5,646 of record JAUWNP010000212.1, read on the forward strand.
ACGGCGACGAAGGCAAGGCGGTCGCCGGTGCTCAACCCGCCCAGGACATTGAAAGGCACCGCCATCTCCAGCGTGGTCCCGGAGAAGGCTATCTCCTCCAGTGGCTGAAGAGCATCCCATCCACCGCCCCACCCTGCCGTAGAGAGCGTCGCCATTCCGGTACCCACAGCGACCATCACCTCGTGTCCGGCTCCGAAGCCGAGAGCGGTAGGCGGCTCCATCCCCGCACCGTAGCGAGAGAGACCATTAGACCAGACAGCGCCCGGAGCGCTCAAGTAGAGGAATACCTCCGCGTCATTGCCCAGTTCTTGCCAGGGTCGCACCCCTTCCAGCCGCAAGTAGAGGTGCTTCTGGTCATAGCCGTAGTAGATGGCCTCCACCACGTCCTCGGCCCGGGCCATCGCGCCGCCTCGCTCCTGATAGAATCCGGCGTCCGCCCATTCCTTCTCCTCTGCCACGCCGTCCACCGTGGGGGTGAAGAGCGTCCGTGCCTCCTGCGCCGGGGGCGGCGAGGTCTTGGGGATGATGGGCACGCTCAACCACGCCGGAATCTCCTCACCCACCGCCCGGTAGACGTCCATCAACGTCTGCCGGTACATCAGGTCGAAGGCTGGATCGTCCCCCGAATCCTGGTCGGCCCCGTACCACCAGAACCAGTCGGAGCCCTCGGCGGCGTACATGGCATCCAGGGCCGTGGCAATCCGCTCCTCCGTGGCACCCTTCTCCCCCTTGAGATAGCCGTCGAGCATCTCGCGGGTGCGGCGCAGATACTCCCAGCCCAGGTTCTCCTCATCCTCGCCGATCCAGGTGGAGAAGTCGGGGGTGAACCAGCAGCCGGCCCACAGGTCTTCGATGTCGCGCTGCTCTGGGTACAACTCCAGGTACTCGGAGGGAGTCACCGTCTGGATGGACTCGTCCTCCGAGAGAATGTGGTACATCTCGTGCAGGAACTCCTTGCCGTCGTTCTCGTAGTACTGCCAAGCGTTCTCCCCGTCCAGGATGACGCTGACCAGATGTGGTCCCTCAGCCCCTTCCTCCTGCAACCGGGCCTGGATATCGTGGATGCGCTCTACGAAGTCCCCTGCCGCCGCCTTGCCAGGCATGCCGGAGTAGGTAAAGCCGATCTTGTCGGAAATGAGCAGATCGCGGAAGACGATAGCCACCGGCCGTTCATCGCAATGGCGCACGTAGTAGGGGCGATAGAGCAGGTCGGCCTCCTGCACCGTCTCCTGGCTGTTGCGGGTAAAACCGTCTATCCCCAGCGACTTAGCCAGCACTTGCTCGCCGGAGGCCATCCAGAGCAGCCCAGCATCGGAGACCATCTTGACAATCTCCTGGGCCACCGCCCCCTCGGCCGGCCACATCCCCCGGGGCTCCTGACCGAAGATCTCCTGGTATCGCTCCACCCCGCGTTGTACCTGGGCAACACTGTCTTGAGGGTAGAAGAACCGCTCCGGGAGCGTCACATCCGGCGCACCCACCTGCGCCAGGGTCGTCGCGTAGAGTAGCGGCAATATGGGATGTGCATACGGGGTCATCGTCACCTCGATCTGCCCGTCCTTCTGGAGCCGGGCGTGCAGCGGCAGAATTTCGGCCAGGATGCGGCACGTCTCGTCGAAGATGACCTGCTTGTCCGCCTCAGTGAACCCTTCTCCTCGCCCCACCAATCCCTTGAGCGGTTCCTGGTTCAGGAAATCGGGGTCGAACCAGGACAGGTTGAACCAGACCTGCAGATCGCGGAAATCCTGCTCGGTGAAGCGTTCTGCCGCTGCCGCCAGCGCTCCGGCGTTGGTGTCCGTGCCTCGCTTATCCAGCAACGCCTGGTAGCGAGGGAAGACGCCGATCTGGTTGTCCCAGTGGGCATCGAAGAAGTAACGCAGAACGTCCAGTCTCTCCTCGCCGGTCAGTTCGGCAGCCGGCTTTTCCGCCAGCACCCAGTAGTAGTCCTTCGTCCCGTCCACAAAATCTTGCAACTGTTTGATC
>JAUWNP010000061.1 GCA_030612585.1 Anaerolineae bacterium
GCACCAGCGCGGCCACCGAGTCCACCACGATCACGTCCACCGCGCCGGAGCGGATGAGCGCCTCGGCGATCTCCAGCGCCTGCTCGCCGGTATCGGGCTGCGAGATGCGCAGATCGTCCACGTCCCCGCCGCCCATGCTCAGGTAGGCCGGGGCAACGGCGGGCTCCATGGCAATGTCGGCCGCGACGCCACCGCGCTTCTGCGCCGCGGCGACGATGTGCTGGGCGAGAGTGGTCTTGCCCGAACCGGCCGGCCCGTAGATTTCGGTGACGCGGCCGCGGGGGATGCCACCAACGCCGAGGGCACAGTCGAGCGCCAGGGGGCCGGTGGGGATGACCTCGACTTGCAGGTGGGTCGCCTCCCCCAGGCGCATCACAGTGCCCTCGCCAAAGCGCTTGGTCAGGTTCGCCAGCGCCATCTCCAGCGCCCTTTCACGCCCATCCTTGCTCATGCTGACCTCCTCTCCATCTCTACTCTCTACTCTCCGCACTGTTCTACCACTCCAACACCAGTATAGCACAAACGTTCTATTTTGTCAAGTTGACAAATCCACAAATCTCAAATCAGCAGGTGGCGATTGCCGATGCGCACGGTCTGTAGTCCGGCCGCGCGGGCAGCCGCCTCGGCCTCGTCGGCGTGACGCACGGAGGTGCGGGGCAGGTCGGGGAAAAAGAAATGAGGGGCGAAGCCGAGCAGAGCATAGGGGATAGCGGGATTGAGGGCGGCGATGAAGCGGGCGATGCGGCCCACCTCCTCGGCATCCACGTAGCCGGGCACCAGAAGCGTGCTGGCGACGACGGGGGGTGGCTCGGGACGCTCGTCGAAGCGGACGGCGGCACGGGTGAAGTTCTCCAGTGTGCGACTGTTGCTGGCCCCCGTGAGAGCGCGGTGCAGATTATCGTCGTGGGCCTTGAGATCGAACTTGACGCAGCCGCCGGTGGACAGAGAGAGATCGAGCGCACGGTCCATCAGGCGGGGACGAGCGCTGCCGTTGGTCTCCCAGCAGACGACGACTCCGCGCTCGGCCAGGAGACGGCTGGCGGCCAGAGCGTGTGCCATCTGGCTGGCCGGGTCGCCGCCGAAGTAGCAGACGCAGTAGGTGCGCGAGTTGGCAGCGCCGGCCAACTCCGCAGCCGTGAGGCAGGTTGAGCGGGCCGGGTCTGTCTCGCGGAAGTGCCAATTCTGGCAGAACAGACAGTCCACCGTGCACGAAGCATAAAAGACGGCCAGGTTGTGCTTGCCGCGCTGGCGGGAGCCGGAACAGACCCAGTCGGCGACGCAGTTGGTGGGCAGGGAATCGCGGTACCAGTGGAGCAGGCCCCGGGCAGGAGTACCGGCCAGGTGGCGCAATTTGCCGTCCTGCACCTCGCGCAGCCCGCAGTAGCCGCGCTCCCCCTCGCCGATGACACAGTCCTGCACACACAGCCCGCAGCGGCGGCCCCCCTCGGCGCGCGGAGGTCGCTCCGGCAGGCCAAAGAGGCGGCGGGCAGCGGCGTGGGCAGCGTCAGCGACCGGTAGCGCCTCCTGGGGCCGGTTGCGGATGCAATCCAGGCACACGCCCAGGTGGGCGGCGATGAAGCGCGAGCGATCGCCGCACAGAGTACAGGTCTGCTCAGGGAGAGGTTCGGTTGTCGGAGAGTACCACATCGGTCAACGCCTGCTGCACGAAGTCACGGGCGCGGAGGAAGATGGCCGGGTCTTCGACGTGGGCCGGCTCGATGATCAGTGGCCCACCGTAGCCCACCGCCTGCAGTGCGCGCAGGATCGCCCGCCAATCCAGAGCGCCTTCGCCGGGCGGCAGGTGACGCGGGCTGCCCGGGGCGTAGTCGGCCAGGTGCACAGTGGTAAGGCGGCTGTCCATCGCGTGGATAAGAGCGGCAGGATCGGTGCCGCTTTCGCCGGCCTGGAAGGCGTCGAAGGTGAAGCCTACGGGCAGGCCGGCCTGGCGGATGGCCGTGACCTGCTCGGGGGTGTGCAGGTAACACCAACTGACGTTTTCGATGCACAGGGTGACACCGGCGGCCTGGGCCTGCTCCCCGGCCCAGGCTGCGCTTTCAAAGAAGGCAGCGACCAGGCGGGGACTATTTACACCATAGCGCAGCCCGTGCCAGGTGAGGGCGCGGGCTTCCAGCGTGGCCGCTATTTCCAGCAAGCGCCGGAATCGCTCGCGGGTCTCCTGGATCATGCGAGGGTACGGAGCCCAGAGATCGAAGTAGGAGGTGTGGAGGTGAATGGAATGTACGCACAACCCCAGGTCGCGCCGCCGCCGGTCGAGTTCAACGCCAAAGGCCGGGGTGTACTCCCCCTCGGTCTGGAGAAAGACCTCGACGACGCGGAAGCCGAGCCCCGCGATGGTCGTCAGCGCGTCCTCGGTCAGATGAGTGGGATAGAGGGCGGCGGTGGAAAGGCCGATTTCTGGTAGGTTCATTAGAGTGGGGAATATCATACCAGGCGGCTACACGAACCATATCTGGCTCTTGATCTGGCTGGCCTGGTGCTGTTGCAGGAACACCTCCACCCGTCGCAGGAGCTCACCGCGAGGGAGTTGAGCGACCACCAAGATGCCGTAGTGCACTTTGTCCGCCCAGTAGTATTCCGCGATGAATGGGATGTAGTGCCGCTTGTTGTGAGTGAGAATGGCCCGCCGCTGCTGGATGGCAAAGTCCATTTGTTCCCGATCGCTCAGGCTGCCTCGGGCTACCTCATAGACGTGGATAACGTCGAAGCCCCTTTCTCGCAAGGTCTCCGCCAGACCGAGCCACACGTCCTCGTCAATGAAAAGTCGGATGGAATTGTCTGCGGCCATCGGTCAGGAGTCCGCTGTTCCCATCAATGTCTGGCAGGCCTCCTCGCCCACCAGTTCCTTGAGCCGCGCCTGCCAGGCTTGGTCCGTGTCTGCGACCATCTCGGCGTCTACTGTCCCCTGATGCTCAAAGTAATAGGCGAGTGCGCTGTGAACCTGCGCTGGTGTCAGATGGGGAAGAATCTCCGTGGCAATGGCCTGGGCATCGTATCCCATCTGCGTGTAGCGCACGATGGTCGCGACACTCGTTCGCGTACCAGCGATGACGGCGTATTCCCCCCAACGATCATGTTTGACCTGGACGTACGGGTAGGTCGGGAGATGTTCCCATAAGATAGTCTCGACCACGCGCTCGGGTGGTTGATTGGTCTGACGTGCCAGGTGGAGGATGCGTTTATAAAGCGGTCTGGACAGATGAATCGCGTTCGCACTCATATTCTCAGTCCCTCTCAATCCGGTGGAATCCGCCTCTCATTGTAGCACTGGCTGGCAGTATGGTCAACTGTGCAATGGCTCAAGCCCGCCTGCCTTCATTCGTCACCTCGCATTGTAACATCGGTTGGTGGAATGGTCAACCGGGGGCGTCTATCGTTTGACCACTTCATCTGAGTCGAGTATACTACAGATAACTACACATAGTACAAGGAGGAGAAAATTGGCGAAAGTCACTAAGAAACCCACAACAGTTCTCTATCCGGTGCCGGCGGTGTTGGTCAGTTGTGGCACCGGCCAGCGAGCCAACATCATCACCCTGGCGTGGGTGGGCACGCTCTGCTCGGAACCACCACTGGTGGGCATCGGCGTGCGGCCGAATAGATATTCGCACGGACTGATCAAAGATGTTGGCGAGTTCGTGATCAACCTGCCCGACGCGAAGCAAGCCAGGTGGGTGGACTACTGCGGGATGGTATCGGGCCGGGACGAGGACAAGTGGGCGGCCTGTGGCTTCACCCCGGCCCCGGCGGCCGAGGTGCAGGTGCCACTCATCGCCGAGTGCCCGGTCAACGTCGAATGCCGCTTACAACAGACCCTCTCGCTGGGCAGCCACGACCTGTTCATCGGCGAGATAGTGACGGTGCAGATGGATGAGGCCGTGCTCGACGAGCGAGGGCGTCTCGACGTTGCCAAGGCCAGGCCATTCGCTTTCCTGAATGGGGAATATCGGCAGGTTGGAGAACTGCTGGGCACGTTCGGCTATTCCAAGAAGCGATAGTCACCCACGCGAACTCCCAAAGCCCCCAGAAAGTTACGCTGTGGCCATCACCCGCCGCTGCACCCGCAGCACCAGGAAGGTGAGCCACGGCGAGGGGTTCTTCTTGTCGGCGAAGGACCAGCCCTTCCAGGCACGGTACATCGAACCGGCGGTGTAGCACCCTTCCTCGTCAGCCTGCGCGGTGATCGTCTCCACCATCTCCTGGAAGCGGGGATCTGTGTGGGCGAAAGAGAAACGGCTGAGCACGTCCACCACGTGCAGGACGTCGTACCAGACGAAGGGGTACTTGAGTTTGCGGAAGTCGGTGCCGATGCCGAACATGTAGATATTGCGCTCGCTCTGGTGTTCCCAGTGCCAGAGCAGCATCTCGACGCCGGTGCGCGTGGTGGAGCTATCCAGCAGTTCCGACACCCCTCGGGCTGAGCCGCGGGCCGAAGCCTGGGATAATGCCTTCAGCGCGTAGACGTTGACAATGGGGCAGGGGTCGGCCTTGCGGCCCGGCCCCCGGAACTTGCCCAACCCCGGCGCGACGACACAGCGGTAGCCGTTCTCGTCCACCAGGCCCACCAGGTGCTCCACCGCCCGCTGCACGCACTCATCGCCGCCCAGGCCGAAGCCCAGCAGGGCGTAGAGCAGCGTCGGTGCGTCGCATAACATCCACGTCCAGGCGTCCTCGCCCGTTCCACCATACCGCTCGTGGATATTCATCATGCTCTGAAAGGCTCCCTCCGGCGACTGTTGGGCCATCACGGCCTCGATGCTAGCAGCCATTCCGGGATCGTCGGCCCGCATGCCGAAATCGGCCAGCGTGCTGAACTTGTAGAGGGGGTGTTTGGCATCGTTGTGCCGCTTGAGAGCATAGCCGGGCCATGTCGCAGCCTCGGCAATGAGCGCCTGTACCTGGGGATGGGCCAGCATCTCGGCGCGGGCGGCCTGCACCTCGGGATCATCCTCGGGCCGGTCGAGCAGGTCCACCAGCGTGCGGTAGCGCGTCCAGGGTTCATCGGATTCCAGTAGCCAGTTGGTAACTTGGGTTGTCATTTTTATCTCCTTCTTTATCGAAGCACGATCTTCTGGGCCAGCCGCCGGACGTTGGCCCGACGGTGGTCCAGACATCCCTGGGCCGCCGTTCACACGTCCATCTCCAGCCCCGGTTCCACCTCTACCAGTTTGCTCATGGCTTCCAACACCAGTTTGGCGTGTTTGCCTTCCCACATCTCCAGCGTCCGCAACAGGTGTGGGAACACCTCCCGCGCTGCCTCCGGTCCGCTGCGACCGTATTCACCCAGGGCCAGCACCGCGCAGTCGCGGACGATGACGCTTTTATCCCGCTCGATTTTGGCCACCAGGTCAGGTAGTAGGGGCGCGACTTGCTCCGGTGCCAGGGATGCCACCAGTGCCAGTGCGTGGGTGGACTCCCAGCGCACTCGTGTGTTCTTGTGGCTGATGAGGGGGGCGATACGGTCCACGTAGGGCACCACCAGCGCCGGATTCTCCTTGGCTACCTCAGTGAACACTTCGGTGCAGTCGCCCACCAGTTTGCGGTCGTCCCACTCCAATCCCACCGCCACCTCGTCCAGCAGATTGGGCTGCTCCAAAGCCTCACGGGCCACGGCCTTGTTGGAAGCCTCGCTGCGGTCGCCCGCGGGCGACGATAGTCGTTGCAGGATGCTCATTGACTCACCTTTCGTTTGATTTGTCTCTTGCTCTTTTGAGACTGGACGGTATGTGGTATAATCACGGTGCTAATGTATGCTCGGAAGGAGAAGCGAATGTTAAGGACAGCGGAACGGATTGTGAGCGTATCTGATCTGCAACAGAATCTCGCCTCCGTCATCCAGAACGCACGGCAGCAGCCCATCGTAGTGACGGCAGAAGGTCGTCCAGCCGTTTACATCGTCAGCGTGGAGACTTTCGACGGATTGCTGGAGCGGACGTTGGAACTGGAGCGCCAGGAATTCATCGCCAACGTCGCTGTGGCCGAAAGACAGTTCTCCACGGGCGACTATCTAACGCTCAAAGAGGCTGTACAGGCGGCCGAGACTCGCTGGCAGGCACAGGAACAACAGGGTGAGTGATACCGCCGTCCTGGTCTCACGTCTGGCTGGCGAACAGTTGGCTGACCTGCCTCCTCGCCTTGGCCGGGTGATGGCCCAGTCGTTGGAGCGATTAGTCGTCTTCCCCGAATCGGCCCCACCGGTGCTCGTGGAAGGGTACGGAGATTACCGCCAACTGATCGTCCGGGGCTACCGTGCGATCTACCGTTACCTCCCTGACGAGAACCAGGTGCGTGCCTACTGCATTCTACACCCCCGTCGCCGTCTACCGGCGGTCGAGTTCCTGCTCCATCAAACTTTCTGGTAGACCGCTTGCCCCTTCTGTGCCTCGTCCGCGTTGCCGGTGCCTCACTCGCGTTTTCATGTCTGCCCGGCCGCGCTGCCGGGGCAGATGTAGCGCTTCTTGCAGTGGACACATCCCTTGGGCCGCAGGACGGCAAACTGCACGCCGTTCAGGACGACAAAGACGACCATCCAGCCCAGCAGCGCCCAGGAGAATCCGTGCAGGAGCATCACGGCCACAGTGCCCACGATGGGGATGAGGGGCAGGATCATGTAGACGACCACCAGTTTCATCCCTGTCTCCGGGTTGCCCGCGTCCTTCTTGCAGATGAGGGCGGTGTACTTGCCCCAGCCCAGGTGGCACCATTTGTCGTAGTAGTAGCAGGTGGAGCAGTTGTGCACCTTCAACAGCCAGCCGATGGTGACCAGGATAAACAGCGCATAGCCCAGCGAAGCCACCGGCACCCCTGCCACCTGCAGCGGCCACATCGCGGTGAAGCCGATGACCCAGGGGATAAGCATGAAGAGGTTCTCCAGCAGGATCCACCACCAGGGGAAACGCTCCCATCCTTCCTCGTACAGTTTTTGCTCGGTCACTTGTTACTCCTTCTTCCGTGAGGCCATCATACAACGCCCGCTCTCTCCCTGTTTGCAATGTCCACACACGAGCCTGGGGCGGGTCACAAAGCCGGCGACCGTCAGGCCGATCAGAACCAGGAACAGGAACAGCCGGTAGAGTGAAAAACCGACTATCAGCGAACCGATGCCGCCCAGGATAGGCAGTGGAAAAGTGACCAGCAAGAGTATTCCTGCCACCTTGTGGGACATGGCCTTGTGAAATTCCTCCTCTGCCCTTTTCTTGAACAAAAGAGCAGACAGTTTGCCGTAACCCATGCCGCAGTTCTTGCCGTAGTAGCAGCAGCGTGTACAGGCAAAGGCCAGCACCGCAGCCATCTCCAGGAGATAGAGGGCCAGATACCCCGCCCAAGCCCAGGCCCCCAGTTGGGTCAGGACTATCAGGCCGACGGCAAGTCCTATCAGGGAAAACAGCAAATTGAAAGCGACGAGCGAGCGTGGGTAATTCTCGTAGTATTGCACTGCAAATAGCCTCCTCGATGTATTAGAATTTGAAGTATCCCAGGTCATAAGCCTGTCATTCTGAGCGTAGCGAAGAAGCTCGCCTTGGACAGGCGGTTTGGGTGCTGTGGCGTGAGATTCTTCGCTCCACTGCGTTCCGCTCAGAATAACACTGGGATGATTATTTTTCTGGAACAGCCTTATCACTCGTCCAGGAGATCAATGAGCCTCTTTTTCTCCTTCTTGCCCAAATAATGATAGGTTACCAGTTCTCCATCATAGACGATGCTAAAGACGCCATAAGGTGACGGCGCAGAATCTTGCACTTCCCGGCCGCCTGTCAGTTCGATCACCTGGGTCTCTATTCCCTTTTCGCTGGCGATCTCCAGGACTTCCTTCACCGCATCCTCAATGTAGGGGCATTGATCGGCGCGAAAAACCGTCAGCCCTGAACCATAGCGACTGAGCCGCTCATCCCAATTCCTGGGAAAGGTGGGGAGTGGGGTCTCGTCAAACCTTTTCACCAGCAACTCGAACGGCGCCGCCTCGTCCACTGACTCGAATCCGTTCTTGAGGAGTATCTTTTTATCGGCCAACCAGACGCGGCTGCTGGTCACCATAGCAACGCCGTGCTGGCCCAGGCTCTGCGCGTCTTCCACGCACTCGGCCAACAGACGTGAGCCGTATCCTTTGCCCCTGCCTTTGCCCACTACCCACAAGCAGTGAATGACCGTATAACCCTCGGCGTTGACAGCCCTCCAGGCAAACTCACCCGGGATGTACTCGATGAACCCTACAGACCTGTCGCCCTCGTAGAGAATCTTTATCCGCATACCCTCCAAAAAGCGCTGTTCCAGCCAGTTCAGTTTCCTTTGGTACCCCACCGACTTGCGCTTACTCTTGTAGCAAAAGAACCCTTGTTCAGCGACGTTCGTGGCGTCAACAGTGACGATTTCGACCCTGTTACCCATCTTGTGACCCTCCTTGCATTAGAATCCTTCCAGTTCTTGCCGAACAGCCTTTTTCAGCCCTTTGACCACCAGGGCATAAGAATCGTCAATCATCCCCAGGATTTTTTCGTTGGGGATGCTGCCATCCAGGGTTATTGTGTTCCAGTGCTTTTTGCTCATATAGTAGCCCGGCTGCACGGCTTCGTATTGGTCGCGGAGCGCCAGCGCATCGTCGGGATCACATTTGAGTGTGATGCACAGGGGGGCTTCTTCCCAGGCGACGAGGGCAAACATCTTGCCCATGACTTTGAAGACCAGTGCTTCTGGCCCGAAAGGGCGTTCCTCGATAGCGCCTTTTTTCTCCAGCAGGTAAGCGCGGAGGGTTTCGAGTTCCATAGTTTTCTCCTTGTTAAAACTCGTGCGTATCAGATACGAATCTTCCACCATCAACTGTGATGCACTCGCCGTTGATGTACGAGGAGTCGTCACCGGCCAAAAACAAGGCGACATTGGCGATTTCCTCAACCGAACAGACTCTTTTCAGAGGATAGGTTTTAGCGATTCCTGCAATCCACTGCTCGACTTGTCCTGGGCTGCGATCGTTCTCTGAATTCGCTATTCTCACAAACCCAGGACAGATCGCATTGGTACGAATTTGGGGCGCAAAATCTATGGCCAATGTCCTCGTCAGGGCGTTGATGGCTGCTTTTGTCACAGGGTAAACACAAAAGTTCTTTAACACCCTGAAAGCCGCACCCGACGAGATGTTGATAATTGCTCCGCCGCCACTCTGCAAAATCAAGGGGATGGCGTATTTGGCAAACCTGAAGTAGCCGTTCAAGTTCACGTCAATCGTATGCTGCCAATCCTGCTCCGAGATTTCCACCACATTTCTAGCGATGTCGCCCTCGTAGGAGGCAGCACAATTCACGAGACAGTGCAACTGGCCAAACTCCCGCTCGGTTATCTCAATGGCTCTCTTGACCTCATCCATCTTCGAGACATCGGTTTTCACGAACAAGCCCACGCCCCCGTTTTCCTTAATCCTGTCAACAGTTCTCTGCCCCATTGCTTCCAGGACATCAACGACCACAACACTTGCTCCCTCAGAAGCAAACTTGAACGCGATAGCACTGCCTATTGAGAGGCCGCCGTCTTTGTAGCCCAGAGCGGCCCCGGTAACCAGGGCTATCTTGTTTTGCATTTTCATGGTCTCTCTCCTTATTCCTCTGAGCGTTCTCGGAAAGTCTTTTGCTCCCACAGCACTACAGCGAATTGGGAAACAAACGAATTTTCGCAATGGCGCAAAACTCACCCTGTCACCCTGAGCGAAGCGAATGGTCTCGACCAAGGTAGTAGGGAGTTTCTGGGTCTCCAGGATTTCGCGTGGTCAGTCACCAGACCCTAAGGGTTTTCGTGCAAAATCTGGCAAAAAGAGCCGTTACGCTAGCGAAAAATGGTGTTTACACGATCTTGGGCAAAACCCTTAGAGTCTCACCACGCGAAATCCCAAAGAGCCGAGATTCTTCGCTACGCAGAATGACGGTCAACTATCAGGGTGACTTTTGCGGTACTACGAATTTTCGCTCCGCCCGGTCATTCGTTTAATTCTAAATTCGTTGTTGTGTTCCACAGAAGCCACTTTCCAAGAGAACTCCTCTGCTTTTTGAGACTTCCTCAAGCATCTTTCTTCTCAATTCGTCATAGCCAGGCTTTGAGTAGAACCCTTTCATCGTGACACATTGCTCAAACTGACCGCACTCCCCACAAAACAATATCCCTTTCTCCTCGCAACACGTTCTGATTGGGCAATCCCTGCCCCTTGGATAGTCCTTGGGAAGCCAGCAGCAGCGATAGTCGTTCTCAGGGTTCACCAATCCGCTCTCATCGGTGAGTTAGTCAAGAGGTGTCGCCTTTTTTACGGGGGCACATTCTCGGACCACATCACTCTTGCCAGAGTCCGAACAGGTTGCTGTCGGGATCCGTGAAGTATGCCTTAAAAGCAAGTACCTGGAGAGTCTTGAGAAGGACAATCTTTCCTCCCAGGTCTGCCACCTTCTGTAGAACTATCTCAATATTTTCCACAATGATGTAGGTCACCACGCCGAGACCGGCGTCATCTGGCCTCAGCCACAGGGCTCCTCTTCGGAGATTCTCCATCAGAACATTCAACTGCTTGCTTTAGGTTTTACATACCAATGCTTTGGCCCATCAAGAAAGCCATCTATCCCTTTCCTTTTAATCTTGCGCAAATTCTTGATATGAGCTTCACCATGATTCGCTTTTAATTCTTGTAGTTTGTCACAGGTTACAAACTCATCACAAAGCCAACATCCTTCAAGTTCTTTTCTCTGGCAGCATTTTCTTATCTTACAGTAAGGATTACCACCACCGTCTCTACATCCATGTTTACAACGTAGTTTAACCATTCCCCCAAGCACTGCATAGCATGTATCATAGTCTTTGAACATGGTGAAAAAAGACATTTCTGAAAGCGATTCAGCAGTTTTATCAAACCTTACACTACGTAATTCTTTTCTCAGATCCCTTGCCAAATCCGCAATTCTGCCAGTGTGGTTGGGACATTCACTGCAATACAAACCACAGTATGAGATCATTTCTCTTTCGTCTGCCATTTGAATCCTCCATTTTGAGTAGCAGTTCACGGGAGCGTGAGCCGCCTGATGTTTCTGTTCCTAATGCTGCTAAACCGGAACAAGAACTAGCTTTTTGCGCTGCGATTCCCTCAAGCGAAGCGAGGTCTGATGAATACTGGGTTGTGCGGCACTCTTTTTCTAGTATCTCCATCCGGCAATCAGCCAACTCTTTGAATCGCTCGGCCTTGATCCTTGAGCCAAGAATAGTCCCGCAGGCCTTGACGAGCCTGCGGGAAGCCATACCACCTAGAGGCTCTGCCTGATTTTGTCCAAGGCAACCTTCGCCTCTGGCGCGAAGACGAAGAACTTTTCCAGTTCCTGGCAGAGGTAATCGTCGCAGTAGGCGCAGTTCTGGACCTTTCTCTCAATGCCGCAGGCCCTGACCGGACACTCCAGGCAGTGTCCGCCGAGCCGCCCCTCAAAGGCCATGCAACCATCACAGATACAGTATTCAGGAGTGATGTCGGCGTTCCACTGCTGGCTCCACTGGGCTGCCACCCGCTTCAGCGCCTCCTGGTCGTCGTTCTGCGTGGCGATGTAGGCCGGGCAGTCGGAACACACCAGTCCACAGTAAGCAATGATCTTGTTCATCAGATTTCCTCCTTTGATTTGATATGTGTATTGTCTAGTTTAGAGCACCTGTCGTAAAAACTTTGCCGTATAACTTTCCTCCTTTTGCGCCACCGCCTCCGGCGTCCCCTGCGCGACGATGTGGCCACCCTCGCCGCCCCCCTCCGGCCCCAGGTCCACGATCCAGTCAGCCGTCTTGATCACGTCCATATTGTGCTCGATGACGATAACCGTGTTCCCCGCGTCCGTCAACCGGTGGAGCACGTCCAGCAACTTTTGAATGTCGGCGAAGTGCAGACCGGTGGTCGGCTCGTCCAGGATATAGACCGTGTCGCCGGTGGAGACGCGGGCCAGTTCCTTGGCCAGTTTGACCCGCTGCGCCTCGCCGCCGGAGAGCGTGGTCGCGCTCTGGCCCAACTTGACGTAGCCCAGCCCCACGTCGGCTAGCGTCTGCAGGATGCGCTTGATCTTGGGCACGTTGCCGAAAAACCCTAGCGCCTCCTCCACGTCCATGCCCAGCACCTCGGAGATGTTCTTCCCCTTATAGCAAATCTGCAACGTCTCCTGGTTGAAACGTTTCCCCTGGCACACGTTACACGTCACCCACACGTCCGGCAGGAAATGCATCTCCACTTTCTTCTTGCCGTGGCCCTTGCAGGCTTCGCAACGGCCACCCCTGACGTTGAAACTGAACCGTCCCGGCTTGTAGCCGCGTATCTTGGCCTCCGGCGTCCTGGAGAACAGATCGCGGATGAGCGTCATCACCTGGACGTAGGTAGCCGGATTGGAGCGGGGCGTGCGCCCGATGGGATATTGAGTGATGCTGATCACCTTGTCCACGTGCTCCAGTCCCTTGACGCTGTCGTGCTCGCCCGCTTTCTGGGTCGCGCGGTGCAGCGCCCGGGCCAGCGCCGGGTGTAGCGTCTGCGCCACCAGCGACGACTTGCCGCTGCCCGAAACGCCGGTGACACAGGTGAACAGCCCCAGCGGAAAGCGCACTTCCAAATCCTTGAGGTTGTTCTGCCGCGCGCCGACGACCGTGAGCCACTGCCCGTTGGTCGGCCGCCGCTCGCCGTTGGGTGAGGTCACTTTCAACTCACCGCGCAGGTAGCGCCCGGTCAACGAGTCGGGATGGTCAATGATGACCTGCGGCGGGCCAGCGGCCACCACCCATCCACCATTGACGCCCGCCCCCGGCCCCAGGTCCACGACCCAATCGGCGGTGCGTATCGTCTCCTCGTCATGCTCGACGACGATGACGGTGTTGCCCATATCGCGCAGCCGTTCCAGCGTGTCCAGCAAACGGCGGTTGTCGCGCTGGTGCAGGCCAATGCTCGGCTCGTCCAGGATGTAGAGCACGCCCACCAGCCCACAGCCGATCTGGCTGGCCAGCCGGATGCGCTGCCCTTCGCCGCCGGAGAGCGTCGGCGCCGCCCGATTCAACGTCAGGTAGTGCAGCCCCACGTTCATCAGGAACTGGAGGCGTTCGCTGATTTCCTTCAGTACCTCTCCGGCGATCTCTATCTGCTCAGGAGCAAGTCTGCAAGTTTGCAAGTCTGCAAGTACCAGGTTCGCCGATTCGCTGATTCGCTGATTCGCTGATTCGCCCGGCCAGAGACTTTCTACCCAGGTCAGCGCCTCCCCGATGTTCAAGGCCGTCACTTTGTTGATCGTCTTGCCGCCGATGGTCACAGCCGCGCTCTCGGGGCGCAGACGACGGCCATGGCAGGCAGGGCAGATCTGCTGGCTCATAAAGTTGGTGTACCACCTCCGCATACCCTCGGATTTTGTCTGGTGGTAGCGGCGGCGGGTCTCGTTGAGCGTCCCCTCGTATTCCCATTCACCTTGCCACGTAGCCCGCTCGCTTTCCGATTGCCACCTCACTTTGACGCCGCCGTACAGGATGGCGTGCTGACATTTCTCGGACAGATTGCGCCAGGGCGTGTCCAGGTCGTGGCCGAACTGTTCGACGATCTGCTCCGCTGCCTTGTACATCCAACTGGACTGCTTCTTACGCAGTTCGCCCCAGGTGCGCACGCCGCCCTCGTGCAGACTCTTGTCCGGGTCAACGAACCGGTCGGGGTCGAACTCGATCTTGGTGCCCAGGCCGTTGCACTCGCGGCACATGCCCAGCGGCGAATTGAAACTGAACATGGCAGGCGTCAGTTCGGGGAAACTCAGGCCACACACCGGGCAGGCGTTCCGCTCCGAGAGTAGCCACTCGTCGCCGTCGCCCCGGTCAATGATGACTAGCCCATCCCCAGTCCGCAAAGCGGTTTCAATCGAGTCTGTGAGGCGTGAACGGAAGGAAGAAGTAGAGGAAGTAAATGAAGTAGAAGAAGTAAATGAGGTAGATGGGGAATGAGGGGTCGCCTCATCTACTCCTTCCTCATTTACCCCTTCCTCATCTGCCCATTCCTCATTTACCCCATTTACTCCCACCTGTACGACCAGCCGATCCACCACCAACTCGACGTTGTGCTTTCTTTTCTTGTCGAGCGTGATTTTCTCGTCCAGACTCCGCACCTCATTGTCCACCCGCACGCGGGCGAATCCATCGGCGCGCGCCTGAGCAAACGTATCCTTGAAAGTGCCCTTGCGGTTGCGGGCTACCGAGGCCAACACCTGGAAGCGCGTGCCCTCCGGCAGCGCCGCCACCTGCTCCACGATCTCTTGCGCCGACTGGGCGCGCACCTCGCGCCCGCACTGCGGGCAGTGCGGCGTGCCGACGCGGGCAAAGAGCACCCGCAGGTAGTCATAGATCTCTGTCACTGTGCCCACCGTCGAACGGGGATTCTTGCTCACCGCCTTTTGCTCGATGGCAATCGCCGGACTGAGGCCGCCGATGAAGTCCACCTTGGGCTTTTCCATCTGGCCGATGAACTGGCGGGCGTAAGAAGAGAGCGACTCGACGTAGCGGCGCTGGCCCTCGGCGTAGAGCGTGTCGAAGGCCAGCGACGACTTGCCGCTGCCAGATACCCCCGTGATCACCACCAACTTGAAGCGCGGGAGTATCACGTCAATGTTCTTGAGATTGTGTTCCTTGGCTCCGCGAATGAGAATCTCGTCAGGGTACATGTTGTGTTATCCAGCAGGTGCATACTGCGCAACGATGGCGCGGGCCCGCTCGCTCACCAGGCAACGTAGTTCCTCCGGCTCCAGCACGACGGCGTGGGGACCGTAACCCAACGCCGTCCAGGCCGCCCACTCCAGGTCCGTCACGGCGAAGGTGACGATCACCGAGCCGTCGGGCTGCTCGTCCACCGTCTCCCAGGAAGCGCGGTTGTCCAATGCCAGGAGCGCCGCCTCCGGCGCAAAGCGCATACGGACCTGCACCCGCGGTTCCATCTGTTGCTCCGCCGCCAGGTATTCCTGAACGTCAAAGTCGGCCTGCACGTCAAAGGTCCGGTCGAGCAGCGTCAGTTCGATGATACGATCTACGCGGAACGTGCGCATATCCCCGCGCAGGCGACAGTAACCGATGACGTACCACCAACCCCAGCGATGAACCAGCGCGTAGGGGTCGAGGTCGCGCTGCAAGGATTCTGGCTGGCCTCGGCTCCGGTAGACCATCGTGACTCGTCGTCGTTCGCGGGTGGCGCGGCGCAGTTTTTCGAGTAGTGGCGCCAGTGACGTGTGGTCGGCGCGGTGAAGCCCAGTCGCCAGCAGCGTCCGGCGCGCCCAGGCGACCTCGTGCCGCTGCTCGTTGGGAAGGAGGTTATCCAGTTTGGCCAGTGCCCCCTGCGCGGCGTCGCGGTACAACCGGCCCCACATCTCCTCCACCAGGCTGGTGCCCAGGTAGACGGCGACCGCCTCCTCCGGGGTGAAGACCAGCGGGGGCATCCTGTAGCCGCGCACCAGCGAAAAGCCGCCATGGGGGCCGCGCTCAGAGTAGACCGGGATGCCCATCTCGTCCAGCATGGCAATGTACCGGTGGACGGTGCGCACCGAGACGCCCAGTTCCTCCGCCAGTTGGGCCGCCTTCTGGTTGGGCCGCCGTTGCAGCAGCATTATCAGTGAGATGAGTCGAGTAGCAGTATTCGACATGGCGCTCTCCCTCGACTGTCCGACGGACAGCCTACGACAGTATTCTACACCAGATTGATGACAATTCCTGACATAATTGTAGCGCAGTTTGGGGAGAATAGGAAGTGGCTTGACGCACGACCACCTCATGGTTCAGAGGCAACGCGGGCAGTGGTGCGGTGAGGTTCCAGCGCAGCAACAGGTAGCGCCGCGTGGGGCGGAAGCCGAGGGCCTCGTAGAAGGCACGGTACGGGGGCACGTCCCAGTCCTGTGCCTCCGCCAGGCATTGCCCTGAGCCTGTCGAAGGGTACAGCCCTCGACTGCGGAAACGGTCGAGGGCAACCTCGACGAGCGCCGCGCCCACTCCGCACCGCCGGACGCCCGGGCGCACGACCAGGGCACGCAGGCAGTCCCGGTGCTTGCCAAAGATGAGGGAGACCGCGCCGACGAGTTCTCCCCCGCGCTCGGCTGCGAGGGTGAGGCCCGCCCTTGCCCTGTCCCCGCCCCACATCCGCTGGTAGTCCAGGTCCGCCAGCGGCTCAAAGCCGGGGCAGTCTCGCAGGCCGCTGTTCATCAGGGACAACCAGGCGGGGCCTGCCCCTTCCTCCAGTAGGCTGATCTGGAACAGGGTGTCCATCGCGACTGTCCTCCGACGGTTATCGCTTCGGCAGTTCCGCCCCGCATGCACGGCACGCCTTGCTGTAGATGTCCACCGGCTTGCCGCAGGCGGGACAGCGGTAGCGGGCCTCCTGCTCCGCCAGCCAAACCTCAAGGCCCGCTTCGGCCAGGCGGCGCAGGTTGATCAGGGGAATGTCGCGGCGGTCGGCGCTGAAGGCGACCAGTTCCTCACAGGGGAAATCAACGCACTCGCGGCAGAAGGCGATACCGCGCTCACGAGTGCAGGCCAGAAACCGACACTCCGGACTCCAGTGGTGGTCGAGGGGGCCACG
The DNA here is from genome assembly GCA_030612585.1 of Anaerolineae bacterium. Next base: position 16,586 of record JAUWNP010000061.1, read on the forward strand.
GCAGCCCTCGCAGCGGATGTCGTCTGGCTGGCAGTGGAAGACCTCGCGGGCGGCCTGTTCCAGCCGTTTGGCGTCCTGGTCTTTGTACATCCGGTAGATGCCGCAAGCCCCGCAGTAGAGGCCGCAGGCGCCGGCCAGGGATGTGTCAATCATCGTTTGCCTCCTCCATTTAGCCCAGCACAAACACAGCCCGCTCAAACAACTTGCCGTTGATTTTGGGCTCAATGGCGTGTTCGCCGGGGTAGTATTTGCGCGTCGTCACTGGCGCAAAACTGTGCCTCTTTGTGATGTGGAGGACCTCACCGGGCTGGATCGTCTTTTTGGTCAGTTTGAACACTTTCGGCGTGAGCCGGCCGTTGGCCCTCATAAGGTGCACCACGTAGTCAATCATCAGGTTCTGCGGTTCGTCGCTCAATGACTCGATCTCGAATGAGAACGTCACTTTGCCGCCCAGCGGGACAGTTTTTGGTTCGACGGTCAGGTAATGCACACCAATCGCCGGATCAGCAGGGTAGCCAAGCAGTTCAAGCGCGTCGGGGTGGCCGGCCTTGACCAATGTGCGCAGCGCATGGCTGGCAATTGAGCGGATTTCCTTGGTGCCGTGTGCCTGCCAGCGTCGCAGCACCTCGATTACCACGTCGGGGTTGTTCTTCGAGATGTCGTTGAGGTTATTGGCAACGCTGCGCCGCACCGGTTCCGCCTCGTCGTCCTTGAGTTGTTCGAGGATGGGCAGGATCGGTGACGGATCGGTTTTGAGAGCAGGCAGGGCCATCCCCCAGGGTAGGCGCGGGCGGCAGCCTTCACTGGCCAGGCGGCGCACGCGCGGGCTTTCGTGCTGTGCCCACTGGCGCATCTGGGCCATCAGACGATCCTGGTAGCGCACGATGAACGGACGCACGGCGAACTCGGCGCTGATCAGTTGTGTGAGCTGCTCCAGTGCCGGGAGCGAGACTTCCAGGTCATCCAGCCCATAGACCGCGACGTAATCGGGAAAGATCATGTTTTCAAAGCCGTAGTCGGAGAGCAAGAGAGCCGCCTGGCGAAGGATGTCGAGTGCGGTACGGTAGTCGGGCGGCAGGGAGTCATGCAGGACAGTGGTGATGTGCCTCATCCGGTCTTTGAGTTCGCGGGCCTCCCAGTCCCCGTCAAAGACGCGCACTGAAAAGGCGTCCCGGTCGAACTCGGGGTATACGTTCCCAAGCGATGCGGCCAGGTCGGTCACGAACTGCTGGTTGTACATGTTCTTCAGTGGTTCCGCCACAAGTTACCTCCGATTCATCTGTCCAGCAGATCAAGACCTGACAGGTTTAGTAATTTCTGGTCATTTGCCGCTGATTTGCCCCCAATGTGCCTCATTGTCTCACGCACGATTGCCAAAAACCTGTCAGGTCTGGCTGAGCCAATCTTATTTCAGAGCGCGGGTGAAGGGCGTGCGAAAGCGCGGCGGAAGAAACTCGCCGCCCAGGAAGCCCTGCAACCGCTGGGCCTCGTCCGCCAGCAAGACCCGCTCCTCGTCACATACCGGCTCGAAGAGGCTGTAGATGACTTTCCCGTTGGTTCGACGGTGCTCACCACAAGCCTTGCGTTGCCCCCAGGCGCCTACCACCCGCCCGTTAACCCAAACGGTCGGCACGGCGTTCCCAGCGCGATCAAAGACTCCCGCGCGGTGCTCCGCCGCCAGAAAGCGACGCCGATCACGGTAGCCCATGATGTAGGGATCAAGATCCGGGAGAAAGAAGACATAGGGACCATCCGGCAGGGAGAAGTCGCGCAGTCGCTGGACGTCCTCAGCCAATATCCAATACCCATCACCCAATCCCTCAATGGTGACTTCCACCAACTCCGGCTTCAGCGGCTCCAGGGCCTTCCTCGTCTCGCCCTTAGAAAAGCCTGTCCACCACTGCACGTCGTCGAAGGTGGTCGGTCCGAAGGCGGACAGGTAGCGGCGCACAAGCCAGGCCCGCGCTTCCTGAGAGGTGACGGAATCCAGATCAATATCCGGCAGCCAGTCGGAGAGGGCGGCGTACTCGTAGAGGTTGCTGCGCCAACTGCCTCGGGGCCGGGAGCGGACGATCAGCCCCAACACGCACATGGTGAGCATCAAGCGCGAGCCGATGCTGAATTCGCCCTCATAAGGCTTGCCCACGTCGTGCTGGATCTTGGCCTTGAGTTCGGGCACCGCCTGGCCGATCTGCCGCACCGTGGATGGTCCCTTCTCGGTCAGCACATTCAGCACCTGGCGGTACACAGTCCCTTCAGCAGTGCTTCTGCATCCCCCTCCTGGCAGATCCCTGCTTGCACAAGAAGGGGCTCTTAGCCTCGGAGCTCTGCCAGGAAGTGTCGCTCGACGTAAGCCTGGAAGAAAAGGGGCACCTCGTCGCCGGGTATCGCGTGCACCGTCATCCGCATACAGTGTACCCTGGCCAGATCTCGTCGCTCGTAGAGCGCGTCCTCCAGCATCTCGCGCTGGAAATCGGGAACCCGCGCCCGGAGGGAGAGGTATGGCGAGGTCGCGCTGGTGGCGTGCAGGGCCACAATGTCGCGCGTGACCTGCACCGCGTCACCGAGGTGAGAGGTGGGCAAAAGGTGTTGCTTGTGGGCCAGGTAGCGGTTGACTAACGAGACTTTGAAGACGCCTGTCATTTCTTCTTTCTAAGCCTTAAATCAATGACTGCTAACGAGGCCAGGTCTTGAATCGTGGTTCTCATAGCCTTCGCCTTTGCTTTCAGGTCTGACCCATCTACCTGCTGGCTGACCAGCATCTCTTCCATCTCACCTATCGCCTGGCGGATCATGTCAGGTGGCATCAGCCCGCAGGCTCTGCAGTAGAAACTCATCGAGCGCCCCTCGTTGTAGCGGTCAAGCAGGTGTTCTACCAACAGCCGCCGCTCCCTTTGCTCCTCCAGATAGATTTCCAGTCCGACCTCCCTGATCCTGTCCAGATTGGGGAGGGCCGGCTTGTGACTTATGAAACTGTCCAGCCCCTCCTCCACGCCCAGCACTCGCAATAGCCTCTCGCACGGATACTCGTCACAGTCGGCGCAGGTGAAGAGCCCCCGCTTGGTGACGCAGCACCGGTAGACACTGCAATAGGAATGTTGCTCGCCCAGTTGGCAGCCCAGGCACCTGCTCCGTGCCTTGGATTGAAAGCGGGGGCACAGCCCGCAGTAGAGACCGCAGACGCCAGCCAAGTCTCTCTCTTCCATCAGACTCGCTTCCTCTCTGTTATCCTTCTGACTCACCGAATGCCTGACCCCAAACTGCCTCGTCCACCTGATAGCGGATATCGGCGTAGACGACGCCGCGCCGTGCCCGTTCCTTCTGCTCGCTCAGCCACTGCTCCAACCCCACCGCTTGCACCCGCCGGTTGTCGGCGATGAGGGTGGGATAAATGGCGCCCAGGGCCTCAATGCGGGGGCAAGGAAAATCGGGGCACTGGCCACACAGTTCCAATCCCCGCTGCCGGGCACAAGCGCGGATCTGACACTCAGGTGGGCCGCCGCCAGCGCGGCAGCCGGGACAGCCGCCGTCGTCCTGCAGGCTCTCCAAGAAGCGCCAGAACTCGGCGTAGCCAGGTATGCCAGCGCCCCAGTCGGGCCATCCTTCCTCGGCCATCGCCTCCTGCAACGCCGCAGCCCGTTTGGGGATGCGCGCTCGGCCCGCACACAGCCCGCAGTACAGGCCACAGTAAGTCGCAAACTCCAGTTCCTCGGTCATTTCAGCCTCCAATGACGGTCATCAGGACAGCGACCAGGCCCTCCTCGTCATCGGCTTCGAGAGCGCGCAGCGCGGCCTGAGCGTCGAACCACTGAGGCACTGAACCCACTGACGACGCTGAGAAAGGCTAACCATTCAGTGGAATTCAGTACAATCAGCGCTTCAGTGATTCAGGCTTTAAGCACCCGCACCACCCGCAGCGTGACCCACTTGCTGGGCTTCCCCTTCTTTTCCACGTCGGCCCACATCTTGCCGTTGTAACTGTACTCCATCTTCCAGCGCCCTTGCCCGTCCTGCTTGGAGAGCACCAACTCGACGGCGTCATTCAGACGCGGGTCTTTCGCGTAACCGGCCTCAGATAGCACTTCCAAGTTGAGCAGCACATCGGTGACATAGCCCAGCGGGTAGCCGAACTTGAACCAACTGGAACTGATGCGCTCCTTGTAGGGATAGTCGGCGCGGGCGACGTCGTAACTGAGCAGGAAATCGGTATTGGCGGCGACGGCGGCCTCGACGGCAGGGGTGCGGCCGGCGGCGGGCACGCGGTTGAGCGCCCACAGCGCCCGCACCGCGCCCCACCCGCAGGGCAGGCCATAGTTGGCGGAGCAGACGAAGCCGGGAGCCTGAACACCCCCCTTGCGGTACCACTCGTACCCTTCGCCGGTGATGGAGCGGGCCAGCGCGTCAATCGCCCGGTCCAGCCGCTCGTCTCCCCCATAGCCCAGGTCGAGCAGCGCCCGCACCATATTACCCCACAGGCAGTGGATGGTCGTGCTAGGGCGACCATTACAGGCAAACCCACCGTTTTCGGCCTGGGCGTGAGCGAAGACGTACTCGACGGCCCGATGTATGCGTTCATCCTTCCCGTCGGCTCCCAGTTGAGCCAGGAAGAGCACCGACCAGAGGGTGGACCGGTACTTGGGGGAGTAGCCCGGACCAGGCTTGACCCAGTAGCCCTCCGGGTACTGGGCGTCCAAAATTGCGGGGACAGGGCCGGTGCGCATCACTGCATCCTGGGCGGCGACGACTTCAGGGTCATCAGCAGGCCGGTCGAGCAGATCGCGCAGGGCAAAGTAGCGCACGCCAGGATTGGCCTCATCTGGCTCGAGCAGCCAGGGGAGGGAATCGGCTTGCAGCAGGTCGCTCACGGTTGCCCCTCAGCCTCTGCTGGAGCAGAGGCGGCATAGTCCAACGCAGAGGCAGCGAGCATCGCCAGGACAGAAAGCAGACTGGCGTCATCCTCGGTGAAATCCTCTCCGGAGCGCTTGTTGACCACCTCGATCACCCCCAGAACCTTGCCCCGTGCGGCCAGGGGTACCGCCACCAGCGAGTGGGTCACGAAGTCAAAGCGCTCGTCCACCGCCGGCAGGAAGCGCGGATCAGCGCGCACGTCGTGAACGACAACCGGCTCGGCATGTTCGGCCACCCAGCCGGCAATGCCCAGCCTGCGGTCGAAGCGGTAGCCGGGCAGCGTCTCGCGAACAGCGCCGTATACCAGCACGAACACCGATTCATCGGTCTCCTCGTCAATCAGCGACAAAGACCCATCGGTGGCGTCCAGCAACACCAGGGCACATTCCAGTGTCTCGTCCAACAGGGCCAGGATCTTTTGTTCGGGCGTGAAGCGTTGGACAGTCTCCTGCAGCCTTTGCAGGGCCCTGATATACCGGTGCAGGGCGCGGACCTCGTCGGTCAGCAGTTGGTTCTCATCCTTGAGACGTACGTTCTCCTGTTGGAGAAAGCGTATGAGACGATCATCGCCGGTTGGCATAGTTCCCTCCTAATCCTCTCCTGATCTCAGAGCACTGTTGCATCCTGTCATTGTACCCCGAGCCACCCGCCCGCGCAAGTCTGCCACACGCTGGGAAAACGAAGCAGGCAGTCGCCATGATCCTCGGCTCACCACCAAGGACGAAAATGAACCAAGAGTAAGACAAGATGCCATCTTATCCTAGAATATTCTAAAAAACATCGGAAGCCATTCTACTAGG
>JAUWNP010000220.1 GCA_030612585.1 Anaerolineae bacterium
GCGCGCCCCGCCCCCCCCCCCCCCCCCCCCCCCCCCCCCCCCCCCCCCCCGCGGGGGGGGGGGGTGGCGCGGGGGCCCCACGCCAGCGTCCCCGTCTCGCGGTAGACGAACGAGATGCCCAGCAGGATGATGACCGTGCCCACGCTGCCCATCACCAGGTACTTGAAGCCGGCTTCGATGGCCGTGGCGAGGCGGCGGCGAAAGGCGACCAGTACGTAGGCGGCGATGCTCATCAACTCGCAGAACATGTAGAGATTGAACAGGTCGGCCGCCAGCACCATGCCCACCAGGCCGGTCACCAGCAACAGTAGCAGCGGGTAGTAGGTCTCGTAGCGCTGGTCGAGCGCCAGGTAACGGCCAGAGTAGAGCGTCACCAGCAGACCCAGGCCCAGCGCTACGCCTGCCACTACCAGTGCGCCGGGGTCGGCGCGCAGGAAAGCCCCTCCCTCTCCAAAATGGCCCCATGCTGGCAGGAGAAACCGGGTTTCTCCCAGAAACCCGGTTTCTTTGCCTGTGAGCGCAAAGAGGGGTGCCAGCGCCACCAGCGCCGCCGCGAATACGAGCACCGTGAGCAGCGCCAGCAGATCGTTGCGGCTGGTCAACAGGCGTGCCACCAGGTAGACGGCGAACGCGCCGCCGGCCAGGCAGGCCAGTGGCAGCACCACCAAGACGTCACCCGTCACCAGGAGCCTCCCAGGATCAACGGCAACTCGTGGGCCACCCAGTCAAAGACCGGCGCCGGGAAGAGCCCCTCGATGAGGGCCAGCGCAGCCAGCAAGACCGTCGGCACTACCATCGCCCAGGGCAGCCGGCGCACCGTCAGTCCTTCCGGGCGAGCGCCGAAAAAGATGCGCCCCACGAACCAGAGGGCGTAGGCCACCGTCAGCAGCGACCCAAACAGCGTCAGGACAGAGAGGCCGATGTGGGCGGTGTGGAAGCCACCGGAAAAGATCATCCACTCGCTGGTAAAGATGCAAAAGGGCGGCGTCCCGGCGATGGCCAGCGCGCCCGCACCGGTGCACAGTGCCACCAGTGGCATCGCACTCCCCAGGCCGCCCAGTTCTGCGATGCGCCGCCGCCCCGTGGCGCGTATCACCAGCCCCACGCACATGAAGAGCAGCGCCTTGACGATGGCGTGGTAGATGACGTGCAGCGTCGCTCCTGCTATCCCGTCGTAGGTCAGCGTGCCCAGCCCGAAGAGGATATATCCCATCTGGCTGACGCTGGAGTAGGCGATGATGCGCTTGACGTCCTGCTCAGCCAGGGCCATCAGCGCGCCGTAGAGTTCGGAGACAATGCCCGCCACCATCATCGGCACGACAAAGGGAGCCATCTGGGCCGGCGAGAAGATGCTCAGCGGGAAGCGCAGTATGCCGTAGGTGCCCATACTGAGCATCGCCGCCGCGAGCATGATGGTGACCGGCATCGGGGCCACGGCGTGGGCGTCTGGTAGCCAGAGATGCAGCGGGAAGATGGCCATCTTGACGCAAAAGCCAACGATGAAGAACGCGATCACGGTCGTCACCAGGCCGGGGGCCAAGGTCACGCCCGCCCGCAGGGCCGAGAAACTGTCGCCCCCGGTGGCGTCGTAGAGCACCATCAGCCCCACCAGCACCATCAGCGACCCCATGTGGGTGAAAATAAAGTACTTGAGCGCCACCGCGCCCCGGCGCTCGCCATCGCCCCAGAAGGCGATCAGCGCGCAGGAGGCCACCAGCATCAGTTCCCAAAAGATGTAGAACAGGAACGTATCGTCGGCCAGGGTGGTGCCGGACATTCCAACAGCAAAGAGCATCAGCAAGGCGTAGAAAAAAGGCGTCCTCTCGTCCGGGCGGTGGTAGCCCCAGGTGTAGATGATGGCCACCAGTGTCACAGCCGCCTCTGTGACCAGGAAGGGAAAGGTCAGCCAGTCCAGGTGCAGCGACAGGCGGATGTGCGCCGCCGGAATCCATTCAAAGCTGAGAGCGGGGACGTCGCCGCGCCGGAGCGCCGGCAACAAGGCAAAAGTGGCGATCAGCGAGAGCGCCGCGGCCAGGCCCGCGATCCAACCCGCCATGCGCGCGCCGCGGCCGCGTAGCAGAGGGAGCAACAGTGCCGCCGCCAGCGGCGCACCCAGGATGGTCACCAGCCACATTATCTCTATGTTCATGTCTCCTCCCTATTCTTAACCATACAGCACCAGGGTCAGCACCACCAGCGCCAGGCTGGCAACCACCCACAACAGGTTGCGCCGCAGCCGCCCCGTGTGCCAACGCTGCAATCCCCGGCTCAGCGCCAGAACAGCCTGCACGGAATGGCGCGGAAAGCCCTCCAGTCCTTCGTGTTCCACGACACGATAGGTGACGCGCGCCTCATCCACCACAACCCGCACGGAACTGCGCAGGAGGCCCTCCAAGCCATCACGTTCCACGACGCGATAAGTGAGACGCGCCCCAGCCATCACAACTCGCACGGAACCGCGCAAGAAGCCCTCTAGGCCATCACGTTCCACGACGTGATAGGTGACGCGCGCTCCATCCACCACAGCCCGCACGGTCAGGGCGACGATCTGTTCCAAAATGCCGACCTCGACCACGGCGTGCAACACTTGTGCCGTCCGGGCCAATCCCTCTTCCAGGTTGTACACTTCCTCCGCCGGCTGCGCCGAAACGAGAGATCCCAATCCTGAGCGCCGTTGGAGCCACCACACAGCCAATGCCAGAGACATCACCACCAGCAGCGCCGGGGTAGTTGCCGCGTAGCACAACAGGGCTGGCAACGTGGGTATGGCCGGCAGCGACGCGCGGCTGGCTGCCGCCAGGTGGCGGGTCAGTGGCCCAAAGGCTAACCCGCCGGCCAACACTCCGGCGCCCAACGACCCCACCGTCATCCACTGAGTCCAGTGAACCTCCGAAGACCCTAAGGGTTTTCCTAAACCCTTAGGGTCTGACAGAAGCCGCCACGCTGCGTTTGCCGTCCAGACGCCGGTCAGCGCGACGGCGGCTTCGGCGACGAGCAGCGCGTCCAACGGAGCTCCTGCCTCCCGTGCCCACCAGGTTGTCAGCAAGCCGAAAGCCACCAGTGCTAGCCCACCCAGGGCAAAGAAACAGGCGGCGGCCCCGCGCCGGGAGGGTGAATCGGAACTCTGAGCCGCATCCGCCGCCAGGAAGAGCAACAGGCGCAGCGGCGTCAGCGCCAGCAAGCCCAACCAGACGGCCGGCTTGACCCCGCTGGCAGCGACGAAGAGCGCCAATCCGCCCTGCGCGGCCCCGACGTAGACCAGCGCTCCGCGCACGTCCGCCCGTGTCAGCGCGATGAGCGTTGCCAGCGCCGCGCCGCCGGCCCCCAGCCAGAGCGCCGCCTTCTGCAGCGGACCGGCCAGCGCCAGCAGTGGCGTGACGCGGTAGAGCAGATATAAGCCCAGGTTGGGCATGACGGTGGCGTAGAGCCAGGCCTGCGAGGCCAGCGACAGCCGTCGCCCGGGCTGGCTCCAGAGGTGAAAGGGCCAGATACCTAGTTTGACCCACACCGCCAGGATAAAGCCGGCTACGACCAGGCCAAGCCGCGTGGCGTCCAGCGCGCCACCGGCGCTCAGCGCCGGGCCAATGCTCAACGTTCCGCTGGCCTCCATCAGTATCAGGATGGCGGTGAGCAGACCTGCGTCGCCCAGGCGCAGGAGCAGGTAGCCTCTCCAGGCCAGGCGGATGCCGGCCGAGTTTCGCACTTCGACCAGCAGTGCCAGGGCGATGCACAGTGCCACGATCTCCAACGCGATGTAGCGAGCCAGGAAGTGATCGGTCAGGAAGGCAACGTTGGTGGCAGCCAGCGCCAGCAGCGTCACGGCCGCGGACAGGGGTGGACGCTCCGCGCTGCCCCCCCCTCTTTCCCCCCCAAAGTTGGGGGGGATGAAAGGGGGGGCTGCGAGCAGGGCGAGGAATACCCCCCACGTGGTCACCAGCGCAGCGTAGAGCCCCGTGGCGCCGGTGGTCAGCCCCATGAGACCGGCGCCGGGCAGCCACTCGACCGTGATGGCTGGCCCGTCTCCGATATGGGGCAGCAGGGCCAACGCGCACAGCGCTGTCAAACCGGTCACCGTCAGCGCCACGCGGTGCACAGTTGAGGGGTGGGCGCGTCGTAAAGCCACGGCCACCAGGACGGCCGCCAACAGCGGCAGCGCAACCAGCCCCATAACCAGTACATCCATCACGTCAACCTCGCAGCCGGTCCAGATGGTCAATGTCTCCTGATGGGTAGTGGCGGAAAACATTCACGATCAAGGCCAACGCAATGGCGATCACGATTGTCTCGACCACCAGCGCCGAGATGACCATTGTCTCAGCAAGGCGCACATCCCCACACACGTGGCCGGCGTGTAGCAGGCTCAGCGTGACGCCTTGGAGCATAATCTTGAGGCCGAACACCTGCTTGATGACGTTGCGCCGCGTGAGCAGGCAGAACAGCCCGATTAAGAACAGCAAAACGGTCAACGCTGTGTTGAGCAGGTCCAGCCAGTCCATCGTCTCCACATTCATTCGTCGTTCTCATTGCCCTGTTTATTGGTCATTTGCCATTTGTCATTTGTCATTTGTCTTCCTGTGTCCTCCTTATCCCTGGGCAACAGCGCGGCGATGCCCAGCGCGCCGACAAAGATCAGTCCCACCTGCGCTACCAAGTCGAGGCTGCGGCTCTCCCAGAACCACTGCCGGAACGGGGCTATCTGGGCGTCGTCGGGTGGGGCCAGGAATTGCCGGCCGATCAGCAAGCCGGCGACCAGCAGCACGACCACAGTGCCGGCCCAGGCGACGTGCTCGCGCTGCAGATTGATGAACTTCCGTGTAGACGCCACTGTGCCCTCCTTTGCTTGCTCATTGTTCCTTGTTCCTTGTTTCATTGTTCCTGCCCCCGCATTGACTCAGTCAGGCTGATGGCGACGATAAACAGGACACTGATCAAGCCAGCCCCCACGCTCAACTCAAAGCCACCCGCGTAGGGTGCGTTGAGCAGGAAAAACAGCGTCGCCAGAGCGGCGCTGCCCACTCCCAGCGCGACAGCCGCGCGCAGCAGGTTCTTGGACAGCACGGCTGTAATGGCGCTGACGAGGATGACTGCTGCTAGCACGACGTAAGCCAGGGTCATCATAATCTCCTTTGGTAAATTGGTAGATTGGTAAATTGGTAGATTGGTGGTGACAGCCTCATATTTTGTTCATTGTTTGGGAGGGCTTGCCGAGTAAATAGGCGATGGCGACGCCAGCCGCAAAGGCCAGTATGCCGGCGAGAGAGGATACGGAAAGATCCAGATTCGCCGGCCAAAGGCCGACGAACGAGCCACAGATCAACCCCAGGATGGCGTAGAAGGTTACGGCTGGCTGCCGCTTCAGGGCCAGGTCAATCAACCTGGAGCAGACCAGGATGCCGACTACAGCCCCAGCCGCCACCGCGACAATCACCCCCCAATGAACGGGAGGACTGGTCAGGGAAGCTGCGGCTTGCATAATCGGTCCATACGCTCCTGTCAGGAGAAAGATATACGAACCGCTCACGCCTGGCGTCACCATCGCGCCCCCGGCGAAAAAGCCGACCGCAGCGAAGAGGAAGAGGGCCAGCAGAGAAGTGGTGCCAGCAGAGAAGTGTCCCCCTATCCCGCGCCGCTCCCCCACTGCCAGAAGGATCACCAGCCCCAACCCCACGACAAACGCCACCGCCCTGGGCCTGGAAGGGCTCATGTCGTGATGCATCTTGAGCACGGTCGGAATGGAGCCGAGAATGAGGCCGATGAAGAAAAACTGTGTCGGCACTGCATACCGTTCCAGCAAGAGGGTGATCAGATTGGCAAAGGCCAGGATAGCACCGGCGGCTCCGATCACCAACGGCAGCAAGAACAAAAAGTAGTCTTTCCTCCGGCTCTTATTGGTCAGGAAATTGCCGGCTGCCTCTACCAGTTCGTCGTAGATGCCGAGCAGTACCAGGAAGGTGCCTGCGCTGACGCCAGGGATCACGTTGGATACCCCGACGGCCATGCCTTTCAGAAGCAGGTTGATGAATTTCATTGTACGCTCCTTTTGTTGTGTATCGAGTATACTTGTGTAATGCGAAAAACGCAAGACTTAATTGAGCAGCAGTGGCCACGATCGTCGTTTGGGCCACTTGTTCCCCAAATCTCCAAGCCCTCCTTCCTCGGGGGCGTGTTTACCTGGGGGGGTACGCCTGAAACGCCCCCGAGACGGGGGCTGAGGGCATGTGGTGGCCGAAACGATGATCAATGCCTGCGCAGTCTACTGAGGCGTGATGTACTTGGCCGCCACCCAGCCGATGCGCCCTTGTTCGTCGCGCACTTCCACCCATTCAACGCCGTCCGAGGTTTCGCTCCGGTATAGTAATTCCACACGCTCGCCCTCGCGCAGCGTCCTGGCGATGGCGCCGCCCGGCGTCCGGCGCAGGAACAGGCCACGCCCGCCCGTGCCCGACACGACGGCGACCACGGGTGTGGGGGTAAGCGTCGGCGTCGGCGTAGATGTAGGTGTGGTTGTGGGCGTGGGTGTGGGCGTGTCGGTTGGTGTTGGGCTGAGCGTGGGTATGGGTGATGGTGTGCTGGTGGGCGTGGGGGTAGAGGTCGGCCCCGGCGTGGGCATGGGCGTGAAGGTCGGTGGCACAAACGGATCGAGCCGGGTGATGGGGATCACCGTTAGTGCCAATGCCACCGGCCGTTGCAAGCGCAATGCCACACGCTCCTGCAAATCCACGGTCTCCTGGTGCAACACCGGGCGCGTGGCGCGCACGTGTACTTCCAGGTGCACCGTCTGGCCGTCGTCGCCGGTGATCTGCCAGTTGGCCAGTTCCACCTGGCCCATGGCGGCTACTTCTTCTGCCAGGGCTGCCTGCACGGTGCGCTGAAAGGCGGCTTCGCGCAATGCATTGACCGGCCCCACGCCCAGCACAGCCGACACAGCCACCAATAGTGCCACCATACCCAGTACCCCGCTGCGGAACACTCGCCTGCGCTTCTGCTTGCCCGGCTCCGGCCGGAAGCCCAGCCACAGGAAGATCAGGCCGCCGGCCCCGCTGAT
>JAUWNP010000178.1 GCA_030612585.1 Anaerolineae bacterium
CGGCAGGACGATCTCGCTCTTGGAGCGCGAGTCGCAGGCGACGTGGCCGGGGAATTGCTCGACGTCCGGCACGACCACCGGCTGCCGGGTGCGGGCGCAGTGCAGACAGACGCCGCGCTCCCGCAGCACCTGGCAGGCGACTGGTCCCTGGTAAGGCCCCACGTGCAGTTCATCCCCGCTCGCCACGAAGTAGAAGCCGGTCCAGAGGTGGTGGGCCCATCTTGTGGTGCAACACGGCGCACATGGTCGCCATCGCCGCCACCAGGTTGGGTGACTTGCCGGCGATGAGGTCCTTCAACTGCGCGTAGAGACGTTCGTAGCGGGCGGGTCTTTTCGGGTCAATCATATCGTAGCCGTTAGCAGTTGGCAGTTAGCAATTAGCGGGCAACAGATCAATGCGCGCTCCGGCGGGCGGCGGCGAGAGAACCACGAGAGAACCACGGATGGGGAAATAGACGATGAGGACTCGCAGCAGGTATCGTTCATTTCTTTATCCGTGGTAATCTCCCCAGCGCAGGCTATGCCCCACTCCCACTACTGCAACTTCCTCTCCAGCCGCTCTCGGTGCTGTTGGATACGTGCAATGTGTTCCGGGTTGCCCAGGCTGGTCATGATCTCCTGGGCCTGGCAGACGAGATCCAATGCGCGCTCCAGGTTCCTCTCTGCTTCCTCCAACAGCGCCAGTTGTGCCAGCGTGAAGGCGACGCCAGCGCGGTTGCCGAGTTGCTGCTCGATGTCGAGGGACTGCTGGTAGAGGCGGCGGGCCTCGGCATAGTCCCTCTGGGCCTGAGCCAGCGCGCCCAGGTTGTGGAGCGTCTGTGCGATGCCGGCGCGGTCGCCGAGTTGCTCGCCAATGTCCAGGGATTCCTGGTAGAGGCAGCGGGCCTCGGTGTAGTCACCCGTGGCCTGGGCCAGCCTCCCCAGTTGGTGGAGCGTCTGGGCGACACCAGCACGGTCGCCGAGTTGCCCGGCGATGTCCAGGGATTCCTGGTAGAGGCGGCGGGCCTCGGCATAGTCCTCCTGCGCCTGGGCCAGCATCCCCAGTTGGTGGAGGTCAATAGCGATGCCCTGCTTGTCACCAATCTCCCGCCGAATTGCCAGACTCTCCTCGTGTAGCCGCCGCACTTGTTCGACATCTCCCTGGAGATACGCCAAGATGCCGAGTTGGCTGGTCGTTGAGGCGACGCTGGCGCGGTCGCCGAGTTGCTGCGCGATTTCGAAGGACTGCTGGTAGAGGCGGCGGGCCTCGGCGTAGTCCCCCTGATCCTGGGCCAGCACCCCTAGTTGGTGGAGTGTCTGAGCGACGCTGGCGCGGTCGCCGAGTCGCTGCGCGATGTCGAGGGACTGCTGGTAGAGACGGCGGGCCTCGGCGTAGTCCCCCTGGTCCTGGGCCAGCATCCCCAGTTGGTGGAGCAGCCCCGCTACCCCTCGCTCCTCTTCCAGTTCTCGCTTGAACTCTAATCCCTCCTGGTAGGCCCGCCGGGCCGCCTTGTACTCCCCCAGGTCCTGGCGCAGGCTTCCCATCTTCCACAGGATGCCCGCCTGGGCGTCCCGCTCCCGTGGCCCCTCCCCCAGTTCCCGGTAGTCGGCCAGCAGTTGTTCCAGCAGCGCCAGCCGCTCTCGTTTGGCCGCCGCGTCCAGGCTGGAGGTCACCAGGTCCGGCTCGTAGGCCACCTGCCGCAGCGCGCTCTCGGCCCTCTCCGCCTCCGGCCCGCACTCGAAGCCGCCGCTGCGCCAGGCCCAGAAGTCGGGGGCCTCCCGCGCCAGGCGGGTGAGGGCGTAGTCGGGCAGCCAAAGTAGCAGCGGACAGCCCAGTTCCCGGTACCGCTCCCGTCCCAGGTTCAGGTGGGGCAACAGCGGCGGGTGGGGGTCGGCGGAACGGAGGGATGCCTCCAGCCCGTGCACGCTGAGGGCGAACGGAGAGTGACTGGTATAGGGAGTTCGAGGCTCCGCCACTGCAAGGGCGGGCTGTGGCTGCACAGAGAGCCACCCTGCGACGGGCTCAGGAGGTCGCTCTTCGACAGGCCCGGAGTCTCGCCCGGCTGGTTCCAGGTGGGCCTTCAGGTGGTTCAGCAGATCGTCCACCGACCCATCCAGGCCCATCTCTACCAGGCCCACGCCCAGCGGCTCCAGCATTGCCCGGAGATGCTCCGCCAGAGCCTCCCGCTGGGCCGGGAGATTGCACTTGGCTAACAGGAGCACGAAACGGCCCGGAGCGGCCATTCCGATGGCCCGGGCCCGCGCGGAGAGGGTCTCCAGGTTCTGCCGGGCGGCCGGCGTTTCAGGCCAGGCCCATCGCTTCTCGCTCACGCTTCAACGCCTCCTGGAATTTGGGCAGGCAGCGTAACGCCGGGTGGACGTCGTGCCAGGGGGGTGGGCCGTTGAGGTACTCCAGCACGCTCAGGTTGTAGAGCATCAACTGGTGGTCGGCGTCGTTTTCCACCTGGTGGCGCAGGTGGACGCGGGCTAGTTTGGGGTAGTGATTTTCCGGGATCAGACGGCTGTACTCCTCCACCAGTTCAGCCTCTGCGCGCTCGGCCACCTTCTGGTCAATCGGCCGGGGCCAGCGGTCGCGGGGGGCGCGGATGCAGGCGTAGGTCACCAGCCGCATCAGGTCGCGGGGGTGCCCGCCACAGGCATGGCAGAGGTAGTCCACCGCCTCGCCGGTGAAGAGGGTTTCCAGGTCTATCCGGCGAGCCAGCATCTCCCGCAGACGGGCCAGCCCCTCGGTGTGATCGCCTCCTTCCCGCCGTACTACGTTGATCATCGGCACGACCGCGCATTGGGGGAAGACGGCCTTCAGTTGGGTGGCTGTCGGCGAGTAGACCATTGAGATGGGGACGGTATAAACGACGTGGCACTTGAGCGCCCGCAACTGCACTCCGTGGTCAATGTAGAGTGCCTCGTGGGAGGTGCGCCCCATATCCAGTTCACGCAGCGTGATCCGGTCCAGGTTATCAATCAGGAGCACCAGTCCTCGGCGATTCTGGCGGCGCAACTGGATGGTGGCCTGATGGATCAGCAGGTTGACGTTCTCAATGAGCAGTGAGATCTGCGGATCAAGTTTGCGGCGGATCTCCTCCCGGATATCGTGTCCGGTTTTGATCTGCCCGGTGACGCGGGCCAGCAGGCGGGCCAGGAGGGGGACAACCACAGGCAGCCCCACTCCCAGCTCGGCCTCGGCCGCCAGTTCTCGTTCCATCTGCCGCCAGCCTTCCTCGGTGTAGAGCACCTCGGCAAACCAGCGCTGGACGCTCTTCAGGAGTTTGGCGTCCAGTTCAATGTTGTGTTCTTCGCGCAGTTCGTCTTCGATGCGCCGGGCGATGGCCAGGAGTAGGTCGCTGTAGAAGATGTCGTTGACGTCCAGATCCTCGTCCGCCTCGAAGTAGATGATGGTGTAGCCGGCCTCCTCCAGCCGGGTCTTGAGGCGCAGGAGTTCCGTGGACTTGCCGCAGCCCCGGTGGCCGGTGAGGAGTTGGGCGGTGTCCGAGTCGGACCAGGTGACGGTGTCGAACATCTGCTGCACGACGTCCCGGTTGCCCCGGACGTCGGTGCAGTCCACGTAACGTGGATCGCCGCTGGGTAGCGGCACGGCCGGGTCGGCCGCGTTGTAGGCGTCACGGAGGGTACGGGCTGGTTCGGGCATTAGATAGCTCCTTTCACCTCTTGCGGGCCTATTATACCGCATCCTGCAAGTGGACACCAATCCGCCGAAACTGGCTCTCGTACAGTTCGCAGTACAGCCCCCGCGCGGCCAGCAGTTCCTCGTGCGTGCCCCGCTCGACGATGCGGCCCTGGTCAACCACGAACACCTGGTCGGCGTTGCGGATGGTGCTCAGGCGGTGGGCGATGACAAAACTTGTCCTGAGTTTCGTCGAAGGAGAGGTGCGCCCCTGGAGCAGTTCGTCCAGGGCGCGCTGGATCAGCAGTTCGGTGCGCGTGTCCACGCTGGAGGTGGCCTCATCGAGGATCAGGATGCGCGGGTCGGCCAGCACTGCGCGGGCGATGGCGATCAGTTGCCGCTGCCCCTGGCTCAGGTTGTGTCCCCGCTCGCCCAGTTTGGTCTGGTAGCCCTCCGGCAACCGCGTGATGAACTGGTCGGCGTTGGCCAGCCGGGCCGCCGCGATCACCTCTTCGTCGTCCGCCTCCAGCCGCCCGTAGCGGATGTTCTCCATCACCGTGCCGGAGAAGAGGAAGGTGTCCTGCAGGACGATCCCCATCTGTCGCCGCAGGCTCTCCTGGGTCACCTGCCGCACGTCGTAGCCGTCAATGCGCACTGCGCCCTGGTCCGCGTCGTATAAGCGGGCCAGGAGATTGACGATGGTCGTTTTCCCTGCGCCCGTCGGCCCGACCAGCGCCACGGTCTGCCCCGGCAGTGCTTCCAGGTTGATGTCCTGCAGCACCAGTTCACTTTCCTTGTAGGCGAAGTGGACGTGGTCAAACAGCACACGTCCCTCAATGGGGGGCAGTTCAATACTGTCCGGTGCATTGACGATCTCTGGCTTCGTATCCAGCAACTCGAATATACGCTCGGCGCCGGCTAACGCCGACTGGAGTTGAGTATAGAGATTGGCGATGCCCCGGATAGGCTCGTAGAAGCGGCGCACGTAGATCAGAAAGGAGACGATAATCCCTACGGTGACCAGCGGCGGGTCGAAGGCCAGTACCAGGTAGCCGCCGTAGCCAGCCACGATAGCCAGCGCGATGGTGCTGAGCACATCGAGCGTGGGGGAGAAGGCGGAGAGGATGGATTGGGCCTCGACGTTGGCGTCCCGGTTGGCGGCGTTGACCGTCTCAAATTCGGCCACGTTTTCATCTTCGCGGGCGAAGGCCTGCACCTCGCGCACGGCGGAGATGTTCTCCTGCAGTTCGGCGCTCACCTCGCCGATGGTCTGGCGGGTACGACGGAAGGCGGCTCGCGCTCTCCGGGAGAAGACGGTCGTGGTCAGGAGCATCACCGGCAGAACAGTAAAACTGGCCAACGCCAGCCGCCAGTTGAGTGCGAGCATGGAGAGGACGATGCCGACCAGCGAAAGGCCCATACTCGCCAGCCGCACAACCCCACCGCTGAAGACCTGGTTGATGACCTGGGTGTCGTTGACCAGGCGGGACATCAGGTCGCCAGCCTCGTGTTGGTCGAAGAACTTGAGCGAGAGAATCTGGATATGCTCGAAGATTTGCGTGCGCATGTGGAGCAGCACTCTCTGCCCGGCCAGTGTCATGAGGTAGAACTGCCCGGCGGTGGCGGCCCAGTTCAGCAGGTAGGTGCCGAGCAGGAGCAGCATGGTCACGGTCAGACCGGTGGCCTGGCTGATGTCCTGCACCCCTTCGACGAGGCCCAGAGCAGACAGGAGCCATTCCAGCCAGGCCGGGTGGGGCTGTTCGTCCATTGGGGGCGCGATGAATTGATCCACTGCGACGCCGGTCAGGTAAGGGGCTGCCAGTTGCAGCAGCGTGCTGACGATGACCAGCACGGCCACCACCGCCAGCAGGCCCCAGAACGGGCGGAAATATCCCAGCAGGCGACGCAGGGCCTGGCCCACTTCTACGGGTTTGGAGGTCTCTTGGGTGAGACCGCGCATGTGTCTACCGCCGAACATTCAGGAACTCCGTTTCAAAGCCCAAAGCCTAAACTCCAAATCTCAAACAAGCGAGAGTAGGTCGGATTTGCTATCCGACCCCATGGCGGTTAGCAAAACCGACCTACTGCCTCACGATATTGAGAAGATAGTCCCGCAGTCTCCTCCATGTGGCCTCCCAACTGCGAATAGTAGATCTCCGCGTAGATGGGGCTCCCGTCCAGTAGTTCCTCGTGCGTGCCCCGCGCCACGATCTCGCCCCGCTCCAGCACCAGTATCTGATCCGCGTTGAGCACCGTGGCGATACGCTGGGCGATGACGAAACTGGTGCGGCCCTCCATCAGCCGCTCCAGCGCCTGCTGGATGCGATATTCTGTTTCATAGTCCACACTGGATGTCGCGTCATCCAGGATGAGGATGCGCGGATCGAGCAGCAACGCCCGGGCAATGGCGATGCGCTGCTTCTGCCCGCCGGAAAGCGTGACCCCCCGCTCACCCACCGCCGTTTCGTACTGCTCTGGGAAACTCATGATGAAGTCGTGCGCCTCGGCGGCTTTGGCGGCGGCCACGATCTCCTCCAGCGGTGCTTCGGGCCGGCCAAAGGCGATGTTCTCGCGGATCGTGCCGGAGAAAAGCGTCGTCTCCTGAAGCACGATGCCAATCTGCTGGCGCAACGAGTCCAGTGTCACGTCGCGCACGTCGTGGCCGTCAACGGTCACCTGTCCCCTGGTCACGTCGTAGAAGCGCGGGATGAGGTTGATGATCGTGGATTTGCCGGAGCCGGTCGCGCCGAGCAGTGCCACTGTCTGGCCTGGCTCGGCCACGAAACTGACACCCTTGAGCACCGGTTCGCCTCCGCTGAAGTAGCGGAAATTGACCTGCTCGAAAGCCACCCGTCCCTGGAGGGGAGGGAGTTCGACCGCGTCCGGCTTCTCGGCCACTTCAGACCCAGCGTCGAGGATCTCGAAGACGCGCTCGGCCGAGGCCCCCGCCTGCGAGATCATCGCCATGATCATCCCCAGCATCAACATGGGGAAAAAGGCCATCATCATGTAATTGGCGAAGGCGACCAGCCGGCCCACGCTGAGATGCCCGGCAATGGCTTGATAGCCGCCGAGCCAGTAGACGGACAAAAGCGACAGATTGGCGATGAGAAAGATGAGGGGGATTGCCGTCGCCATCAGCCGCCCGGTGACGATGTTCAGATCGAATAGGTTCTGGTTAGCATGGGCATAACGCTGAGCCTCGTAAGGCTCGCGGGTGAAGGCCTTGACGACCCGCACGCCGGCCAGATTCTCCTGCAACACTGTGTTGAGATCGGCCAGCCGCTGCTGAATCTGCATGAACAGTGGCCGAGCCTTGCTGGCGAAGAGAGCGAAGATGCCGAAGGTGAGCGGTACGAGCACGAGCATGATGAGCGCCAGTTGCCAGTCGGTGGCGAACAAAAGCGCTATGCTGCCGACCATCATCAGGATGGCGCTGAGGAGTTGGATGAAGCCCATACCGACGAACATGTGCACCATCTCGACGTCAGACGTGGCACGGGTGAGGAGTTGGCCGGTCTGGGCGCGGTCGTGGTAACTGAACGAGAGGGACTGTATCTTGGCGTAGAGTTGATTGCGCAGGTCGTAGGCTACGCCCTGGGCAGTGCGGGCGGAGAGCATTCCCTGCAAGAAAGAGAAGACGGACCCGGCGATGGCCAGGCCTACCATCCCTACCGCTGCCCATAAGACGATGTCCATCCGCCCGGCAGCGATGCCGTTGTCAATGATCGTCTGGGTCAGGCGCGGGATGACCAGGCGGGCACCACTGGCGACGATCAGGCTCAGGAAGGTGCTGGCGGCCAAAAGCCGATAACGTTTGAGGTAGCCCAGCGCGCGCCAGAGATACTTCACGAAAATTGCCTCCATTTGGGGCCGGCGATGCCGTCTAGCAATAGATTCACCATCGTGTCGAGGGTTTCCGGCAGAGGGGTGGGGCGGGAGCCGTGGTGGTACACTATCACTTGCTGGAAGAACAGAGCGCGGAGCATACCACCCACATAGGTGGGATCCAGGTCGGCGCTGATCTCGCCGGCGGCCTGGGCCTGGCGCACCTGCTCGGATAGCAGTTTCATGAGTGCGTGCACCGGACGCATACCCTGGTGGCGCATCCCGGCCGCGAAGAGCCGCCGCGTCAGGGCGGGATCAGATAGCGAGTCCTCGGCCACCAGGCGCAACGCCAGTTTGATGCGCGCGACGGGACTGGCGGGCGCACCGTGCTCAGGCAAGAGTGATTCCTCCAGTCGCTGCAGTCGCAATCCGGCCAGGGCGGGCAGAACCGCCTCCTTGGTCTCGAAGTAGTTGAAGAAGGTGCCCTTGGCGACGTCAGCCGCCTCGGTGATCTCCTCGACGGTGGTGGCGTCGTATCCATGCTCGCGGAATAGCCGCAGCGCGGTCTCCATCAGCCGCCGGCGGGTCTCCCGTTTCTTGCGTTCGCGTCGTGAGAGAATTCTGTTCATTATTTATGACCACAGAGTAAATATGACCTGGGTCATATTGTACACGATAGGGGGAAGATTGTCAATCAGCCACCTGTTATGGGGTGCGTTTCAGTCCTGGGGCAAGTTGACCCTCCCGCAGGCTTCCGAAGGTGTTTTCTACGCTTCTCTGGCCTGTCGAGTGGTTTGGGTAAGCGTTTGCTATGCTTGCGGAGCCTGCGGGAGGGTGGGTAAAAACCTGTCAGGTCTGTCCTCCGATGCGGTCCAATGCCCACGCTGCGTGTTCCCGCACCAGCGGTTCTGCATCAGTGAGAGCCCTCGTCAGCGCCGGTACTGCCCGTTCGTCCCCCCAGTTCCCCAGTGCCACCGCCACGTTGCGCAGCAGCCTCCGCCGCCCGATACGGAAGATGGGACTCCCCTTGTACCGCTGGCGGAACGTTTCCTCGTTCATCTCAATCAGGTCTAACAAGACTGGCACACCACGGTCTGGCTCTGCGGCCTGAAATGACCGTTCCCGCGTGGGCCTGGCGAACCGCTGCCAGGGGCAGACGGTCTGGCAGACGTCACACCCGTAGATCCAGTTGCCCATCAGTGGCCGCAGTTCAGGCGGAATAGGCCCCTGCAGTTCGATGGTCAGGTAGGAAATGCAGCGCCGGGCGTCTAGTACGTAAGGGGCGATCAGCGCGCCCGTCGGACAGGCGTCCAGGCAACGCTGGCAGGTGCCACAACTCGTCTTTGCCCTTTCCGGCGTGGGATCCAGTTCAATGTTGACCAGGATTTCCCCCAGAAACAACCACGAGCCCGTCTGGGGATGGATCAGGCACGTGTTCTTGCCGACGAAGCCCAGGCCCGCCTCGGCTGCGTAGGCCCGTTCCAGCACCGGCCCGGTGTCCACGTAGGTGCGGCAGGCGGCCTCGCGCCCGGTCTCAGCGCTGATGAAGGCCGCCAGTTCCTCCAGGCGGGGTATCATCAGGTCGTGGTAGTCTAAACCCCAGGCGTAGTTGGAGATCAGCCCGCGAGAAGGATCGTGGCTGAGGCTGGCGGGCAGAGCGCCCGG
>JAUWNP010000238.1 GCA_030612585.1 Anaerolineae bacterium
CGGGCGCGGGACAGTACTTCACGCCGCGCCCGCTCATCCAGGCGCTGGTCGACGTGATGGCCCCGCGTCCCGGCCAGACGATCTGCGACCCGGCCTGCGGCACCGGCGGCTTCCTCATCGCCGCCCATGACTACATCGCCACGCTGCACGGCCCACTCGACCGCGACCAGTGGCGTCACCTCAACCACGAAACGCTGCACGGCTGGGAGATCGTGGACAATACCGCGCGGCTGTGCGTGATGAACCTCTATCTGCGCGGTATTGGCGCTAATGGTGGTAAGAGTCCCATCCACGTGGGCGATTCGCTGGCCGCCGACCCTGGCGAGCGGTTCGACATGGTGCTCACCAACCCGCCTTTCGGCAAGAAGAGCAGCGTCACCTACGTCACCGAGGAGGGCGAGATCCGCCGCGAGTCGCAGACGATAGTGCGCGACGATTTCTGGACCTCGACCAGCAACAAGCAACTCAACTTTGTGCAGCACGTCAAGACGATCCTCAAGATCAACGGCCGCGCGGCCGTCGTCGTGCCCGATAACGTCCTGTTTGAAGGCGGCGCTGGCGAGACGGTGCGGCGCAAACTGCTCCACGAGTGCGACGTACACACGCTGCTGCGGCTGCCCACCGGCATTTTTTACGCCCAGGGCGTCAAGGCCAACGTCCTGTTTTTCGACCGCAAGCCCGCTAGCAGCACCCCCTGGACGAAGCAACTGTGGATTTACGACCTGCGGACGAACAGAAACTTCACGCTCAAGCAGACCCCGCTCACCCGCGCAGACCTGGACGAGTTCGTCGCCTGCTACAACCCGGCCAACCGGTACGAGCGCATGTCTACGTGGTCAGAGGAGACGACTGAGGGTCGCTGGCGGGTCTTTTCCTACGAGGAGTTGATGGCGCGGGACAAGGTCAACCTCGACATCTTCTGGCTGCGCGATGAGTCGCTGGAGGAGACGGCCAACCTGCCCAACCCCGACGTGCTGGCGGCGGAGATCGTCGAGGACCTGGAGGCGGCGTTGGAACAATTTCGGTTGATTGCGGAGGATCTAGGAGAATAGAGCAATACGGAGATAAGACGATCTTTCACCGCGCGCTATACGCTCGCCAGCGCGTGTTGCAGCACGCGGCGGGTCAGGCTGGCTCGCTCGTCAGTGTGCTCGTCTATCAGATAATAATGCGCCTTGCGCGCCAGTGAATCCTCGGTATAAGTCAGGCCATCCGCAGTGACATAAACCGTCTCGCCGCGTACATCGGTAACGATATACTCGACGTGCTGGATGCGCTCGCGGCCCTTGTTGTCTATGATGGTGATGTACTCTTCGGCGGGTTGGGGACGGTGCATTGGGCCTTCGTCCTTGAAGTAACCAGGCGTATTCTGTGTATATGTTATGCGACTCCACTGAAAAAAGGGGAGAGTTTTAACGCAGAGGCGCAAAGGCGCAGAGATTCTTGAATGATGCTCTAATATCTTTGAGAATCGAGGCCTTTGACTGAACAAATCTTGATCTACCATTTAGATTTCTTTGCGTCTCTGCGCCTCTGCGTTGAATATTTTGGTTTTTTCAGTAGAGTCATATGTGCAAATCAAGGTTTTATCATCCGGTTCGGATTTTTAGTACCTGTCTCCAGTAAGGTACAAAACCATCCTCTGGACAGGTGCCTTTCAGCACAATTTGTGTTATACTAGATCCGCCGGTCCTGGACAGGTGATCGAGCGCTTTCACCACAATGCGCGATTATGCCACTTTTGGAGTACAGACGTGAGCAATTTGAATAACATCATTCGGCAACTGCGCTGGAAATTGACGTTGAGCTATATGGCCGTCACGGTCGGCGCTTTACTGGTCGTGGTACTGTATCTTCTCAAAAAGTTGGGGCGAAAGTAGGTCGGATTTGCTATCCGACCCTGTGGCGGTTAGCAAAACCGCCCTACGCTGCCCTTGCCCCAAGGTATTGAGAAGATACGTGGTACTGATATTGGGAACCCTTGTATTCTCAAGAATCTTGATACCAGATGGCTTTTTCACCCCTCATATTTGGAACGCGCTTGCAGACGAACAGATGGTGCCGGCGATACGCCATATCCTGGCTCAATCCCCCATAGACACGGATTTGTTTGCACTGATATTCAGTGACTCTGATGCCACGATCACGCATGATGACCTTTTTCGTATTGGTGACACTCAGTTCTCTGTCAAGACCGCCACCAAAGTTGATATACTCATCGTCGGTGCGGATGGATCATTGCTGGGTGTGTCAAATCCCGCCCTCGTGCCAGGAGCAGTGATCGGGCAACCGTTCGACGCGGACAAAATACCGGGGTTGAGCCTGCCTCTGCAAGCGGCCCTGGCAGGAGAAGAGGATCCAGAACGCCTGTTTGCCACGATCGAGCCGAACGACAAGTTTGTGTTTGCCGCACCCGTGTTTAGCGATGATGAAGATGAAAAGCGTGTTTTGGGTGCAGTCGTGGTAAATTTCGAGTCCTTGCCTACAGAGAGCGACTTTTGGTCTCACCTTGTAAAATTGGTCAGTGGAAGTTTGCTCATATTCATCGTTGGTGCAGGAATCATGGGCGCCATTTTTGGTTTCCCGACCGCCAATGGTATGGTCAGGCGCTTTAGACGCTTGTCGGCGGTGGCTGACGCCTGGAGTCGGGGTGATTTCTCCGAGTTCATCGACGATCCCACGGGGGATGAAATCGGCCATCTCGCCCGGCGCCTGAACCGCATGGCGGAATAGTTGCAGCACCTGCTCAAAAGGCGTCAGGAGATGGCCGTTTCTGAGGAGCGAAACCGGTTGGCGCGTGACCTCCACGATAGCGCCAAGCAGCAAGCGTTAGCCGCGTCCTTTCAATTGGGAACCGTCATCACCCTATTCGACCGCGACCCACAATCTGCAAAAGACCACTTGATGGAGGCCGACAACCTGATTGACTCGGTCCGCAAGGAACTGACCGACCTGATCCACGAACTGCGCCCACCGATGATGAACGGACAGGGTTTCGCCGAAACTATGAACGAATACGGGATCGAATGGGCGCATCAAAACGAGATTGAGATTGACGTGAACGTGCAGGGGGGTGACGAATTGCCCCTGGAGATCAAGCAGACCCTGTACCGCATTACGCAGGAGGCCCTGGCGAATATCGCCCGCCACAGTGCTGCCAGCAGCGCCGGTGTGAGCCTGAATTATGACACCAACCGCTGCCACACTGACTATCACTGATGATGGCTGCGGCTTTGACACCGATGAGCAGTATGACGGGATGGGCCTTTACTCGATGCGCGAACGCGCCGAGTCGTTGAATGGCATCTTTAGCATCGAGAGCGAGCCAGGCCAGGGCGCTAAAATCTGTGTGACTTTGCCGACAAGTGTTGAAACACACGGCTTATACCAAGAAACCCGTTGAAACGGGTTATTCTGGCCCCTTCTTGAGTGTGTTTCAACACACTTTGATTAGCAGCCGATGAATTCATTCATCGGGCTGTACGGAGCCTGAACCTTTCTCCAGAAACACTACAACGAATTCAGAATGGAACGAATCTGGGACTCAATCCAATCCGTGTGCCCCGCTTGAGCCATGTGTTGAAACACACGGCTGATACCAGCAAACCCGTTGAAACGGGTTACTCTGGCCCGTCTTTGAGTGTGTTTCAACACACTTTGATTAGCAGCCGATGAATTCATTCATCGGGCTCGCGTGGCGCCTGTGTTCAATCCTGTTTCCAGGGCATCCACGACGTCAAACAGACGGACCTTGTCCCGGAAGCGACTATTCGTTTCTTTATTTGTCTCTTTATTACTACTCACGCTCCCCGTGGTGCGTCATTCCGAGCTACGCGTGGCGCGAACGGAATGCGCCACTCATTGTGCAATGACAGGATGTCATTAGTAGCGAGCGTAGCGAGTCGAGGAATCTCTACTTGCGATGGCAAGCGTGACCTCGACAGGAGATTCCTCGACTCCTTCAGTCGCTGCGCTCCTTTCGGTCGCTCGGAATGACGGTGGCTGAGTAGTAGATCTCTTTATTCGTTTTTTTTTCCTAATTCGTTGTAGTGTTTTTATGCAGAACTCTCTAAGATACGGAGACAAGCAATGACAATGGTCGTCTCGGTCATTCAGGATGTGGGCCGCTGGTGGCCGTGGGGAAGCGGACGATCTGGTCAGCCCACACCTGGACTACAACTGTTACTGCCAGGGAGACGGCCTCTCCTGCGCCGAGTTGCTCGACCTGTGCCTGAACGAGACCACCGGTGCAGTGCGTTTTGCCACCCGTAGTTTCTGGGAGGAGTAGACGTCCCCGGCTCGGCGCTTGCGCTCGTCATCATAGACGATCTGCCCTTTTCCCCTCACCGCGACCCTGTGGTACAATATCACCAGCAGTTGATCCGCGACCAGGGCGGCAAGCCGTTCGACGAGATGACATTGCCCGAGGCGATCCTGATGCTCAAGCAAGGGATAGGCCGTCTCATCCGCACCGAAACTGACCGAGGGGTGGTCACCATACAAAATCCTTCCGAGGACAACAAGATGAAAACCTACACGTTTCACGTGAGCCTGCCTGGCACCGGCCGGGTGTGGCGTAAGATCGAGATACGTGCCGACCAGACGCTAGAGGAACTACACTTCGCCATTCAGCGCGCCTACGAGTGGGATTGCGATCATCTCTACTCCTTCTTCATGAGTGGAAAGGCGTGGGATGAGAGCACCGAGTATCGCCTTCCCGAGGATGTTACGCCGTGGGGAGAGCCTATAGATGATGATGGTGATGACGAAGAGGATTGGCCTGAACCCACCCCCGAGGAGCGTGAACAAGCCCTCCGCGCGCTTTTCGGAGAGACGGATATGACGCTGGAAGAGATGCGGGCTCAGATGGACGCTTTCTGGGAAAAGATGCTTGCGGAGGAGTACGAAGGGCCTGGCAACGTCCAGACCACGACGCTTGAGGAACTGGACCTGCAATCCAAGCAGGAGTTCCTGTACCTTTTCGACTACGGCGACGACTGGCGCTTCAAGGTGCGCGTATACGCGATCAATCCCGATGCGCCGGAAGGGGAATATCCTCGCATCGTCGAATCGGTCGGTGAAGCGCCGGAGCAGTACCCAGATTGGGAGTAGACGATATGCCCGCACCAGAGATCGAATCCTACCGCTGCGGACGCGTCGTCATAGATGGGCAGGTTCACAACAAGGACAGCATCATCTTGCCGGATCGGGTGGTTGGGGGATGGTAGCGCAAGGAGGGACATATCCTGCACCCCGACGACCTGGAGGCCACTCTGGAGCAGTTCCGCGCGATCGCGGAGGATTTGGGAGAGGAATAGGCGGGCAGCAAACAGGGGCGATACATTGGATACATTGTCGCCCCGCGTGAACTGCAAGATGGCGAGGCACATCAACACGTATGAGATCACTCACTCCGACAAACCATCAACTGGCGCTCATCGAGCGCCCCATAGAAAGCAAACTCTTCCTCGAAGGCCCCGCCGGCACCGGCAAAACCACCGCCGGCGTCGGGCGGCTCCTCCACCTGCTCGATTCCGGCATCCCAGGCGGCTCGATCCTGGTGATCGTGCCCCAGCGCACGCTGGCCACGCCGTACTACGAGGCGCTCCGCCAATCGTCCGTCCGCGCCGGTGGGCAGGTGACCGTCCTGACCATCGGCGGCCTGGCCCAGCGCACGGTGGACCTCTTCTGGCCGCTGGTCGTCGAGGACGCGGGCTTCGGCCATCCCGACGACCCACCCACCTTCCTCACGTTGGAGACAGCCCAATACTACATGGCGCGCCTGGTGCGCCCGCTGCTCGACCAGGGCTACTTCGAGACGATCACCATAAACCGCAACCGGCTCTACAGCCAGATCATAGATAACCTAAACAAGGCCGCCGTCGTCGGCTTCCCCCATACCGAGATCGGCAAGCGGCTCAAGGCCGCCTGGTCCGGCGAGCAGAGCCAGCGACGCATCTACGACGAGGCCCAGGCCTGCGCCATCCGCTTCCGCCAGTACTGCCTGGCCCACAACCTGCTCGATTTCTCGCTCCAACTCGAGGTGTTCCTCAAGTACCTGTGGGCCATGCCCCTATGCCGTAACTACCTGCTGGAGACCTACTCCCACCTCTTCGTGGACAACGTCGAGGAGGACACCCCCGTGGCCCACGACCTGCTGCGGGACTATCTACCCCACTGC
>JAUWNP010000014.1 GCA_030612585.1 Anaerolineae bacterium
TGATATGGATGGCAGGGTATTAACTGAAGCAATCGCTCCCGAGTTTTTGGAGCAAAGACCTCTGACGTTCATTGATACTTACGACACCGGCCTGGAACTGAACGATGTCGAGGACGCGGACGAGGAGCCGGTATCGGAGGAATTGATAGCACGGCTACGGGACCTGGGGTATATTGAGTAACATCTTGCCGCGGGCTTGGATCCCGAAAGTAGGAGCCTTATCACAAATGCAGAGCCAGACACTCGATACTCCGAATGTGATGCAGATTATAGGTGATCTGGACATTGGCGGCGCGCAAGAAGTTGTCCGCACGTTGGTAGAATACTTGACAGCAGAGAATTGTCAGCCTATCATCTGTACCTTCAGAGACGGCCCACTGCGCCAGGACATCGAACAATTGGGTCCAAAAGTAGAAGTGTTGCCTCAACGGCGTTACAGCGTTGTGGCTCTTCCGTTATTCATTATGGACATGGTACGCATCTGGAAGTCGTTGGCTGAATTGGTCAGGCAACACAGGATTGACATCGTCCAGACACACCTTTTGGGGAGTCTTGACTTTTTGGTCCTGCTCTTACTTTATGCCACCGATCTCCGGGGGGTTCTCTGGACTTTTCACAATGCCAGTTTTGAGCTAACCGCAGACAGACTGCCCGGACATAAATGGCTGCTCACCCCCAAAAAGTATAGCCATCGCTTCTTATACAGATGGGGTGCACGGCTGGGTGGCGATTTCATCGCCGTGTCGGATAAAGTTGCCACGGCAATGATGCAGACCATCGGGCCTATCCAAGATAAAGTCTCCGTCATTTGCAACGGGGTTGACGTTAAGAGATACCAGAAGCCAGTTGACAAAACAGAGGTGCGCAGTCAATTGGGACTGAAGACAGACGCACGTTTAGTCGCCGTAGTCGCCACCCTCAAAGAGCAAAAGGGACACCGCTATCTGATAGAGGCGCTGACCTCAATTGTACCGCGACACCCAGATTTACACGTCCTTCTCATTGGAGATGGCGACCTGAGAGAGGAACTGCAGGCACAGGTTGAAAAATCGAGGCTGGGCGACCAGATCCACTTTCTAGGAAACCGTTCCGATGTGCCAGAGTTATTGGCCGCCAGCGATTTTTTCGTCTTGCCCTCTCTTTGGGAAGGTCTGCCAATGTCACTCCTGGAGGCAATGGCCACCGGGTTGCCCATTGTGGCCACGGAGGTGTCGGGCACGGTGCAGGTGATGATCCCCAACGAGACAGGGATTCTGGTGCCACCTGGTGATGCCGGGCGACTCGCACGAGCCATTGAACAACTCCTTTCTGATCCGGCCCAGGCTCAGATGATGGGCGCAGCGGCCAGGCGACGGGTGGAGATGGAGTTCAGCGCCCGAAAACAGGCCGATGAGCACCTGGCCCTGTATCGCCGTCTGTTGAGCAGGGCTTCAACGTCCAGGAATAGCAGGTGGAGACAGTAAAATGCCAGGATTGGTAGGTGTGGTCAGCATCAACGGCGACAAGATAAACCCGCGTTTGATGCCGGCCATGCGCGATGCTATCAGGCATCGAGATTGGTACGAGGTAGACGACTACGTCAACACCAGGGGGACAGTGGCGATTTCGCGCGTTAACCTGGGCATCATCAACAGGGATAAGCAACCCTACCCGGCACGCAATGGCCGAGTCAAGGTATTCCTACACGGAGAGATCTACAATGACGAAGCAGATGATGCCAACCCGTTGGAATTCATCTATCGTCTGTACGAGAAGCATGGGCCAGATTTCGCATCTTTTCTGAACGGTTCCTTTGTCATCGTCATCGTTGACGAAGACGAGGATGTCGTACTCATCGCCAACGATAGAATAGCGGCCAAACCGCTTTTCTACTTTAACGATGGCCAGGCCATATACTTCGGCCCAGAGATGAAAAGCCTGCTTCTGGTGCCCTCGCTCAAAAGAGAACTCAACCTGGCTGCTGTCGCGGATTTTCTCTCCAACGGCTACTTTGTCAGGGAACACACTTTGATTGAGGGTCTTGAAACAGTAGATAGTGCCATCGTGCTCAAAGTGACAACGGGTGGAGTTATCCAACACAAGTACTGGCAGTATGAGTTTGACGAGGGAAGTAAAGATCGGGGCCTGAGATACTACCAGGAAATGCTTGCCGAACTTCTTCGCAGATCTGTCAGAAAACGTCTTAGAACAGACAATGCCTATGGTGTTCTTCTGAGTGGTGGCTACGACTCTAGAGGAATCCTGGGTTGCTATCTTGAAGAAAAGAACAACCAGGAACTGCACACCATATCGTGGGGACAGGAGGAGGATATTCCCAATAGTGACTGCGCCATTGCCAAGAGGCTCGCGCAGAGGCTAGGCGCTGATCACAGATTCTACGAACTCACAGCAGAAGAAGTTGTTGACAACTTTCGTGACTTTATCCTGCTCGGTGAAGGCCTGACCTGGTTCCCCGAGGCCTACGAGGTATTCCACAGGATAAGAGAACAACAGGGAGTTGACATAGTACTTCGAGGGGATGAGAACTTTGGTTGGTCCAGACTCTGGGTGCACGACGAGCACACCATGTTGCGCAGGATAGGCATCATGGCTCTACAGAGCATCCCAAGTTACCAAAGAGTACTAAGACCCTCTTACTACCAGTTACTTTGCGAACTTGACGCAGAGACAACCAGGTACATTTCTTCAAAATGCAACGCTAGAAACATATTCAATCGCATAGACTTTTTTCACCTGGATGTTCGCATCAAGCATTTCCTCAATCCCCTCAACTACGTGAAGAATTTCGCCGTGGAGTCATTTACACCCTTGCTCGACTATGACATTCTGGATTTTGTGAGTATACTGCCCTTCAAGTACAGAATAGACAAGTATCTTGAGAAGAAAACTCTGGAAGGGATGTTCCCAGAACTGTTCGAGGAAATCGCTCAAACACGCAACGATATTGACTGGGCCGCTTCATTCAGAAACTCGCCTGAACTTGAGCGTTTTGTTTACAGAGAACTGATTGAGGAACAAAACATATTGAGCGAATTCGTAGATTCAGATGGCTTGAAGAATGAATTGGATGCTTTCTTTGCCCCTCCCACAGAGCCTTCGATGAAATCAAGGCTAAGAACAGGCGCCTTGGGGCTGCTTGAGACATCGCCATCCGCTTACAATTTTGCTCACAAATGTTCATACTATGCTCAGAAGTGGAGGGGGAAGGTTAGAGATACCCTCTCTCCTGAGGACCTTATTATTCGGCTATTGATCATCAAGGTGTGGGGAGACGTGTTCCTTAACTATCCGGTAGTGTCCACGTTGGGATGAAGCAGGAAAAGAGGCAAGATGAATCGGAAGGTGGGTCCCGAAGAGCGAAGCGAGGACAACGGCGTGGAAAAACCCCTGAGACTGGTCTATATCATCGGTACCTATCCACTGTTGACCATCACATTCATTGATCGAGAGATAAAGATCTTGCGGCGCTGGGGAGTAGATCTGCAAATCCTGGCCACCCGTCGTCCGGCTGCCGGCATGCCACTGTCAGCCGATCAACGGGCGCTGCAGGAAGGTGTGGTGTACCTCTTGCCTGTAGATCCGTGGAGTTTTGTCATCAGTCAGTTGTACTTTGTCATCCTGCATCCACAACGCTACCTCAAAACACTGTTCTATCTCGTAACTCGACCGCACCCCCGGGGAAAGGCTCGGTATCTGACGCCCCGGTTTATGACGTTTTTGCACTTTGTGGAAGGTGTCTACGCAGCCTATCTACTGCGTAAACGGCCACTTGAGGAATTGCATGCGCATTTTGCTGATAGAGCGGCCACAATTGCCCTGGTTGCCGGTCGCCTTCTCGACAAACCTTACAGCCTATCAATTCACGCTGGCCCTGATATCTTTGTCAATCCCGTTCTATTGCAGGAGAAAATCTCGGAGGCCAGGCACGTCGCCACTTGCACACTCTATAACAAATCTCACCTGGAGACAGTCATTGGTCAAGACCTTAGTCATAAGGTAAGCCACATCCCCCATGGACTTGATTTGACACTATACTGTCCAGAGCCATCAGTCCCCAACGAGCGGCCGCTCATACTCTCGGTTGGACAACTGACCGAAAGAAAAGGCTTTGCACAACTCATCAGGGGATGTCGTGCCCTTAAGGATCAGGGACACAACTTCACCTGCCAAATTGTGGGGCAGGGCCCTCAACGCCAAGAGTTAGAGGATCTGGTCAGACAATTGTCGTTGGGGGATACGGTGACTCTTTGTGGCGCTTTGCGACATGAAGAAGTGATTGAAAGATACAGACGAGCCACTATGTTCGTCTTGCCATGCATTATGTCAAAACATGGGAACCTGGACGGGATACCGAATGTTTTGGCAGAGGCCATGGCCTTGCGAGTACCGGTTGTCTCAACAAATATCTCCGGAATCCCAGAACTGGTGGAAGATCAAGTGAATGGCTTATTGATACCACCGGGGGATGACACCGCGTTAGCCAACGCTATGGCCCAGTTGCTCAACGAGCCTGCCCTGCGCGAGAGGTTGGGGCAAAATGGCCGGCAGTCAGTGGTAAAGAAGTTCGACGTTAAACGTAACGTGCGACGATTTGCCGCCACCTTGTGGCCTGATTGGTTTAAGGACTTACAGCCAGGGTAAGAGAGGAAACATCTGGAAGCAGCGAAGGGAGAACCTATGAATGAAGTGAACAAAGGTCTGCCGATCTTCTTGGTTATCATTTTAGTTGTTACGGCATGCTCAACCTCAATCGCCCAGGTGCAAGAAGAGCCAACAATCTACTTGCCGCTCATTGTGAACTCGCCTGAGGGCAGGCTGTTCAACGTAACTTTCGAGGACGGCAACCTGAATGAATTTGACAGCACGTCGGGCACGGGCCTGAGCGCAGTGGCCCCTGGACTGGTAGCGACCGTATATTGCAAGGCGGTCAACATTACCAACACCAGATCACGTTACGGTCAGATTTCCACCGTGTCCGGGAAAAACAGGATTCGGCTTTTTTTTGCGCTAGATACCAACGGTGTCACGATGGACTCCGGGGATAGGTTTACCGTTGCCTTGGTGCGGGATAGTGGCGGGAACGATGTGTTCCGGGTCGAACTCGGCTACGATAGCACCGCTGGGTATAGAGTCCGACCGGGGATAGCGACCGACGGTGGTGCCTGCTTCAACGGTCCCTGGGTCAATATCTCCGACAACGAGCACACAATTGAAGTCGAGTGGCATCGGTCAAGCAGTAGCAATGGCAATGACGGCTCCATTGAGATGTGGGTGGACGCTTACGACGTTGACGACCTCGGAACCGCTGACTCCAGAGTGACCGGCATGGACAACGACACCAGGGTTGCCCGCGTTTTCAGGTTTGGCGCTCCCGCCGGACTGGACTCCGGCACGTCTGGGACTATTTGGCTCGACCACATGACAGCAACCGACGAGACATCCCCCATTGGCCATCCCGGCGTACTGGCCTTCCCCGGCGCAGAAGGAGCGGGACGGTATACAGTTGGTGGCCGGGGCGGGACAGTCTATCAGGTCACGAATCTCAAGAACAGTGGCGACGGCAGCCTCCGGGCGGCGTTGGAGGCCAGTGGCCCCCGGGTGGTGGTCTTCAGGGTCGCGGGCACGATAACGTTGGAACGGCCCATATCTATTTTGAATCCTTATGTATCGGTCCTGGGGCAGACGGCTCCGGGGGATGGGATCTGCGTTCGGGGCGCGCCGATCCGCATCCGCACCCACGACGTGATCGTGCGGAACATCAGGATACGGCCGGGCGATGAGGGCACGACCGACCCTGACGATCTGGACTGTCTCGACATAGGCAACACTCCGTCGGGCCCGACAGACGCTGACAGCATGGGCTTCAACGTAATCATTGACCACTGCTCTTTCAGTTGGGCGCTGGACGAGAACGTGGCCCTGTGGAACGCCGAGCCTGAGATCAACCTTATGAAGAACATCACGCTCCAGTGGTGCATTATCTCCGAGGGGTTGAACGCCAACGATGCCAGCATGGGTCTGTTGGCTGGCGCTAATGAGCATATGAGGAGTATCAAGAACGTGTCAGTTCACCACTGTTTGCTCGCGCACAATGGACGGCGCAACCCCCGCCTGGCCGCGGTCTCGCCCGTCGAAGTAGTGAACAACGTCCTGCACGATTGTCCAGGCTACACTGTTCTCATTGATCACGTTGCCACGCACGTCAACTTTATTGGCAACACGGCCAGGGATCACAATAGCGCCTACACCCTTCTCGTTGAACCTCGCTTGGGACCGGACTCGCCGGTTGAAGACTACCAGAATCATCAAATCTATGTGGACGACAACAGTGGGAACTTTTACAACTCAGACGATTGGGAGATCGTCGGCAAGGGATGGGGGTCAGGACAGGGGGCCGATGGGGCCTACC
Source organism: Anaerolineae bacterium (assembly GCA_030612585.1). The sequence goes on from JAUWNP010000014.1 coordinate 6,410, forward strand.
AGGCGGCCTGGGAAGTAGACACTCCGCTACACATTGCCAACAGTGAACTGCAAGCGGCTGAGCGATCAACAGCCTATGCTGCGGTCCTGGACAGTGCAGGGTGCTTCCCGCGCGACAGAGTAGATGAGAGAGTCGTGCAAGATGTAATTGATGATGATATCGGTCTGATTGATAGCCAGGACGATGTCGGGGGTTGGCCTTCTCTGTCGTCCGGCGTGGCTCCGACTGACAGTGATAATGATGGGATGCCAGATGACTGGGAGAATTCCCACGGTCTGAACAGAAACGTGGCTGACGACGCTGGGTATGACCTTAGCCCAATTTACACCAATCTTGAGGTATACAGCCACGAGTGCGCCGCACTATTGGGTTCACTTGAAGGCGCACGATGACGCAACCTGGTTATGTTTTCATTGTGGGATCGTCCAGAACAGGGACAAGCCTGCTGCGAAGTGTCTTGAACAGTTCGCATGACGTCGCTATTTGTGACGAGACCCACTTCTGGGGAGCCCCCAAAACCATCGCGAACTTGCTGCGAAACATCTTGAATGGTTCCAAAAAGATCGCGAGATGGGCTGAACCCTACTTCTTGCGGAGGCTGACCAACCAAGGCGTCTGGCAGGAGTTGGCAATGATAGGTGACATCTCAACAGACGCTGGCGCTGAGAAGATCGTTGATTACCTTTACTATACCTGCTGGCACTGGGCCACGGATAACATCGAGCGCGAAGAATTCCTGCACAAGTTGCTGGCATCCGACCGCAGCGACCGGTCCTTGTTCGACCTGGTCATGGCCTGTTACGCTCATGGCAAGCCCATTCGCGGGGAGAAAACACCGGCCCACATTCATTATGTGCCCACACTCCTCGAATGGTTCCCAAATGCGAAAATCATCCATACACTACGCGACCCACGCACCATCTTTGCCTTGCAGAGAGAGAAGACGTTCACGCGCAAAGGCCTCAACTGGCGTCAGCGCATCTTTCGGCGCTCATCGCTGACTCTTGAGATCTATTTGAGTTTCGGCATCGCCATCACCTGGCTGCGCATCGTTCAATTGCATCACCAATACCAACAACTCTATCCCAATAACTATTATCTGTTTAAGTATGAGGATTTGCTAGACGCTCCACAGATCCATTTGGAAAAACTCTGTGATTTTTTGGAAATTAGGCTTACTGAGGGAATGTTACAGCGAGCACTCCAAGACCCCAGCCTGGGACCATGTCCCCAGGTAGGAAGTTCTGATACCTTAGCCGCTGACTACGAGCGAAAGCACTTGCACCCTGTGACTAACAAGTGGTTTGTATGGTTATGCAGGAAGCATCTACTGGAGTTTGGTTACCCACTTTAGTATGTGGCCAACATACACAACTTACGGATTAGGTATGGCATCAAAATGGACAAGTTTATCGTTTTAGCAGCCCGTCGCTCAGGCATTACACTGCTCCTCAACTCTTTGAACAGTCACCCACAAATACAATGTTACAAAAAGGTATTTACCACTACCAATAGATTCAAGTTTCTTGAATTCGATAATCCAGGCAGCCGGTTTTACAGGTTTCGATCGGCCTCTCTAAAGCGACAAGGCGATTATGTCTTGCGGAGAAAACAACTGATCGGGACTTTCCTGACAGAGTTGTACACGTCCACCGCCGGCGTGAAATCTGTCGGCATCAGGCTGTCTTATATCCAAGCCAAGAAATACCCTGAGATCCTGGAATGGGGCCTGGAAAACGACGTGGGCATTATTCATCTCATTCGCAAGAATCCCTTAAAAGCCATTGTGTCCCATTTCAGTGCCCGCAAGCGCGGTGTACATCACTCGACCTCGAAAGCAGAACGGGTCACTATTCGGTTGTCACCGCTCAGATTAAAAAGACGCCTGACCAGACTGACCAAACAGGTTGAAAAATATCGTGCTATGCTTGCAGGCCAGCGTCACCTTGAAGTCTACTACGAAACGTTTACGGCAAATCGAGATGCTGAGACCCAGCGTTTACTTGATTTCCTTGAGATTGATCAATCTGTGCCACTGACGAGTGATTTGGTGAAACTGAATCCTGACTCGCTGGAGAGTATCCTCGAGAACTATGACGAAATCGCTCGAGCGTTCGAAGGCACCGTTTTTGAAAAGTACTTGACGATGTAGCAGGTGAAGCATTCCGTCAATGGTCACGGCAGCGCAATTATCATCAAACCACAAGCGCGGCCTGTACAGGATGGGAAGTCCGGATGATTTCTTCCTTCAAGAGAGTAGGCATCGTTTTACTCCTACTAATCCTAGCGGCCTTGGTTCTCATTCTATGCCAGGAAGGTATCCTTGAGGTGGATTCTTTGCCACGATCAAACCGGTGGGGGATAGGTGCCATCAATGCTGGCTACCAGTTGTTCTTGCCCCCGGTGCTGAAGCACTTTCCCGCCTGGAAGAGGCTGGATACAACTGGCGGCGGCCGTCAGACTGGCATAGCCCCCCACCCTACCAATCCAGACATCGTTTACATATCATCTGACAACGGCGGGCTGTTCAAAACCAAGAATGGAGGGGATAGTTGGTTCTCAGTTTCCTCCAACCTGGGCGCTTACCGGCTCGGATTTGTCACCTTGGATTCCCTTGACCCGGAAGTAATCTATGTAACGGCTTCTATGGACTACCAGTCGAGAACTTCAGGGGGGGCCAGGGGTGAAATCCATCGCAGTCTGAATGGTGGTCTTTCCTGGGAGTTCGTCTCAGACGGCATGGGCTTCCAGAACTCTGCCCCTAATCAGGCATCCATAGTTATCCCCTACGATCCTGCCCACCCTGGCCACTTCGACGAGGATAGGGACAATTTGTCCGATGTGATCGTTGTGGGCGCGTGGACTGGCCCGGCCGATCCGCCGGTGGGCGGCATCTGGCGCTCAGAGGATGAGGGGGAGACCTTCACCCACCTGGCCCTTGAAGACAAAAACATCACCGCCCTGCGCGCCTCTACGGAGGATCCCGACGGTTTGTTCATCACAACCTACGAGGGCAGAGTCTACCGGAGCGAGGATTTGGGAGAGAGTTGGTTGAATATCACCGGGGATATGCCTCCGGCGCATCTCTCAGACCTGGCTGTTCACCCCACTGATGAGAATGCCCTATACGTCACCTGCCGCTGGTGTCAGGCTGGTGAACCGCCCGTCTGGAAAACGACCGACGGCGGCCAGAATTGGTATCCGGCCAGTGATGGCCTGGACTCAAACCAGATCGGCAGTTTCCCCAAGATTTTGATAGACCGCTTCGACTCCAACACTCTCTACGTCACCACGGACAAAGCGGCCCAAAACGTAGCAGGCGTGTACAAAAGCACCGATGGGGGACAGAGTTGGCACGTGATGCCGGCCTGGCTGGTTTTGACCGACGGTCGCCCCTACTTCTGGTATCAGTTTGAGGGTGAGTTCACAATAGGTCAGGCGATTGATGGCAGATTGTTTGCAGGTGACGAAGCCGCCTGGCGCTACCCCGACGGGGATTCAAGCGATGGCCTGGATGTGTGGGAACCGGCCGCGATTGGCATCGGCAACGTACACGTGAACACCATCGAGGTTGACCCACTTGACGACACCATTCTGTACCAGGGTATCTCCGATCGTGGACCGTACAAGTCGGTTGATCGAGGCCTGAGTTTCCATCGCATTCTGGGGAACGGCTGGCCGGTGACGGTGGACAATTACGCCTGGAATGGCCCTTACTATCGCAATTACGAAGAATGTCGGCTCAACTGTTCCTCAACGTGTGAAAAAGAGGGGCGGATTGCGGCCGGCGGCACCACGGACTTTGCCATATCAAGACAGGACTCGAACGTTGTGTACAGCGCCTTTGGCAGCGGAGCGGGCAAGAGCGAGCACGGTGGCGTCAACAAATCAACCGACGGGGGACAGACGTGGCAGCCGGTAGGGTTTCAACTGGAGAAAGGCTTTGATTTGAACCCGGAAACCTGCGTGCCTTATGGCTTCCGGCACCTGGCGATTGACCCTACAGATGACTACATCGTCTTTGCCGCCATGGAGATCCCTTCCACCAAAACAGGCAAGTTGTATAGAACAACCGATGGGGGCATAACGTGGGCGGAAGTCGCCGCTACCTCCGGCTATATTAAGGGAGTAGAGGTATCGGCCATTGATCCTGACCTGGTGATATTCGCAACACGGTCGGGTGTCTACAAATCTGAACAGGGAGGGGAACCTGATTCGTGGCAGGTAACCACTCCACCTGGCGACCCCAGTATCCAAACGGTCAGGCTTTCGCCACATAACGCGGGAGTATACGTGGTAGGGACAAACTACGAAGGCATCTACTATACCGCAGACGGTGGGATCAGTTGGAGCAACAACTCGCTTGAAGACCTGTTCGAGCACAATCTATACCAGGGAAGCGCTGAATACCTCCCCGTCGAGGTTGCTACGGCATCCAATCCCAGAGTACCCCCGTTGAAGAACATTTCCGCAATTGTGTTTGACCCAATCACCCCCGATACGTTTTATGTTGCTGGCACTAACTACACTCGAGCCTCCTTCGGTGTAGCCAAGATCACCAATTCTGGTCAGAACTGGCAACGGTTGCTCCTGACAGGCTTGGCTCACAGGAATGTATTCGATTTGGCCATAGACTCATCAGGGGTATTTCTATACGCCGGGACGTTTGATGGCACTTACAGGCTGGGTCTGAGGTAACCATGGCCATCACGACGGGTAAGAAGGTTTTTGTCGCCTGGGCTCCCTATAGCCGTCGGGGACAGTCGCTGGCTGCCGAACTTGATATGCAGCCATATCTGATCCATCACCTTAAATTCCAGCGTCCCGTCTACGCCCCGTTCAAGTATGTGTTACAGGTATTACACACCCTGGTGCTGCTACTCAAAGAACGGCCTCGTATTGTTGTCGTCCAGGATCCGCCGATTTTTGCTAGTCTTACCGTTTGCATCTACACAGTGCTAGTCTTTGGTCAGGCCCGGTTTATTGTAGACGCCCACACCGGTGCGCTACTTCACCCCTGGTGGAAGCCGTTCCAAGGGCTGCAAAAGTTCATATACCGCCGTGCCCTCACTGTCATCACCACCAATCGCACGCTGACAGAATTGGTGCGCTCGTGGGGGGCGGATTCCATGGCCCTGGCCGGCCCTCCCATAACCATCCCCCCTGGCGAGGCGATGGTTCTGGGCGAACCGTTCAATCTTGTCCTGATCAACACTTTTTCTCCCGATGAACCCCTGGCGGTTGTGCTCGAAGCCATAGCCGATAGGCCCGACGTGCATTTGTACGTCACGGGCGATGTGGGCAAAGCCCCCTCCTCTTTAGTAAAGTCTGCACCGGCCAATGTGACGTTTACCGGGTTTTTATCCGATGATGACTACCTGAGGCTCCTGCGAGGAGCAGATGCAATCATGGCACTTACCGACGAGGATTTTACGCTGCAATTAGGGGGCATGGAGGCTGTCGCTGTGGGCAAACCCTTCATTACCTCTGATTTATCCTTCCTACGAGAGTATTTTGACCAGGGCACGGTTCACGTGCCCAACACCGCTGATGGGGTGCGCCAGGGTATTATCGGGATGCAGAAGAATGTAGCCCGTTTGTCCACAGAGATCCTCCGCTTGCGCCGCGCCCACCAGGAAGAATGGAACACAAAATCCCAGCAACTGCGCGAACTTATGGCCGCAGGGGCAACGAGAGACAACTGCTGAGAGGGTTCGAGTTGATCAATATCTTCTGATAAGAGAAGGCGAGTCTCTGAAGGACAAGATGTGATGAGCCGCAAGATAGAATTTCTGGTTGTTTTAGGAGATGGTGGGCATAGTGCAGAGATCATTCGGCTGGTGGAACTGATGGGACCAGACCACAACTACAGTTACGCCATTACCACCGCAGATCGCGTTTCTGAGAACAATCTTACCATCCCAGGTCCTGTATATCACATCACTCGCCCACGGGCCAAAGATGACAATGTGTGGCAAGCAGCCTTGAAACTCACCCGCAGTTTCTGGCAGGCAGCAAGGCTGCTTTACCAGACTCGGCCTGACGTCGTGCTGGGGGCTGGGCCGGCCGTAATGGTACCAATTGCCCTGCTGGGCAAGTTGACCGGGGTAAAGATAATCTTCGTCGAGAGTGGCAGCCGGGTCACCAACTTGTCATTGACCGGCAAGATTATGTTAAAGATAGCCCATCTCTTCTTTGTACAGTGGGAACAATTACAAAAACGCTACCCCCACACCGTCTTTGCCGGGAGGCTGCTCTAATGATCTTTGTAGCAACGGGTACTACAGGGTTTGATACGCTAACCGAGAGAATGGATCACCTGAGTCCCACCCTGGCCGAAACGGTCGTCATACAGATAGGAAACGGCCAATACATCCCCCAGCAAGCCGAATATTTCCGCTTTGCACCATCACTGGCTCCTTACTACGCGCAAGCCTCTCTGGTAATAGCCCACGGCGGGCTGGCTACCACTATGGAGGTTTTGAAACGCGGGCTGCCACTCGTTAGCGTGGGCAACCCCGACCGTTACGACGATCATCAACAGGATATACTCTCAGCGATGGCGGAGGGGGGCTACCTGATCTGGTGTCGCCATCTTGATGAACTGAAGCAGGCCATTGAGACAGCGCAAACCACGCCCCTCCAGTCCTATCAACCACCCGAGTGTGAGATTCATCTCGTGATCAACGAGTTCTTAGAAGGCCACAGCGTCAGCCGTTGGAGACGCAATACGGCGGGCCGAGATCGGTAAAACGTCTCCCTGGCACGCCCGCACGGGGCCATCGGACCTCGTGCATCTCAACTTCTGCACAGGAGGAGTAGTAGAGATGATAATCAGCCACAAGCATAAGTACTTGTTTGTTGAACTCCCGCATACCGGTTCGACAGCCATCAGTAGAGAACTCTGCGAGAATTATGAGGGGATTCCAATATTACGTAAACACGCCTATTACCACGAATTCCTGAAAGTGGCCAATGCTGAGGAGAAGACATACTTCGTTCTTGCAGGTATACGAAATCCTCTAGATGAGGCCGTCAGTGTGTACTTCAAATACAAGAATAATCATAAGCAGAACTATACCACTCCAGAAAGATTGAAGAAAAACGGGGGACACGTTACTGATGATGATCTGAGGAGATTCAACTTCATAAGGAATACCAATGCCGATTTCCCCGCTTTCTTTGAGAGGTTCTACAGACTACCATACAATAATCTGAGCACCTTGTCACACAGAAAATTCGACTTCACAATCCGGTTTGAAAATCTGCAGGATGATTTTGCACAAGCACTCAAGTTGATGGGAATAGAGCAAAAAAGACCTCTGCCTATGGTAAACAAGACAGCCGGAAAAGGAAATGATTTCTTATCACATTACACACCGAGGATCTGTGAACAGGCAAGGAAGGTATTCGGTCCCTTTATGAGGACATGGGGTTATGATTTCCCCCCCGAATGGAATGATCACTCTGTTCCCTGGTCAAGTCAGATACAGTTTTACGTTCTTGGTATTCTGAGGAGATTCTATTGGAGACATCTGAAATGGGGATCATCTTTTCCGGCCCAATTGTCGAGAAGGCTCTTGGCCTCAATGCGGTTCAGATAGACTTCGGAAGTCTTCCGTTAGTGAATTTTAGTAAATGTTTAACGCCTCTTTGACGCTATGTCAACGGAAGTGTGCTACCATAGTAGTGGTATGACAACGTTCCGAATGTCGCTCCGAATCCAAGGGGTAATATAGTGACTGAGAGGTAAAAAATGACCCACAAAAGACTCTTCCTGCGGATGTTAACTCTGGTAGGATTGGTGCTAGGTGCGCTGATCCTCACAATGGTCACGTTGACGTCAGTTCAGGCTCCGGGATCTGCTTCCATCGCCATCGCAAAGGAGGCAGATCAAACGGTGAACTTTGGCATCGAAATCGCCAAGACACCCAACTCGCAGACGGTGGTCAGCGGCCGCACCGCGACCTTCATCATCACCGTCACCAACACCGGCGAACTGACACTGACGAACGTGACCGTCTCGGATGCCCAGGCTCCCAACTGCGCTGCGAGCCTTGGTACTTTGGCTGGCGGCCACAGCATTAACTACGAGTGTACGCTCACTAATGTAACGGCCGATTTCACCAACAGCGCGACGGTCACCGGCACGCCGTCGGTTGGCAATGACGTGATCTATACCGACACGGCCTTCGTGGACGTGATCAACCCCAGCATCGAAATCGCCAAGACACCCGACATCCAAACAGTGGCCAGCGGTTCCGATGTGGACTTCACCATCGCTATCACCAACACCGGTGACAGATCCCTGACGGATGTAACTATCTCAGACGCCCAGGCACCCAACTGCGACCAGACTTATGCCAATCTGTCGCCAGGGGAGACTAGACGCTATGACTGCACGGTCACCAATGTGACGGATGGTTTTATCAATAGCGCGATCGTCACGGGCAAGCCGCCAGTGGGCGAGGACGTGACCGACGCCGACGCCGCCAAGGTCATACTGGACGAAACGCTGACCTGCCCAACCGGCATGCTCGCCTACTGGAGGCTGGACGAGAGCAGCAGTGGTGCCTACGACGACTACTACGATGGGCACGACGGCGAATGTGCTGGCGGTTACGACTGTCCCTCCCCAGCCACAGGACGCATCAATGGAGGTCAAGCGTTCAATGGAAGTAGCACCGGGATAAACGCGCCGGCCGTGCCCGGAGATGATTCCTTCAACTGGGGCGCGCAGGACAGTTTTTCCATCGAATTCTGGATGCAAACGGACAGCGACAGCACTTGTTCTGACAACGAAGTCGTTGTTGGCCGGGACGACAATTCAACCTATCTACACTGGTGGACTGGATGCTGGGGTGGCGGTCAGGCGGCCTTCTACTTGCGAGACACCGGGGGGCAAGCACACTCGGTGAGGGGAACGACAGACCTTACAGATGGGGCTTGGCATCACGTCGTGGCGGTAAGAGAAGCGAGCGCAAGTAGAATCCGCATCTACGTAGATGGCATTGAAGAGGATGCGGCGACCGCGACTTACACTGACGGCTTTGACTCCCCGACGGCTGCGTTGAACATAGGGTGGTTAAACCTGTCTAGCCACTTCCACTTCGACGGCATCTTGGACGAGGTAGCCCTGTACGATAGCCCACTATCTGCCGGTGAGATCCAGCAGCACTATAACAAGGGGCTAGCCGGACGATGGTATTGCCAGAGTGGAACATTCGCTCCCACCATTGTTTCAGCCCCGGTGACTGACGCCATCGTTGGACGACCCTACAGTTACGACGTAGAGGCCATAGGCAACCCAGATCCAACATACGCGCTGACGACCTACCCGAGTGGCATGACAATTGACCCAGCGACAGGCTTGATCTCCTGGATGCCAACGCTCGCGCAGGAAGGGAGCCACGACGTCGAGGTTGAAGCCAGCAACTGGGAAGGCACCGACCACCAGGATTTTACCATTGTCGTGGCCGAAGGGACGCTCTGTCCAGCCGATATGATCGCCTACTGGAAGTTGGACGAAACCAGCGGCACCACCTACGACGACTTCTACAATGGACACAGTGGAACGTGCACGGGACTATGCCCGACGCCGACCACTGGACACGTCGGCGGAGGTCAAGAGTTCGGCAACGGCAACACCGGGATTAACGTACCAGCGGACACAGCCTTCGATTGGGGCGCAAGCGATAGTTTCTCCATCGAATTCTGGATGCAAACGGACAGCGTCAGTACTTGTTCCGGAAACGAAGTGGTCATTGGGCGAAGCAATTCATCCGCCATGCGTTGGTGGGCTGGATGCTGGGATGGCGGCCAGGCTGCCTTCCACCTGATAGATACCGGTGGGCAATCAGCCCTGGTGACTGGAATCACGGACCTTACCGACGGGGACTGGCATCACGTCGTGGCAGTGAGAGCAGCCAGCGCAAACAGAATCCGCATCTACGTAGATGGTATTGAAGAGAATTGGACATCTGCGACTTACACTGGCGGCTTTGACTCGACAGCCGATTTGAACATAGGGTGGTTTAACCTATCTACTAGCCAGTTCCACTTCGACGGCATCGTAGACGAGGTAGCCCTGTACGATAGGGCACTGTCTGCAGGCGAGATCCAGCAGCACTATAACGACGGGGAAGCCAGCCCAGGGTATTGTATCAACCCCGATATCGCGGTCAATAAGACAGCGAATCCCATGGTGGCCTACCTTTCAGATGCGGTCATTTATACCTACGCCGTGACTAACCCCGGCGACGCCCCGTTGTCGGACATAACACTGAGCGACGACAAATGCCGTCCAATAACCTCCCCTGAAGGAGATAACGGCAATGGTCACCTGGACCCGGATGAGACTTGGACTTACTACTGTTCGATGACCGCGAGCGCCGACATCACCAACACTGCGGCCGTCACGGGCACCCACTTCCTGAACGACACAGTAAGCAACACAGACATAGTTTTTGTGGACGTGATCAACCCAGAAATCGCGATTGACAAAACGGCGCATCCGGCGATCATCCAGGCCGGAGATACTGTCACCTACACCTACGCCGTGACCAACCCTGGCGACGACCCCTTGTCGAACGTGCAGAAGGTCAGTGACGACAAGTGCAGCCCGGTGACTTTCACAGGAGGCGACGGCAATAGTAACTACAAGTTAGATCCGGGCGAGATCTGGACCTACACCTGTTCGACAACCGTTAATACCGACATCGTCAACACTGCGACCGTCACAGGCACCGACTCGGCTGGTGGCACGGTGAGTGCGCAGGCCACAGCCTCCGTGGACGTCATCAGTCCGGATATCAGCATCGTCAAGACGGCGGATCCGACGGTGATCTACACCGGCCAGACGGTCACCTACACCTACATCGTCACCAACCCCGGCGAGAATCCGTTATCGTCCGTGAGCGTAAGAGACGACAAGTGCGCCGCGGTAATCCGCGTGGGTGGTGACACCAACAGCGACGACCTGCTGGATGTGGACGAGACGTGGACCTACCGCTGTATTACGACCCTGGACGAGGACACCACCAACACCGCGACTGCCACGGGCACCAACTCAGCCGGCGACCCGATAAGTCCCGACATAGATACGGCCTTCGTGGACGTGAGGGATTCAAGGCTCACTATTCTCAAGGAAGCCGACGACGACATCACCGCATTTGAGTTTACCATCAGGAGCGATAGCCAACCTTTCCACCTAGGCACTTTCGATCTAAAGAATGGCCAGTGGGCTCAATTCTCCTACCTGGCACCCGGCAACTACACAGTTGCTGAAACAGTGGTCTCCGAATGGGAATTGTTGAGCATCGCTTGCACCAATGGGATCTACTTGACCACTCCCTATACGCCTGAGGTCACCATCAACCTGCAATCCGGGGAAGATATTATCTGTATCTTCACAAACATCAACAAGGGGTTGGCAGAGGGGTTACGTATCTACCTGCCTATAGTCTCGAAGAACTAGTGTAAGCGTTCACGTGAAGGCCAAGGAACCGGGTTTTTCGGAAAAAACCCGGTTTCTGGTCTATTACTCCCGTCGTCGGGGCCTGGCTCCTACCAGCAACCGCAGGACCTCGACCTCAGTCATCACGCGATCTGACTGCTTCGCCACCTCCAGGATGCGCTGGACCATCTCGTCGCTGGCTTCCAGGCCATACTCGGCGAGTTGGTAACGCACGTTGCTGACCCCGCTCATCGGCCCGATCTCGATCTTCTGGTAACGTCCGAGCAGCGCGGCGGGAACGGCCGAGTAGACCCGATCGGCTACCCAATCGTCCCCCTTCTGTTGAGCCTTGTAGATCGCAGCCGCGTGGACGCCCGACGCGGTGCGGAAAGCATCTTGGCCCACTACCGGGTGATTGGCAAGCACTGGTACGTTGCACGCTTTGGCGACCATCCGGCAATATGGCAAAAGCCAGGTCAGATCGCGCTGGATGTATCCCAGGCGTTGAAGGTTGGTCAGCAGCAGTTCCATCGAAGTATTACCCGTGCGCTCGCCAACGCCCAGCGCGGTGGCGTGTAATCGGTCGGCACCGGCCTCGAAGGCCACGAGCGCGTTGACCAACGCCAGGCCCAGGTCATTGTGACCATGCCAGTCAATGCCGATCCCGGGGCCAACCAGTTCGCGTATGAAACGCACGAGTCGTGCCGTTCCCTCAGGCGTGGCATGGCCGGCTGTGTCACACAGGCATATACGTTCGGCGCCGTGCTCAATGGCGGTCAGATACAATTGGCGCAGGGCCTCCGGATCGGCGCGGGTGGTGTCTTCGGTGACGAACATAACGGGCACGTCGTGCTTCACAGCGAAGTCTATGGCCTTGCGTGTGCGACGCAGCATGAGGGGCAAATCCCACCCCTCGGCGTAGCGGCGGATAGGACTTGAGCCGATGAACAAACCCACGCCGACGCGGATGCCAGCCCGTTGCGAGATTTCGGCGATGGGGGCGATGTCTGCAGGCAATGTGCGCGCAGCGCAGTGGCACGCCAGGGGCAACCGCCGCTCCATGACCTCGTGTGCCAGGATCAAACACTCTTCAGCGAAGCGCGATCCAGCCCCTGGGATCCCAAGATTTACGTCATCCACGCCCAACTGGGCCATCAGCGCCAGCAGACCGAGCTTGTCTGCCACGGATGGTTGGGTCGCAGAGGGTGACTGCAACCCATCTCGTAGCGTCTCATCCACGATTCCTACGGTTCTGGCCGGGGGGTCGCCGGAGGTCGCGTTCCAATCGTAGATTAACTCGCTTCTAGTGTCACTCATGTTCATCACCTTTGTTGCGCGCGTAGTTCAATAGTCCACCGGCGAAGGCTGCATGTGCGGCAGCAGCATCCGAAGCTGGAACGGCTTGTGGCGCGCATAGTTCAATAGTCCACCGGCAAGGAGAATCTGGACCTGGCGCGGTGTGAGTTCGTAGGTCGCATCGAAGGTTACATCCTGCGTTCGGTTGCGGATGCTGAGCGGGTGGCCAGTGTAGAGACATTCGTGGAGCCCGGTGATCTCCCACTCGTCGCCCACTCGAATTCTGTCATAGGCCGTGGGGTCAGCAAAGATGAGGGGCAGGATACCAAAGTTAACCAGGTTGGCCTGATGTATGCGGGCATAGGATTTGGCGACGACGGCCCGTAGCCCCAGCACCAGGGGTCCTTGTACAGCGTGTTCCCGAGAGGAGCCGAGGCCATAATTGTGGCCGGCCACGAAAAAGCCGCCGCCCCACTCACGGGCACGCGCAGGGAAGCCAGGGTCTATCCGGCTGAACGTTAAGTCACCCATAGCCATGATGTTGGCACAAGCGGCAATAGTCTCAGGCTTGGCAGGCATGATATGGTCTGTGGTGATGTCGTCGCCCAACACAATCAACACGCGCCCCTGGAGTTCATCGGAGAGGGGGGTTACCGCTGGTAGCGGGGTGTGATGAGACCCGCGGACGATCTCGACAGTGGCACGATCCACAGGAGGAGGCACAATCTCATACACGTCAGGGTAGCGAGAGGGTGGCTCAACGTGGGGAGGAATGCCCAGATCGCGCGGGTCAGTGATCACCCCGGCCAAAGCCGACGCTGCTGCAACGGCCGGGCTGCACAGATAGACCTGGTCGCCAACTACCCCTGAACGGCCAGGGAAGTTGCGGGGATAAGTACGCAAGGAGACCGCGCCCGCTGGCGGCTCGAGCACTAGCCCCAGGCATGGGCCACAGCAAGGCTCCAGGATACGCACTCCAGCCGCAATGAGGTCGCCTAGTTCGCCGGATGTAGCCAGCAAGTGGTACACCTGCCTGGTTCCTGGCGTCAAAGCCAGCGTAACGTGGGGCGGAACACGTTGCCCGCGCAGCATACGAGCGACTAGCGCCAGGTCCTCGTAACTGCCGTTGGTGCAACTGCCTACGATGGCTTGGTCCACCGGTGTGCCAGCCACCTCCCGCACCGGTACCACGTTACCAGGGCTGCCCGGCAGGGCAACCAAGGGCTCAATGGGGGAGAGATCGAGCCGCATCTGCTCATCGTAGGTGGCGTCGGGATCCGGGTCCAGGCGGCGGAAGTCGGCCTCACGGCCTTGAGCGACCAGGTAACGCCGGGCCTGCTCGTCGGCCGGGAAGATCGAGGTCGTAAGTTCCAGTTCCGCGCCCACTGAGGTGATGGTGGCGCGTTCTGACACGCTGAGGGTGGCGGCCCCCGGCCCTGTGAACTCGGCCGCCTTGCCAACTCCCCACCGTGTGCCCAGGCGGCGCAGCAGTTCCAGGATCACGTCTTTGGCACTGACCCAGGGGCGGAGTTCGCCGCTCAACTCGATCCCCACGATGGCTGGCATACGCACGTGGTAGCGGGCAGTGGCCATAGCGACGGCCACTTCCAGCCCTCCTGCCCCAATCGCCACCGACCCGATGGCTCCTGCTGTTGGCGTATGGCTGTCGGCCCCTAACAGCAATGCGCCAGGCCGGGCGAAGTGTGCCAGAAAGAGCAGGTGACAGATGCCGCTGCCAGGTGGAGAGTAACAAAGCCCGTGGCGGGCTGCCATCGTGCGCAGATAGTGATGGTCAGAGGCGTTCTCCGAGCGTACCTGGGGGGTGCCGTGGTCCACCAGTGACACGGCCTGCAGGCCAGGTGCCAGTGGCAGCCCCAAGGCCTCGAACTGGAGATAGGTGGTCAGGCCTGTGGCATCTTCGGTGAGAGTCTGGTCAACCCGAAGGAGTATCTCGCTATGGGGAGAAAGTTCGCCATCAAGCAGATGATCGGCTATAAGTTTGTGCATCAGGTTCATGGCAGCGTCTACCTCGGAATCACCGTTCGCGGCTGAGGAGCATTTGCGCCAGTTCGTGGAGCGCCAGGGCGGCTGGGCCATGTAGATTCGCCTGGTCCAGCGCGGCCAGTGCCTGGGCATGAAACTCTTGCGCCAGTTGTTCAGCGTATTCGCGGCTGTTTGTCTCTCGCAGCAACTCCGTGGCGCGGTGGACGTCGGCTGCTGAGAGCGTCTCCTGTGCCAATAGCGCGCGTAGTTCCGCGCTTTGTTCCAGGCCATGGAGGATAGGGAGCGACTTCTTGCGCCGGGCGATGTCGGCGCCAGCGGGCTTGCCGGTGACGGTCGGATCGCCC
The DNA here is from genome assembly GCA_030612585.1 of Anaerolineae bacterium. The sequence goes on from JAUWNP010000014.1 coordinate 21,509, forward strand.
CAGATGCCCAGGAGGTCGTCGCGCATCTGGAAAGCCAGCCCCAGGTGGTGGCCGAAGGTGCGCAGGTTCTCACGTTGGACATCGGGGGCAGCAGCGACGAGGCTGCCCATCTCGCAGGCACATGCCACCAGCGCCCCGGTTTTCCCTTCGATCATCGTCAGGTAGTCTGCGATAGAGACGCTATCGCGGCTCTCGAAGCCAATGTCGAGGTACTGGCCGCCAGTAAGGGCCAGGCAAGTACGGTTGAAAAGATGAAGGGCTGTCACGACCACCGTAGCAGGCACGGTTCCCTTCGACAGGCTCAGGGCAGGCTCCTTCGACAGGCTCCCCTCGACTACGCTCGGGGCAGGCAGGGCAGGCTCCTTCGACCCTTCGGCTCCGCTCAGGGCAGGCCCTTCGGCTCCGCTCAGGGCAGGCAGGCTCAGGGCACCGCGCTCGGAGAGTCGCAGCAGAGCCAGTTGAGCCAGCGCGAACAGCACATCCCCGGCGTTGATCGCCTGAGCCTCCCCCCACAATGCCCAGATGGTAGGACGACCACGGCGAGTTTTATCCTGGTCCTCGACGTCGTCGTGGATGAGGGAGAAGTTGTGCATGAGTTCAAGGGCGGCTGCGGCGGGCAGTGCCTGCTCCCAATCGCCACCACAGGCTTCACAGGCAAGAAGGCAGAGCACGGGACGCACGCGCTTGCCGGTTCGCGCCTGGCAGGAGTTGAACGCCGCGTCGGCCCAGCCCATGTGGTAGCGCAGCATGCCGAAGAGTCCGGCGTAGCGCGGGTCGGAGGTCTGGACGACGGCGCGCATTTCCGCCTCTAGCGGCGGTAGATAGCGGTTGAAGAATGTTTTGAGCGACATTGTGCTTGATGCTGGATGCCTGGCCCTCCGTTAGATTTGGCGTCGGTGTCAGGTCGCTTGTGCCAGCACCCCACTTTGGTATGCTGGGCGAGCCAGATACCTGTAGTACCAGGCAAGCCAGCGATTGGACCAGCCAAACAGTTTAGTATCGCGTATGATCTTCTTGACTTGATCACGGTTCATTTTTGCTCCGGCAAGAAGCACATTGACGTTATCTCGGCTGAGTGCCAGCGTTTTCACTGCGAAAAAGTAGGGCCACATACAGGCCAGCCGAATGCGGTGTTGGCGGCGTGGAAAGGCCACGATGTAACTGGTTCCATACCGCAGATGGCGCTCCGCCTTGTCGGCCAACATATCTACGACCTTCAAGGCCAATTCTGCGTTTGCGGGGTCAAAGAGCCCGTCGCGGGTCAGGCCAACCCGTTCGTAAAAGGTGCGTGGCACAAAGACCCAGCCTCGCTCGTAATCCTTGCGCATCCCCCGGATCACATTGACTGTTTGCAGCGCCAGCCCAAACTCCCGTGCCTGGGGCATCAGTTGCGTTTTGCACCTGCGGATAGTGGGCGAGTACCAGGCAAAAACGTCGGTTAGCAAATAGCCCACCCGACCCGCTACCTGGTGCATATAGTCATCCAGCGCTTCCTCATCCTCTACGAAGGGGCCATGCTCCTGCCAGCGAGCCATACCCAGCGAAGTCCCAATCACATGCAGTCTGATGGCCTCTTGAACCTCGGAGGGGAACCGGTCAAGTTGCTCAATGATCTCACCGGCGTGTTGGGCGACGTAAACCTCGGGGTCTCTATGGTCCAGGTCAGAAACACGAGCGATCAGGTTTTCTGGTGATACCTCCCTACTTAACACGCGCGCCCACAAGCGGAGCAGTTGGACTTTGCGTTCGACTTCCATTGCTTCATGGTCTTCCAGACAATCGGAGACGCGAAAAAGCAGATAAGAAATGGTCAAAATATCTCGCAAGGTGCGCGGCAACTGTTCGACAGACAATGCAAAAGTGCGGCTGACCTGGCGCAGCATCTCGTATTGGTTCATGGGGCTTATGCTCTCCTCGTCCTCAGTGTGCCAGGCGGCGTAAATACGACCAGGACCATGGTTACGGCCCGGTGGGAATGATGGGAGCGCGTCGGAGCGCCGGAATGTCGGCAGCACCGGCGGCAAACATGGCGACGCGCAACTGCGTTACGAGCAGCGCGATGAGTTCGGCTACGGCAGTGGTGGACTGGCTGGCGGCACGCAGGAACGGCCCGGCAATACCACACGCGGCTGCGCCGAGAGCGATGGCCTTGGCTATCTGGATGCCGTCACGAATGCCCCCGCTGGCGATGATGGGCAGGCCGGACGCGCCTCGACGGGCCAGCAGCAGGCTTTCGGCGGTGGGGATGCCCCAGTCTGCGAAGACCGCCGCCACGTGCCGTTGGCGCTCGGTCGTGGCACGGTGCATCTCCACCTGGCTCCACGAAACACCCCCGGCGCCGGCGACGTCAATCGCCGTTACGCCGGCGTCCGCCAGTTGGCGGGACACCCGCTCAGAGATGCCCCAGCCCACCTCCTTGACGACCACCGGTACCTCCAAGGCCTGGCAGACCGCTTCGATTCTGGATAACAGCCCGGCGAAATCGGTCTCGCCTTCGGGCTGGAGCGCCTCCTGCAGCGGGTTGAGGTGCAGAATAAGGGCATCGGCTTCCACCATTTCGACGGCGCGGCGACATTCGGCCGGGCCATAGCCATAGTTCAATTGCACCGCGCCCAGGTTGGCCAGCAGGAGGATGTCGGGGGCGATGTGACGTACGCGGTAGGTGTCTGCCAGGGCAGGGTCTTCGATAGCGGCGCGTTGCGAGCCCAGCCCCATCCCGACCCCGGCAGCCTGGGCCGCTTCTGCCAACCGTTGGTTGATCGCGCTGGCTTCTGGCGTGCCACCGGTCATCGAAGAGATGAGGAGCGGGACCGCCAACGGCTTGTCCAGCAGTGTCGTAGAAGCATCCACGTCTTCGAGGCTAAAGCCTGGCAGCGCGCAGTGGGCGAAGCGGTAAGACTCGAAGCCGGTGGAGACATGCTTGAAGTCTACGTCCTCTTGCAGGTTGATGCGGATGTGGTCGGACTTGCGCTGTTGGTGCATGCGCTCCTTCGTAACCTGAGACGCCGGTCAGTGTTCTTCATGGCAGACACCTATGATACTCGCAGTGGCGATAGTTGTCAAATTGCGCGACTTGACAAACATCCCGCTACGGGTAGAATATCGTCATCAGTAACCTGAAAAATCGAAGGGAGGTAGAGACATGGCAGATACGTTTGAACGGGTCAAGAAAATCGTCGTTGATCTCTTGGGAGTGGAGCCGGACAAGGTCACGCAGGAGGCACGCTTCCGCGAGGACCTGGAAGCGGATTCCCTCGACCTAGTCGAACTGATTATGGAGTTCGAGGAGCAGTTCGGCGGGGCGATCTCCGACGAGGATGCTCAGCAGATCAGGACGGTTGGTCAGGCAGTGGGCTACATCGAACAGAGCATGGTCGCTGGTGCGTAGATTCCACGCCGGCTAACGCAGGGGCAAGGCCACCGGTAGACACCGGTGGCCTTTTGCTTTGGCGCAGTCCATGCTATACTTCGTCTGGAACAGCCAGATCACTTTGTGGAGGTGAAGAGTATGGAGTGCAAAATAGACGAGAACCTGGCGCAGTGCAATTGCACCTACGAGCCCTGCTCCAAGAAGGGCAAGTGCTGCGAATGTATCCGCTACCACTGGCGCATGGGTGAGTTACCGGCCTGCCTCTTCCCACCGGAGGCAGAGCGTACCTACGACCGCTCCATTGCCCATTTCATCCGCATCTACAGCAGGACCTAACCCCCCGGCCCCCTTCCCTGCGAGGGAAGGGGGAGACTCCCCGCTTCGGGGAGGGGTCGAAACGATGAGAGATTATCGAACCTGGATGCGCATGGGAGTGATTGCCGCGCTGGTCGCTGTGACCGGCGGGCCGGGGACAGCAGTGCTACCTGCACGTGCCGAGATTCCTCCCCACCTGGGCTACGGTGTCAACGTGCGCTTCCAGAGCCACGTTGATTCCCTTTTCGCGCCACTGGGCTTCGAGTGGCTCAAGTTGTGGGAGGAGTACGAGGATGATCCGCCCGCAGAGAGGTTGTCGTACAAGGTTCTATTTGCCATTGAGTGCAATGGGATGCCGGCAAACCTCGATCAGTGGGGGGATCACGTCGAAGCAATCGCCACAGCCGGTCTGGGGTTCGTCGAGGCTTACGAAATCGGCAATGAATCCAACGTTGATCGTTTCTGGGGCAATGGTCCGCCTGACCCAGGCGAGTATGTCCAGGTGCTCCAGGTGGCCTACGAGCATATCAAAGCGGTAGACCCAGCCGCCATCGTCGTCAGCGCGGGGCTAGCGCCGGTGGGTCGCATCGAGGGCACCTGCGATGGCTGGAGCGGCAACAATTGCGAGGCGATGGATGAACGGGAGTACGCGCACCAGATGCTCCTCCTGGGCGCGGGCGACTACTTCGACGCTTTCGGCTATCATCCTTACGGCTTCGCCTACGCGCCGGAGACCGACCCCAGCAGCGTCTCCAACGGCTTCGCCTTCCGGGGCGTTGAGGTGATGCACGACCTTCTGGAGCAGCATGGCCTGGAGCACAAGCCCATCTGGGCTACCGAGTTCAACTGGCTGCGCGATCCGTCTGCAGATGGGGCTGCCCCGGGTTGGTGCCACCGCGACCCGGCCTACGAGGACAACTTCGGCTGGATGGACATGCCCGAGGTGCAGCAGGCCAATTACATCACACGGGCCTTCCAGTATGCCGACGAGAACTGGCCCTGGATGGGCGCCATGTTCGTCTGGAACCTGGATTGGCACAACTACGGCTGGTTGTGCGACCCGGCGCGTTATTTCTCTATACGTAAGGACAACAGCACCGACCTGGGGACACCGGCGTTGGCCTACGACGCGCTGGCGGCGCTAGAGAAGCGCCCCGGCCATTTTGGTCCGAGGCTGGCGGTCGCGCCGGAAGCCATCACCTTGCTGGCCGACGTGGACGAGCCAGGCGTCATCACGGCCACGCTGCACCCGTGGAACGCCGGATACCGTGTGTTCACCTGGACGGCGTCGGTCGCGACGGGGCTGCAGGTGACGGGGACAGGGACGCTGGGGGTTCAGGTGACGCCCACGCTGGTCATCACCACCGGCCTCCAGGGGACGCCACTGACGGTGACGGTGGACAGCACAGGCTACACCACAGGCACTTTCATAGGGAGCATCACAGTGACCGCTACGACGACCGACGTATTGGATGCGCCACAGACAGTGCCGGTGACGCTGCTCGTCGTGCCGGAGGTATTCCGCATATACCTCCCGGTCATGCTGCGCTCCGCGCCTTGACATAGATACCCCTTGCCCTGTCTACGGTAAATCCGTCAATCTCAAATCAACAAATCTTAAATCGCCCCTGGCTTGTGTTTCCCATTTTGCAGGAGTTGAACTATAATAGCGGAGATACTCTTAACTGACTGAGGAGATGAAACCAAGTACCAGGCAGTTGCGTAATATGTGTAGGTGTGGAGACTGATCAGAAGACTGGTCAACCCAAAAACAAGGAGGAATGTAAAATGGGAGACATCTACGAGAAGGTGAAGGACAGTCGCACGGCGCTGGAGAAATTGACCGACTTCATTCCCGGCTGGGGCGGATACCAGGAGCGCCAGACCCGGCGCAAGGCCGATCGACTCCTGCGCCAGACGCTGGCCGACAAGTTGGCCGGTCAGCGCCGGCGACTCGACGTGGCGCAGAAGGACTTGATCAGCCATGGCAAGATGGACTTGCTGGACGACGTTGGCAGCGCCGTGACGCAACTCCAGACCTTCATTGATCGCGTCCGCCTGGCCAGTTATGGCTATTCCGGGCTGTTCGACGCCGCAAAGATCAACGAGGCCGAGTTGGAGCAGATGTACAACTTCGACGCGGCATTGTTCGAGTACGTAGAGCGACTGGACGCGTCGAACGATCAGTTGCGACAAGCCATCCCCAGCGGCGAGGGGCTGGTCGAGACAATCCGCATCGTCCAGGACATCTGCCGCGAGGCCAATAGCACGTTCGACCAGCGCGAGCATGTGATCCTGGGAAGTGTGTAGGGACGACGTATGAGAAACCAGGTTTTTCGGAAAAAACCTGGTTTCTGGACATCCGATAACAGATTGAGGAGGTTGGTACGATGGCACGAATATTCGATATTGTGCAGTTTGTAGACGAAGCCAGCACGGAGATGGTACACCGCATCCCGGAACGGGGGTCCGGTGACTTTCGCATCGGCTCACAGGTGATCGTCCGCGATAGCCAGGCGGCGGTCTTCTTCCGCGACGGTCGATCGCTGGACACCTTTGGCCCAGGCCCTCACACGATCACCACCGCCAACATCCCGTTGCTGGTGGACCTGGTCGGCAAAGCGTTCTCTGGCGAGACCCCTTTCAAGGCCGAGGTCTACTTCGTCAGCCTGCGTGAGTTCACGGACATGAAGTGGGGTACCCCGACGCCAATCACGATCAAGGATCCGATTCTGGGGATGGCTCGTGTGCAAGCGCGTGGCTCCTACGCATTGCAGATCGCGGACCCGCAACTTTTCGTCAACAAGATCGTCGGCACGCGGGGTATCTACCACACGTCCGAAATTCAAGGTTTCTTCCGCTCTATGATCCTGACCAAACTGACCGACCTGGTAGGCGAGATGGGCAAGTCGGTGATCGAACTGGCCGGGATGGCGGAAGAACTGACGATGGGGGTGCGGGCCAAAGCAACCGAGGAGTTCGGCGCCCGGGGCGTCACCCTGACGTCGGTCTACGTCGAGTACCTTGGCCCGACTGAGGAGACGGCCAAGGCGATTGACGAGCGGGCCTCAATGGGCGCGTTGGGCGACATGAGCGCCTATATGCAGTTCCAGGCAGCGCGGGCAATGCGCGACGCGGCCCAGCAGCCCGGCGGCGGTGGCCTCGCCGGTGCAGGCGTGGGCCTGGGCGCAGGAATGGGCATGGGCGCGGCTATGGCGCAGATGATGTCGCAGAGTACGCAGCAGCCAGCCCAGCAACCGGCGCCGGCAGCCCCTGCAACCCCCAAGACGGCGGTGGAGATCCAGGCCACGTTGGACAACCTGGATATGCGGCTGGCCGCAGGCGAGATCAGCGAAAAGATCTACGAGAAACTACACGCCAAGTGGGAGGCCCGGCTGAAGGAGTCAGGCGGATAAGACGACAGAGCCCCGGCACAGGGGTGTCGGGGCTCTGTTTATGGAGCGACGACTTGTACCGTCGCCACCACCACGTGGTCGCCGGTTGGCTTGCCCGCTGCATCAAGCACCGTGAGCCGGGGGCCGTCCTCCAGATAGAGCCCAACCACCAGTTGGTACTCGCCCGGCGGAGTATCGGTGTTGATGGATACTCGGTACTCATCGGCGACGACATCTCCCACCGCCCACCACGGTGTGGGGTAACTGTTATCGCACGGGTGGACGTCCTCCTGTCCCCATATTCGTCCACCTTCCACAGGGCTGGGCGTGCCCCATAGGTGCACGAAGACCTTGTACCAATCCGTCATCTGAGCCTGGCCCAGCCAATACAGCCGCAGTGAAATAGTGTCGCCAGGGGCGAAGGGACCCGTTGGCGGGTCGTAACCCAGCAGTCGCATCTGCCCGTCGAAGTCTGCCTCCAGCGGATGAGTCAAGCCGATTTGGGCTGTGCTGCCAGCCGGCGTGCGGTAAACGACCGAGTAAGGAGTGTTCCCCATGTACAGTTCTTGGACCACGCGACCGTCGGGGAATGCGGCCTGGATGGCGGGCAGGGAGTTGGGATCCTCGAAGACAATAATCACGTGTCTCGTTGGCATCTCGGTGACAGCGGGATAAACCACGCAGCGCCGGCCGTTGTAGTTGTGCGTGCGGTATGGATCGCCATCCAACAGAAACTCAAGCGTCTTCCAGAACCTGTCTGCGGGGGAGATGTACACTTGTTCTTCTTGCGGCAGTGCTGCCACGTATTCCCCGATCCAGCGTAGCCCCACGTCGAAGGCGATAAAGAGATCATCAGACTGCCCCCAGGCGAGGAAATAGTCCCTTGCAGTGCGCACCCCGCTTAGGGTAAAGGCGAAGATCAGTAAGAGTCCAACCCCCATTGAGACTATCCGCCGGGCCTGTGGAAGCAACCGCGTGGCAGTCCTCAGGACCAGGTCATAGAGAGTCACAGCCCCCAAGCCCACAAGCGCTGCCACTGCTGGCGCCGCGCCCAACATGCGCCCGAAGTGAGGTGGGTACTCGGTCAGCACACTGGGCAACGACATCACAACCATCCAGCAGAGCAGAAATAGGTAGGGAGGGCGTCGCCGTGCCAGACACGTCCCCACCCCCAGAATGAATAGTGCTACCTGGATGGGGTCGAGCGCCGGACGACCTGGCAGATTCTGGCGGGGGTTCAAGTCCCCCTGAGTGAAAATGCCCCTCACAGTCTTGAAGATGCCTTCCAGGAGATCGCCGCGCACCACCTGACCGGCGCGCAAGGTGAGCCAGTGGGGATGTGTGACAAAAAAGTGGGCCATAGGCGCGACTACAAGCAGTGCGACGCACGTCACTATCGCCAATATACGCCAGTTGGCCCTTAGGAAGCCACGCTCAAAGATGGCGCGACAGCCAAAAAACAATGCCAGGAGAAGTGGCACAAAGAGAGCAGTAGGGTAGGTATAGGGAATTAGTCCCAGGATTACCCCTGCTGCAACTGCATCCCAGAATCGCTGGCGGTGCAGTGTGCGCCAGATGGCGCCGAACGCTGGCACCACCAGGGTTGGCACCATGGTATACTCCATTCCAATGCGGCTCAGATGCACGTGCCAGTATAGTACCGCCAGGCTGAGCGCGGCTGCCATCCCTAATGCCTTCGCACGCCATTCGTCTGTATCCTCTCGAAACATCTCCCACACGGCAAAGAACAGTAATGGCACAGTCAAAGTGCCAGCCACAGCGGATACCAGTCGCCCGCCCAGGACGATGGGGCCAGTTGCCTGGAAGAGCAACGCGATCAGGTAGGGATGCAACACGCACCTGCCAAATTCTACATCGAAGAAGAAAACGGGGAACGGATCCCAGTGGGGCAGACGGAGTGCCAGTAGATTGTTGAAGGCTTCATCGTAGTGCAGGCCGGGAGGAAGCCGGTCAATACAGCAGAAGCGGAGGCCCGTCGCCACTGCTGTGATCAGCAGCAGGGCGACGTAGACGGAGACGCGTGGCCATTTCCTATGCGTTCTTAGATTGATCAACACCCAAGGCCTCAGCCAGCCGGCGGTACGCGTCGGCCGGCAGCGGCTTGAGTTTCCCCGGCCCCCGCAGCCACGCTTTCACTTTCTTGCCGTAGAAGGCCGGCACAGACGAGGCGGCGGCGTCCAGCGTGACCTCGGGGTTGACGAAGACGATGGCCGCCCGCACGGGTACCTCGACGTCGGGCAGGTGACGGGCCAGGTGGCGTTCCAGTCTGTGCGCCTGGTGCCCGGCCTCGACGTCGGGCCCGCCCAGCCCCTCCTGGCCCGCGAATTGCCGGAAGAACTTACCCCGTTGGCGATGTTTCCACCGGCCTTCCTTTTGGCAGGTCACCTGCCCTCCCTGCGCCTTGACCACGAAGACGGTGCAGCCGCCGGGTTCCAACAGAACGTGAGAGGCAGGTAGGACGTACTGCAATAGCGCATACTGGTCGTTCAACCCCTTGAGGACTCTAGCCAGCGCGCCGTGGTGGGCCATAGGGCTGATGTAACGGTCGGCGAAGAAGCCCCCCACCACCGAGAGGATGACGCCCAGCCCCACGCTCAGCACCATCGGCACGAGCCACTCAGGCCTGATCCACGAGAGGATCAGACCAGCCAGCAATGCCAGCAACCCAGCCAGTGTGGCGTACTGACCGATGAAACTAAACACACGGATACGGCGTTCGTTGCGAATAATGCGCATTCTTACTCCTCGAAGCGGCCTAATACCAGACAGGCGTTCTGCCCGCCCAGGCCGAAGGAATTAGAGAGGGCAAAACGCACATCGGCTTTGCGCGCTCCCTCCGGTACGTAGTCCAGGTCACACTCCGGATCGGGGGTCTCCAGGTTAATCGTCGGATGGATGATCCCCTGCTCGACTGTCAGTACACACGCGGCAGCCTCGATGGCTCCGGCTCCCCCCATCGCATGGCCGATCATGGATTTGGTCGAACTGACGGGGATCTTGTAGGCGCGCTCGCCGAATACCCGCTTGATCGCCCGGGTCTCAATCGGATCGCTGATCGGCGTGCTGCTGCCGTGAGCATTGATGTAGCCCACATCATCCGGTGTCAGGCCAGAGTCGTCCAGCGCCCACCGCATGGCCCGGCTGGCCCCCATCCCCTCCGGGTCGGGCTGTGCCACGTGGAAGGCGTCGGATGATGATGCGTGGCCCAACATCTCGGCGCGGATGCGCGCTCCCCGCGCCCGGGCGTGTTCCAGCGCCTCCAAGATGAGCAGCGCCCCACCCTCGCTGTAGACGAAACCGTCTCGCTCAGCGTCGAAGGGACGGCTGGCCCGTTCCGGCTCGTCGTTGCGGGCGGAGAGTGCCCGCATAGCACAGAAACCGGCGATAGGAGCGAAGTGGATCAGTGCCTCCACGCCCCCACAGATCACCACATCGGCTGCGCCACGGCGGATAATCTCGGCTGCCTCTCCCACGGCCTGTGTGCCCGTCGCGCAGGCGGCGACCACTGTGCTGATAGGTCCCTTGGCCCCGGTCCAGTGGCTCACGTGATGGGAGGGCATGTTAGCCAGAGACGAGGTGATGATGAACGGGCTGATGCGCGCCAGTCCCTTGGCACGGAATGTATCCACCCCCGCGATGGCGCGATCGAGGCCCCCGACGGCGCTGCCAACCAGCACACCCACGCGTTCCTCGTCGGCCAGGGGCAGGTTGAGCCCCGCGTCCACCAGCGCCGCCTGGGCAATCGCAATAGCCACCTGCGAGCAGCGCGCCATGCGCCGCGCTGCCTTGAAATTAATGTAGCGCGTGGAATCGAAGTCCTTCAGTTCGCCAGCGATGCGCACGGGTAACCCCGAGGCGTCAAACTGGGTGATGGGACCGACGCCGGATCGCCCGGCCAGCAGCCCCTCCCATGTCTCCTCCAGCGTCAACCCCAGCGGGGTCATCGCGCCCATACCGGTGACGACTACACGTCTACACCTGTTCATTTCTGCTCCTGTGTCAGTCCGTCGCGAATCGCTTCTACCACCCCACCCTGTACTACCTTGCGTGCCTGTCCGATGGCGTTCTTGATTGCGCGTCCGTTGGAACGCCCGTGGGCCACGATCACCACACCATTGATGCCCAGCAGCGGCCCCCCACCAACCTCGAAGGGGTCAACTCGCCGTGCCATGCGTCTGAAGGCCGGTTTCGCCAGTAGCCCCCCGACCGTCGTCAGCACACTGGCCTTGATCTCGTCGCGGATGAGGTCGGTCAGCATTTTGGCCGTGCCCTCGATCGTCTTGATGAAGATGTTGCCGGTGAAACCGTCGGTGACAATGACGTCGGCGTGGCAGGCGGCCGCCTCTTTGGGCTCGACGTTGCCGATGAAGTTCAGGCCAGAGGCGATCAGCAACTTGGAAGCCTCTTTGACCAGCGTGTTCCCCTTGCCCGGCTCCTCGCCGTTGGAGAGCAGTGCCACCCGTGGCCTGGCGCAGTCCAACACGGCCCGCGCATAGATGTCGCCCATCAGCGCGAACTGGAGCAGGTATTCGGGCCGGCAGTCGGCGTTAGCGCCGATGTCGAGCGCGACGGCGCGGCCGGCGGGCAGTGGCAGGATCGCGGCCAGCGCCGGGCGCTTCACGCCCCGGATACGCCGCAGGGTCTGCAGCGTGGCCACCGCCAGCACTCCGCCCGTGTTGCCAGCGGTCACGTAACCATCGGCCTGGCCATCGCGCACCAGGTTCATCCCCACGTGCATCGATGAATCCTTCTTCACCCGCGCGGCCCGGGCCGGTTCGTCGTCCATCTCGATAACCTGAGGGGCGTGGACGATCTCCAGTCTGAGTCCGGCGGTGTCGTGGCGGGCCAGTTCCTGCTGGATCTGCTCCTCGCGCCCGACGAGGATGATCTCGTCGCCCCATTCTCGCGCCGCCATCACTGCCCCCGCGACGTCGGGGACAGGGTAATCATCAGAGCCCATAGCGTCGAGGACGATTCTCATTCTTTCTCCCTTCTGGATGGTGGTGCAAACCACCAACGTCTGTCCTGCTAGTCATTTCGATGACGAGTGGTCCAATAGATTGAAACACGTTTATCTGCCCGGCGATGCGTGATTGTACCCTGCCTGGTCAAGGTTGACAAGTTGCGCGGCGAGAGTATAATAGTAGTCAGCGAGCCCCAGTGGCGGAATAGGTATACGCGGCAGGTTGAGGGCCTGTGCCTTTATAGGCGTGCTGGTTCGAGTCCAGTCTGGGGCATATTTACCACGCGGTTTGTTTCGACGAAGCCCCCTTAACCAGGGGGCTTTGGTCTAATTATCTTGACCCTCTCTGTTTTTGATTCTAGCCTACCCGCAGTGGTCACCGATTTTTGACTTTCGGTGGACTTGCACTATTCTATCTGCGCTGCGTACCGGCTAACAATGCAACGTTTCCTGCTCCGTTCTTGGAGGCTGCAATTCGAAGGAACTTGAGAACGCTAGAGGACCAGGGATAACGCTGTGCCGTTACCGCCACTTCGACGGCCGCCGAAGGACAAAACCATTGGCTTTGACAACTTCATCGGGAAGCACGCTTCTGGCAAGCACGACTCGGTCGAGGTGGAGGCAAACGTGGCTGGCGTTTTGGAGTGCATTGGAATGTCGTTTGGGTGGAAACACGACGATCACGCGCTTATGAGGAAACAGTTGCTTGACTCTTTTGACTGGGCCAACGAGGTCACCATCAGCAGAGATGAGCAACGCGACATCGAAGTTATCCTGGAAAGCATCAGTTAACAGTTCCACAGCAATGTTCACGTCGGTCATTTTCTCGTGATGTGTCGTGTACGTATGGTCACAGTTCCGACACGTGATCTTGTCCGCCAGGTAGTGCCCGTAGTAGATATGGAGATCAGGCAGCGTGCCCAGGGCTTCGAGAAACGTGGTCTGGCGTCGCTGTTTACCGGGAGGGAATCTCACTTTTGCTGTGAAATACTTGGTAACGACCAGGGTTTGGTTCGGTTTCAGAAGATGCTGGGCGACCTTCTGGAGATTTAGCCAGTAGAAGCGCTTCCAGCCTTTGGAACGCAGACCGTAGTATAGATTGAAGCCGTCAATGTAAGCAATGACACGTTTCATAAAAGAGCCTTTGATCGTAAAGGGACAGCCCCCCTTGCGGGGGGCGTCGGGCCGGAGATGCTATCTCCGGCGGGGTTGATTTAATCTTACCATTTTTTTGTGATATTGTCAACTGTTTTTGACAGAACGATGACGATGAACTGTTTGAGAAAAAGATGGCGCGTTTCATATCGACCCTGCAAGAACAATTCACGGAGAGTCAAGAGATAGAGCGCACAATTCGGATAAACTTGAAGAGAATTGACCATGAGGCAGGTGATGGGCGACGAGCAACTGGCCTTCATCGCCCACGAACTGATTGAAGCGGTGCGCAAAAACGTCACCATAGACTGGACCGTCAAACAGAGCGCCCGCGCCAGAATCCGCATAATCGTCAAACGCATCCTGCGCCGCCACGGCTACCCGCCAGACCTACAAGAAGCCGCGACCAACACCGTCCTGGAGCAGGCGGAACTGCTGGCGGCCGATTGGGCTGATTAGTTACCAGGAGGATATAGTGAGCAAGTTTCTGGACTTCTTGTTGGTGCTCCTGACCCAGTTTGCCGGGGGGCCTGGCAGAATAGAAAATAACCTCATGCGCTTTGGTCTGGCGGCAATACTCTGGGGGGCACTTCTGATAGTAGCCTGGTCCAGACAGCGCCAAGGTGATCTGCCGCGTGAAAAGTTGCTGGTATGGGGCTTTGGCCTGGGCCTGGCACGTGAACTGTTCATGTTTGGCTTCGTCTCCCTGCAAATACTAGGCATAGTAGAACGTGAATCGGCATACTTCATTTCCGCCCCACTGGAGCGCGCTCTGGCAATGGCGGCGGTTGTGATGGTCGCCGGCTCGTTCTTGCGATACATTCTGGATGACGCTCGCCTGTCACGTCGCTATCTGCAGATTGGGATGGGGGCAACGGGTATCTGCTACCTGACCACATCCTGGTGGTGGGCCTTGTACATCGCGGCCAACCCATGGAGCAGTTTTGGACAGACTTGGTGTGCCTGGCTCTTTCGATTGACCGCATCTGTGTTGATAGCCATTCCTATTGCTCTCTTGGCAAAGAAGCGGGGATGGCTGCGTAACGTAGTGGTAGTGGCGCTGACATTCTTCCTCCTGGGTGAATTGCTAATGCTCGTTAACCTGGCCACGGATGATGTCTACACAAATGTGCTCTGTCCTATCTGCCACACTTTCCACATTTTGGCTATCCCCCTGCTAGGGTATGTCTATATCCGCGAGCAATCCGTCGAGAGAGATCGGGCGCAGAGGGCGTTGCGAGAGAGCGAAGAGCGGTTTCGAGGGATCATTGAGAGTACACAAGCAGGTTACTTCTATATGGATCGAGACGGACGGTTTCAGCACGTCAATGATGCCTGGCTGCAAATGCATGGGTACAGTTCATCCGACAAGGTGATCGGCCAGCATTTCTCTCTGGTTCAGGTCAAGTCGGACCTGGAGGAAGCGCAGAGAGGCGTGGAAAAACTGATCAACGGTGAATCCATCTCAACCGGCGAGTTCACACGACGCCGCAAAGACGGATCCGTTGGCTACCACACATCCTCTGTCGCTCCTGTCATACGGGGTGGCGAGGTGGTAGGGCTGGAGGGGTTCCTCATAGACCTCACCGAATGGGTGCGGGCAGAGAGAGAGGTCTGGCGCCGCAACGAGGAGTTGGTCGCCCTCAACGCAGTTTGCGCCACGATAAGCCAATCACTTGACCTGGATCGTACGCTGAATGCGGTCCTGGACAAAGTGTTGCAGGTGACAGGTGTGGACGCGGGATGGGTACACCTGCTTGACGAGGATGGGGACGTGCTGTCGCTGGTCGCTCAACGTGGGTTCATCCAGGAAGTGGACAAAGAGACACAGACAGTCAAACTGGGCGAAGGCGTGACCGGTAGGGTGGCACAACTGGGACAGCCCATCGTGATGGGCGAGGCCTTGGATGAGTCCCAGTTCAGTATAGAGATCGGCCAGCGGGCAGGGCTACGCGCTTTCGCGGGCGTTCCCATCAAGTCGAAGGACAAAGTGCTGGGGGTGCTGAGTGTCTTCAGTCGTGTTCCCGCGAACTGAGTCATCGGGAAGTGCAACTGCTCATCGCCATCGGCCACCAGGTCGGCGTAGTCGTTGAGAACGCGAGACTGGCCGAGGAAGCGTCCCGAGTGGAGATCCTCCAGGAACTGAATCGTCTGCGGTCGGAGTTGATCGCCAACGTCTCCCACGAACTGAGAACTCCCCTGGGACTGATCAAACTCTCTTGCACTTCTCTGCTGGCGGAAGATGTGGACTTTGATCGTGAGATCCGGCGGGAGTTTCTGCGCGGCATTGACGAGGAAACGGACAGGCTGGAGAGAATCGTTGACAACTTGTTGGATCTCTCCCAGATAGAGAGTGGGCGGCTGCGCCTGGACAGATACCCTACAGATGTGGGATGTCTTGTCAGAAAGGTGATAGGGAGCATGGAGGCCCAATCTACACAACATCGCTTTGTCCACGACTCACCCTCCGATCCGTTGGTGGCGATTATTAGTCCCAAACGTTTTGAGCAAATGCTGCGCAATCTCCTGAGCAATGCCATCAAGTACTCACCTGAAGGAGGAATCATCACCATCCGGGGGTCTGAGGGCAAGGGGCAACTCACCATCCAGGTCAGCGATCAGGGGATAGGTATCCCACCAGAGGATTTGGAGCGGGTGTTTGAGCGCTTCTATCGGGTTGAGAACGAGGCCACCCAGAACGTGGGGGGGGTTGGCCTGGGCCTGTCTGTCTGTCGGAGCATCGCAGAGGCCCACGGCGGGCGCATCTGGGTTGAGAGCACGCTCGGAGTGGGGAGCACTTTCTATTTCAGTATGCCCGTCGGCGTCAGGCCAGAGGCCCCTCCCGACCAGCCAACACACCTGTCGGCTCGCCCCTGAGTCTTTCGGGAAGGCAGGGGCTGAGGGACAAGATGGCATCTTGTCCTACTCTCGGTTCATTTTCGTCCTTGGGGGTGAGCCGAGGATCGTGGCGACTGCGTCCGGTTTAATTCCGAAGGAGACAAAGCATGAGCAAGGATAGAATTCGCATTCTGGTGGTAGATGACGAGCCTAGATATGTCTGGACCATACAGGCCAATCTGGAGGCCAGGGGCTATGAGGTACTCGTGGCGAGGGACGGGCAGACGGCTGTGGAGATTGCCGCCAGTGAGAAGCCAGACCTCATCATTCTGGACATCAAGATGCCCGGCATGGACGGTTACGACGCCTGCTGGCGTATCCGCGAGTTCTCAACGGTGCCGATTATCATGCTCACCGCTCTGGCAGAGGACGCCGACAAGGTAGAAGGCCTGGATATGGGCGCCGACGATTACGTGACCAAACCTTTCAGCGCCGACGAGCTTCTAGCCAGGGTGCGGGCTGCACTGCGGCGTGTCGAATTCTCAGAACAGAAGGAGCCCCGTCCCCCGTTCCAGGCCGGTGACCTGCTGGTTGATTTTGAGCAGCAGCGAGTGTACGCTGGCGATCAAGAGGTGCATCTGACTGCCAAGGAGTATCGTTTGCTCTGCGAATTGGTCGAGCACGCTGGACAGGTGCTCGTGCCGGAATACCTGTTGGAAGAGGTGTGGGGAATGGGACACGAGGAGGAAACGCTCCTGTTGCGCCAGGTCATTCACCGCCTGCGCCGCAAGATAGAGCACGACCCGAGAAATCCGCGCTACATCCAGACCCGGACAGGGATCGGCTACGTCTTTATCCCCTCATAATAATACCGTATCTTCTCAAAAAATTGGGGCGGGTGTAGGTCGGATTTGCTATCCGACCGGACGGCGGTTAGCAAAACCGCCCTACAGTCGTCATCCCCCCCTAAATATTGAGAAGATACATAATACCGGCATCTAGATTCCTCGTCCAAAAATGCCACGCACTTTGCAAGTGCGTGGCATTTCTCATTACAGGGAAATTCAAAAGGTGCAACGCACTTGTCTCTTGCCATTTCAGCGATTTTGTCCAGCAGCCTGCCACGAGCCCCGCCACGAGCCCCGCCACGAGTACTCGCGGTGGTACTCGCGGTGGTACTCGCAGTGGATTGCACCATAGAACAGGCAGATTTGTAGCAAAAGTGCGTTGCACCTGAGTAGTAACTGGCTTTAATAGATCTTTAATGAATTTATAATTGCGTTATGACCGTGTAAGAGGCATTTATAACACGTCTGTAACACGGGGAAGGTACAATTTGAATCGTACTTTAAGTGCTCACTCGGCATATTCAACACTGAGTCTACACGGAGATGTCTATGGAAGTAAAATCATATTGAGAGAGCGATCTATTGGTGTAACCCAACCTGTTTCTATGTGTATATAAGGAGAAAGAAACGATGAAGACTACGAAAAGCATATTGGGGCTTTTACTGATCGGGGTGATTTTGACGAGCGGCATGCCGCTCGCCTACGCTGCCCCCCCTGACCCCGAGATGCCCTGGTTTGGGGCTTCAGGTCCCGGGCTCCATGTCACCCCCCTCATTGCCGGACGGTATATGGATGATCCTGCCGGCACGGTTCGCGTCTTTAACTCGCGCGAAAAGTTGCACATCCAGGTTGGACCCTTGGATGAGTGGCTGATCAACACGATCCAGATCTATGTCGGCGCAGACCCTGTGCCAACCGTTAGGAGCGGTAATCCCAACCAGGGAGCATTCCCTTACAAGGGAGAATTACCTGAACCAGCACCCAACTATACGCTGGTACTGGATCTTGTGGATGATCTGGGTTTTAGTTGGGGTGAACCTTACGAGTACATGCGTATCCAGAATATCGCCGTCCACGCTGACCTGGTCAAACTCGATACGGATGGGACGACGAACGGGCAGACGATCAGAGTCCTCGAAGAGGAGGGCGCGTGGGCCTTTGGGGAGGGCACGTTCGAAGGAGGGCGGTGGGCCTGGTGGTTCAAATACGAAATGGCCCATCCCCAGCGCGGTCATTTTATCGACTCGCCGGTGGGTGGCCTGAGTTTTGAAACGCCAACCCACGCGGGCAAGACCGACGAATCTGGCGGCTTCGACTACTTCCCCGGCGAGCGCGTCGACTTGGCCATTGGCTCGGTGCACCTGGGCACGCCCCTGGCCGGCCACAAGGTCTCTCCGCTGGATATCTATGAGAACGCGGACACGGATGACCCCAGAGTGATCAACATGGCGCGCCTCCTGCAAAGCCTGGACGCCGACGCTGACCCGAGCGAAGGTATCGGTATCACAGAAGACGTGGAGGTCTGCCTCGACCAGGCGGTACAAGACCTGGGTTTGACAGGTGTCGACTTTGCCGATGACGGCCAGACCGAATCCGTGATCCAGGGAACCATCAACCAGTGTGCAGGGGTTGAAGGCGTCACCCTGGTCGCGGTCTCGGCCGATGAGGCCCAGGCCAACCTGGACCGCTCACTGAACACAGACATGTTCCGCAAGGACATCTCCCGAACGCCGGACCTGACCAGTTCCAAGTCGAAACTCAATATCATGGGTATGTGGTTCCCGGCACTCAGAGCCAACAATGACCCCGCCACGTATACGGATGACGGCGGGGGCGAACAGTCTGGCGTCCCGTACTATGATGAGGATGGCGACCTGATCCGAGTGGAGGCCCAAGCCAAGCCCATCGTCGTGGTCTATACCGACGGTGTCGAGGAGACCGGCAACGAGGACATCTTTGCAGCCATCTCACGCGACGACGGCAACACCTTCAAGCGCAAGAACCTGTCGCGCGCGGCGGACCGGTCTTCCTTTACGCTGGCAAATGGCGAGGAGTACTTTGGCCAGGCCAAGAAACCGGTCTTCCAGGTCAAGGGGAACAATATCCTGGTCGCCTGGACGAGCAAGTTCTGTAACGGCGGCAAGCCGGCCTACGCGATCACCACCTGCGACGACCCGGACACCGAAGAGATCGAGGGCCCCGACGAGAACGGCGACTGCCGGATCACATGCCATGGCGACGGGGATAACGAGGTCTGCGAGCCTGACTATCCGTACGACGACGAATACTATGCCGAGGACATCTGGGGCATCGGCGGCCCACAGCGGTCCGTGGACTATACCGACCAGGGCTTCCCCGAGGTGGGCGAGGTCCCCTACAGTTGTGTGTGGGTTGCCCGCGGGACGATCGTCACCCAGGGCATGATCAACAGCGGTGGTTTCTGGGCGGATAAATCAGTCGGCGACATCCAGTGGTTCAAGCCCGAGCGACTGACCTCTGGCCGGCGCGACGCCAACCAGGTCTTTATGGGTGGCTCCGACGGCGCTGGTTTCGCCATCGCCTGGCAGGAAGACCCGGAGGGCTTGCGCCCTGGCGCTGCCGCCGGACCCGGGCCGGGTTGGGGTGGCGCGACCACCAACCACAAGACCGACATCTGGTACAGTTACATCACTATGGCGGATTTCCGCACGGTTGATGAGAACTTTGTGGCTGGCGGGGATCCCCAACACTATGTTCCAGAAGATGAAGAATTTGTCGGACGCCCCAAGGCCCTGGTTCCCATGTCTCTGCCGGTGCGGCTATCGGACAATGACAATGTCAACACCGACAACCTGCTGGTCGAACTGGGTGGGGACGGCTATCCCGTGGAAGATGAGGCTGGCAACTGGACCCCGATAACGAACCCTGACGCAACGGCAGAGGATGCCGATGGCACGCACGCCTATGCCTACGAGATCGAGGGGTTGTGCGAGGGCTTTTACGATTTCACCAACTATCAGGATGAAGAGAAGAGTGTCTGCATCACCGAGGACGGCAGGCTGCTGGACGGCAACACCGGCGCTTCGCGCGCGAACGTCTTCCTGCAGACCTACACCAAGCCGGACGGCACCAAGAGCGCTTGGGCGATCCTGGCTTACGAGGAGACCAAGGGGGCCGGCATCGGCCCGCCGGACCACGATATCAGCGGCGGCCCCTACGGCGATGCGCCCTTGCCCGAAACGGGCAAGAACGCCATCTACCACAGTTTTGATTTCCAGAACCCGGACCTGGTCAGCGCGGGGAACATCATCAACCTGCCCGAGAGGGATGCAGATGGGAACCTGATGTACCAGACAGAGGTCAGTTTGGATGACGACGGCAATGTGGTCTATGGTGATCCTATCCTTGACTACCTGGACCAGCCGCAACTGGCGTACGAGAACGCGCGCCGGCCGCGCTTCATCATCCAGGGCAGGAGCGCGATGGGGGACTCGGACACGGTCATGATCGTCCTGTACAAGGAAGGGCAGGAGGGCATGGGCCGTCCATCGGACATCATGCTGCGCCGCGTGGTCGCCGATACGCCGGGGAACCCCTATGCCTTTACAAACTTTGTGTGCGACGCGTGGGAGGTTGCCGACAACGGCCTAACCGTCTGCGTGGACGGCACCCAGAACATGAGCACCGTCAATCCCACCGTGACAACTCCTTCAATGGGCGACCCCATCAGTGAAGATCCATGGGGGGCCGTCAAAGTGCTGACATGGGAGCAGACGCCGGAGATCCTGGCCAACGCGTCGTGGGTCAATCCCTACGAAGAGGCGCGCGCCCACCAGGGTGCCATCCGCGGTGACTTCATCGTGATGGGCTACTCCTACACGCCCAACTGGGCGGCGGCCCGCAACGGCAACGACAAGTACGACTTTTACATCCGTCGTTCCTTCGACGGCGGGCAGACCTGGACGACAGACCCCGCTGGCGATGGGGTGACACACTGCCAGGTCTTCAAAACCGTGAATGAGGATGGCGAACTAGTTCGGGACGTTGACGGCAACATCGTGAAAGAAGATGTTTGCACTTTCTATCCCGCGGGTGAATTCGAGGAGGCGCGCAATGTCTCTCAACTACCGAACAGCAAAGAGGGCGTGATCGAGCCGCGCATCGTCGGGGCCCCGGGGACCATCAAGGTGAATGGCGTGTGGACCGGCCGCGACGAGGATCTGCAGAACCGGAACGTGTTCTACGTGAGTTATGGCACGTCCACCAACCCGCCCATCGTCCACGGCGACAGTGACGAAGAACAAGAGTATCCGGCGCCGCTGGATCTCTACTACAGTTTTAGCCAGGACAGAGGCGAGAGCTACGTGGAGGTGGCGTGGGATGTGAACCCCGACAGCAGCGGCAACTGGGCCGGAGAGACCGTGTACCGCTGGGATTTCCTGGCCAAGGGCGAAGCCGAGCAGGGCGAAGCGCAGTTGCGCATGACGCCCGACGGCTCCCGCTTTTACGCCACCTGGCTGCAAGACGCGGAAGATAGCAGCGACATCTTTTTCCGCCGGATCATGTCTCCCGCTTTCCCTAGTAACGTCGCACCAGAACAAGAATAGTACGACGGGAGTATGGGCGCCAGTTGTGCTGGCGTCCATACTCTCTGCAACATATCAAGACAAAAGATGCCGACGCAAGGTCGGTCTCTCATAGGTAACTGCTCGGCCACCCTTGCGAAGGTTACGAATAGCCTTCTTGGTGATATGAATTTCGCCTATTGAAGTCACTTTCGTCTTGAGAATCATCCTCTAACCTTACTCTCTCCTGAGCAGTTACTCTCATAGTAGAGAATAAACCAGAGGAAAGGAGGTGAAATGAGATGAAGAAACTGCTTATTCTAATGCTCGTGTTGTTGGTGTTGCTGGCCGTTGTTGTGCCGGTCTTCGCCTATCACGGGGGTGGCTCGAACGGCAACAGCACCGGCGACGGTGAGCCGCCAGGTTGGGCTCAGGCAGGCGCCACCAGCGAGGATCCGCCTGGTTGGTCCCAGGTATGTCCAGGCAAGGGAGGCACTGGCCCGGGCCAGTAACGTGACCCAAATCCGGCGCTGTCTGAGATAGACAGCGCCGGACGGCCATCACTCATCGCTTTTGGTGCTACTAGCCCAGACGAGACAGCAACCTGCCGATAACTAGCAACGACGTCCACACCGTGACTCTCGAGTAATTATGGGCGCCAGCATGGCTGGCGCCCATAGTCGGTGATCTATGCCCTGTAGAGGTGACGTGCACTCTCAATCAACAAGAGGCACTCCTCGCCGGGCGAGAACGCTCCGGAGACCACCGTTGGGCAAAAACACTCTGGAGATCTCCGGCTGAGACGTGGGCTGGAGACCCCTCTGCCTTGAGAGTCCGGCGCGGCGTAACACAGCCCGCATCCTGGCCAGGAGTTCGGCGAAACTAAAAGGCTTGGTCATACAATGGTCGGCACCTGCATACAGGCCCCTTATTACCTTGTAGGCGTTCTCCGTCGGGGCGATGAGCATGATAATCGGCACCGTTGAGAACTCGCGGATGCGCTGGCAGACCTCGTAGCCATCCAGGCCAGGCATCTTGATATCCAAAACGATGAGGTCTGTCTCCTCCCTGGCGGCAAGCTCTACTGCCGTCTGCCCGTCCCTCGCCACGAGCACTGCATAGCCCCTGGCCTCCAGATTGACCTGCATAGCCCAGACATGTCCAGGTTCGTCATCTACCACCAGAATGTGAGCCTTGCTTTTGTTCATGCTCTGTCTCCTCGTTGGCTGGTCAGTATAGAACGCCCAAGCGGCGCACTCATTGCAGTGCGCCGCTTGGGCAAGCACTGTGCATCATCGGCGGACGATCAGCGGCAAGTATATGCGGTATTTGGCCTCGCCAAACAGCGCGAACTGGGTGAAATGCGTCGTCGTGAAGGTGAGCGCTCCGGACATCGTGCGGACCGGTTCGCCCAGCACGGCCCATGGTCCTTCTGGACCAGAACGTGTCCACAGACGCAACGTCTCGCGCCTCAGTCCGGTCACGTCCGTATCCGTATAGTTCATGGTGATCGTGAGCGGCCGGTTGAATTGGCCCACGGGTTCGCCGAAGCGGGAGGCGGTCATCTCGAAGGCGCGATGTGCGAACAGCAGGCCACCGGGTGGGCCGATGGGTCGTGTGTCTGTGAAGAGCGGCCTGAACTGGAAGCGCGTCGTGTCGGTTACAGCGCCGGGCGGGACGGTGAGCGTGACGCCGTATTGGTGGTGCAACTGGCCGCCCTGGTTTGGCCCCAGCGCCATCGTGCCGTGGGGCAGGGTGACCACTGTGGTGACCGGCCCGAGTTGCATGTAATGCCCCGTCCAACCAAGCATAGCTACGTTGGTGATGACCGTGCCAGGTGTGACCACACCCTCTACCCCCAACCGATATTGGAGTGTCAGCGGCTGCCCGGCGTACACCTGACCCTGCCAGCGCAGCATGTGGCCGTCAATCTGCGTGCCGGTCAGCGCGCCGCTCCAGCCCAGGAAACACACCTGGTGGCTGAAGGGCAATGTGTCTGTCAGGGTGACCCAGCGCCCGTTCATTCCCCCGCCGAACTGGTTCGCCAGGTTGATTGTGATCGTGTAGGTGAGCACGTCGCCTGGTATCACGTGCCGTGCCTGGACCTGCTTGGTTGAGCCGGCCATGGCGCACACCTCGCTGGTCACACTCATCGTATTGTTCGTCGTATCGGATTCTACACCGGTCGTGGCGATAGTCGCCGTGGTAGTCAGCAGTTCCCCCTCTGGCAATGTCTCGTCCGGCTGCAGGGTGAGCAGGACGTGGCCGCAGCACGCATCGGCTGGCCACTCACAGAGCGGGCTGACAAAGTACCAGCTCAACTCGTTGCCATTGGTCACGTCCGGCGGGAGTGGCGCCCCCCAGCGATTCGTGGCAGTGACGAACTGTGTCCCCACGGGCAACGTGGCCGTCACCCAGGCATCCGGCGCCATTTCTGTACCATAGTTAAAGTAGCCAATTCTGACCACGTAGGTCAAATCGGCTGTGATGTGCACAGGAGCCTGCATGTCCAGCGTGAGGTCTATCTCCCCGGCGGCAGCCGCAGCGGAGAGGCCCG
>JAUWNP010000062.1 GCA_030612585.1 Anaerolineae bacterium
CCCCCAAAGAAGTAACGTCTTGCTCGGACGCGGACTCAAGCATGGAGATAGCCACTAAATGAACGCGAAAGCAGTGAATGACATCGCGCTTCGCCTGCTAGAGTTAGAACAAAGGTTTGAAGCGTATTGTACCCTGCACGAGGAAGAACTGAGAGAGATCAAAGCGACCTTGAATCAACTGCGTGAGGACACTCTCAGGCGACACCGAGACCTGGAAAATGACCAGGGTCAAGGTAAAGATGACCATGTGGCTGTTCTGGACGATGATGTCTCAAGAGAGGATGCACCCGAGAGTGCCTCTGTTTTGACCCTTTAGGAGTGTAGCAGAAATGCGTGTTTGGGATCATCCAATCCTGGGCGAGGCGAAACTTGGCAGAAAGATCACCATTGAAGTAGATGGTCAACCCATTCCGGCTTTCGAAGGAGAGCCCATTGCTGCGGCCCTGCTTGCCGCAGGGTACAAGGTGTTTCGTTACACGGTGAAGAAGGGCGAGCCACGAGGGGTCTTCTGTGCGATCGGCCGTTGCACTGACTGTGTGATGACGGTGGATGGGAGACCAAACGTCCGAACATGCATCACGCCAGCCGTTGATGGGATGAAGGTGCAGACTCAGGCGGGACTGGGAACATGGGAGAAGACGAAGGTATGAGCAAAGGTGTAGCATTGACTGGCATTCCCTCGGAAGAGGAGTTACAGAATTCCCCGGGATATCCCAACCCGGAGGACTTTGAGAAGGGGCCGATCGCGGTGCTTGAGTGCGTGCAGGAGATCCCGTGCGATCCCTGTGAGACGGCCTGCCGCCAGGGAGCCATTGTCGTCGGAGAGCCTATCACTAACCTTCCTTGTTTTGACGCTGATAAGTGTACAGGCTGTGGTCTCTGTGTCGCGAGTTGCCCAGGTCAGGCGATTTTTCTGGTTCACTTGCATTATTCGGACGAGGAATCCCTGGTGGGCTTTCCCTTCGAGTATCTCCCTTTGCCCGAAGTCGGCAGCCTGGTCAACGCTGCCGACAGGGCTGGAGAGGTAATGTGTCAGGGCAGAGTGGTCAAGGTTCAAACCCCACGCTCCTTTGACTGCACAGCAGTCGTCACGATTGCCATTCCTAAAGCCTTCGCGCACCAGGTACGGGGGATCGAGCGCCCTCGTCCTGCCCTGGATAAGCCATTTGTCCGGCTCGCGTATGACCGGGGCGATGAGTGAGTGGTATGAGGAGGGGGGGGACAGGAGATAAGGAGGCAAACCATCGCTGAGAAAGATGTGATCATCTGTCGCTGTGAGGAAATCACCGAGGAAGAGATATCGAAGGCCATTGCCGAGGGGTGTGACTCCGTCATCTGGGTCAAGCGAAAGACCAGGGCCGGTATGGGCTTGTGCCAGGGACAGACCTGCGGCCGCCTGGTGGCCAGGCTGATTGCGGAGGAGACAAATCAGGACCTTGGTCAGGTAATGCCTGACACGCGGCGTCCCCCGCTGAGGCCAATCCCTCTGGATATTCTGGAAGAGAGGGAAGAGAAATGAAATCTCTGCAAGCCGACGTGGTCATCGTAGGTGCGGGAGTAAGTGGGTTATCGTCCGCCTATGAACTGGCGAAGGCGGGGGTTGACGTTCTCGTTGTGGAAAGAGGATTCCTGACACAGGAACAGTCCGGTCGTAATCCAGGTGGCATCCGTCAGATTGGGCGTGACATCAACGAGATGCCTCTCATAGTCGCGGCTATGCAACGGTGGCACGGGCTGGAGGAAGAGCTTGGCTGCTCCATAGAACTGGAGGAGGATGGCTACTTATGGGTGGCGCTGAGTGAGCAAGATCTGGAATTGCAGCGAGGGCTGGTAGAGCGCGATGCACCCTATGGTATCCAAGAGTTTATCCTGGACGGGGACGAGGTCAGGAAGATGGCGCCAGCAATATCCGACTTTGTCGTTGGCGCTCTGTATTGCCCGACCGATGTGATAGCCAACCCTCTCCTCGTAGCAAGCGGGTATTTTGACCGCGCGCGGGAGTATGGAGCCCGGTTTCTCTTTGGCACAGAGGTCGTTGACCTGCGGCTTGAGGGAGGCCGTGTTCGGAGCGTAGTTACCAACCAGGGCGAGATAACGGCGGACGTGGTAATCAACGCGGCTGGCCCGTGGTCAGACCGAGTTGGACGCATGGCCGGCATAGATATCCCAGTTATTCCCTGTCCCAACCAGTTCATCCTCACCGAGCCGATGCCCCCCATCTTGCCCCCGTTTCTCGTGATCAGCAGCATCGCCGTGTGCCGTCAGCCGGCGCGTGGTCACGTGTATATTGGAAACACGAATGCGCCCGGCGGAATCAGCGGCTACAGCAAGGCCACGGACTATGGCGAGATGGTCCGGACGACCACGAATATCCTCAAAATCGTCCCTGCTTTTCGCGGGCTCAACGTCATCCGCACGTGGGTCGGCATCATTGATTTCACCCCTGACGATAATTTCATATTCGGCCGTGTAGAGCAAGTGGAAGGGTTGATCCTGGCCTGTGGGTTTTCGGGCCATGGTTTTGCGCTCACGCCCATCATCGGTCAGTTGATGTGTGAGTTGATCGTAGAAGGCAAGACCTCCCTGCCCGTAGAATCCTTCCGGTTCGATCGGTTCGAGAGGGGTGTCGTGGAAAAATCTACGCATTTTGCTCATCAGCACGTGGACGCCGCTTGACGCCGGCTTTCGAAAGTCCATTCACAAGGAGGAAAAATGGAATACCTGGTAAAACAATTGTTGAACGGCCTGGCGGCGGGGAGCATCTACGCTTTGGTCGCCGTGGGGTACAACATGGTATATGGCATCCTGGAGTTGATCAACTTCGCCCACGGGGATGTCTATATGGTGGGGACTTTCGTGGTGCTGGCACTGCTCTGGCAGAGAGTTCCCTTTCTCCTGGCCCTGCTGTTGGGCTGCCTCGCCGGTGGATTAGTGGCCCTCATCGCGGAACGGCTGGCTTACCGGCCGGTCCGCAATGCCCCCCGGGTGGTACCCATGCTCAGCGCGGTGGGGGTGGCCTTGATTATGAGGAACCTGGCCCAACTGATATGGGGCACTGAAACGTTCCCTTTCCCGGAAGTGTTACCGGACAGTGTAATCATGCTCGGCCCCTTCCGCCTCAGCATCTTACAGATAGTCATCTTTGGCCTGGCTATCTCGTTGATGGGGCTACTCATCCTGCTGACCAAAAAGACAAAAATGGGCAAGGCTATTCACTGCATGGCCCAGGACATCCCCGCTGCCCAGCTTATGGGCATCTCAGTGAACAAGATCATCCAGTTGGTCTATTTCATGGGGGGCGCACTGGGTGTGGTGGGCGGCGTTCTCTTCTCTATGTATTACGCCGTCTGGATCGGTATGGGTTTCCTGGGAACGATGATGGCCTGGATAGCGTGCATCATCGGCGGCATCGGTAGCCTGGAGGGAGCTCTGATCGGAGGACTGTTGCTGGGCGTGGGGCAGGCGCTAATTTCAGGCTTCGTGTCATCCGCCTACCGCGACGCAATCGCTTATGGGCTGATTATGGTCATGTTGGTCGTGAAGCCGACGGGCATATTCGGCCGCCATATAGCAGAGAAGGTGTAATGAGCCATGGTTAATCGAGTGTCGAACATCATCGGTGGAAATCAAAGCAGGCTACTGCTTTATGGTGTTGGGTTGGTGGCCTTGCTTGTGCTTCCCGGGTTCATGCCCAATGAGTATGTGTTCCGGGTTGTCATTGCTGTCATCATTGACATCCCTCTGGCTCTGTCCCAGAACCTGATCACAGGTTATGCTGGTCTGTTGACCCTGGGGCAGGCTGCTTTTTATGGCATTGGCGCCTATACCTCAGCGCTTCTCGTCATGCGATTGGGCGTCCCCTGGCCCCTGGCCCTTCTGGCCGCTGGCGTGCTGGCTGGTATCTTTGGCATCCTGCTGGGATTCCCTTGCTTACGGGTGGGAAGCGACTACCTGACCCTGATGACCATTGGCTTCGGCACGATCTTTCAGGTAGTCGCTCTGCGCTGGATGGCGCTTACTCGAGGGCCTATGGGGCTGCCTGGCGTCCCTCCTCCCAAAATAGGTTCCTTTGTCTTTAATACTAGCACCGAATACTACTACCTTTACTTGTCCCTGGCAGTTTTGTGTTATTTATGTATGCATCGCCTGACAAAATCCTACATTGGCCGTGCCCTCAGTGCCATTCGAGAGGACGAAACTGCCGCGGCAGCGATGGGCGTTAACCTGGCCTACTACAAAGTCCTGGCCTTTGCTTTTGGCACCTTCTGGGCTGGGATAGCCGGCAGCATGTTGGCTCACTTCTTGCTCTTCGTGGGCCCCATGACCTTCAGCATTGATGAATCCATCCTACACATGCAGATGGCCATCCTGGGTGGATTGGGCAGTCTGCCGGGTTCCGTCCTGGGCGCGGCCATACTGGTGAGCCTGCCCCAGATATTCCAGTCTATTTATCCGTATCGGATGCTCCTCAGTGGAGTCTTGATGGTCGGCCTGATGATCTGGCGACCGCAGGGGATATTGGGCGTCTCCGCCGCCGCGGGGGTTACCCGGGGGCGCTTGCAGCAGTGGTTCGCCCGCCTTTCCGGCAAGGCCTCAGCCGGCGAGGCGCTGGGTGCGTCCGCCAACACAGGAGTTGCGTCAGATGAAACTGTTGAAAGCTAACGGGGTTTCAATGCATTTCGGAGGGGTGCAGGCAGTGGCTGATTTGAGCCTGACCGCTGAGGAAGGGCGGATATTGGGCATCATAGGCCCCAATGGTTCTGGCAAGACAACCTTCTTTAATGTCCTGACTGGAATCTACCGGCCCACGGGCGGCACTTTTACCTTCAAAGGTCAGGACATCACCGGTTGGCCTGCCCACCGGGTCACCAGGCAGGGCATCGCCAGAACATTTCAGAATATCAGGTTGTTTGGTAATATGCCCGTGTTGGATAACGTCCTGGTCGGAGCACATTGCCACATGGGCATTCCTCTGTGGCGCGTGCTCTTCCGTAGTCAAGCCAAAGACGAGGCAGAGACAAGGGCCAGAAAAGGAGCAGAGGAACTGCTCCACTTTGTGGGTCTGGAAGATAGAGCCGGCGAGTTTGCGGCCAATCTGGCCTACGGTGAGCAAAGGCGAGTGGAACTGGCCAGAGCCCTGGCCAGTCAACCCGACGTGCTATTACTGGATGAGCCCACAGCGGGGATGAACGACAGTGAAGCCAGGTATATCATGGATCTCATCCAGAAGATCCAGCAGATGGGAGTGACGATTCTACTCATAGAGCACAACATGAAGGTGATGATGGGCACTGCTGAGTGGATCGTGGCTCTGGATGCTGGCCGCAAGATAGCCGAAGGCCCTCCACGGGAAATTCAGCATAACGAGGAGGTTATCAAGGCATATCTGGGGGAGGAGGAAGAATAACAGTGTTGAACATAAAAGATCTCCATACCCATTACGGCCACGTCCAGGCTCTGAAAGGGGTCTCTCTGAACGTAGAAGAGGGCGAGATTGTGACTCTGATCGGTAACAACGGGGCCGGCAAGAGCACTCTCCTAAAAACCATATCGGGACTGGTTCGCCCCAGTTCAGGCTCGATCGAGTTTCGCGGCCAACCCATCGAGGAGTTGCCCAGCGAAGATATAGTGAGGTTGGGCATCTCTCAGGCTCCAGAGGGACGGCGGGTTTTTCCCCGCTCCAGCGTGTTGGAGAATCTGGAGATGGGAGCGTATGTCAGAAACGATCAGAAAGCCATACAGCAAGACATCGAGGCGATGATGAGCCGGTTTCCCATCCTGGGGGAACGGAAGCACCAATTGGCGGGGACCCTGAGTGGTGGGGAACAACAGATGCTGACCATCGCCCGGGCTTTGATGTCTCGACCGAGACTGATGATGCTAGACGAGCCCTCTCTGGGATTGATGCCCACTCTGGTCAAAAAAGTATTCGAGATCATCAAGGAGATCCACGCCGAGGGGACGACCATTCTTCTGGTCGAGCAGAACGCCCGCAAGGCTCTGGCCGTCGCCGATCGAGGTTATGTGCTGGAGACCGGCAATATTGTCCTGTACGGGGCAGCAGAGGAACTCCGCAACAACGATGAAGTACGCAAGGCTTACCTGGGGGAGGAATAGGGGGCTCCAGGCTCGCGGCCGAGTCCCCCACGCGCTCCGTCGGAGCGGTCCATTGAAAGAAGGGGAGGTGATGCTTGGGCGAAAGAGTTTCATAGGCCATGGACGTTTGCTATTGAAGATCAACTAGAAGGAGGAAAAAGAAATGCTCAGATTAAGAAGAGTTGTTAATGGGCTTAGCCTGTTGCTCGTCATAGTTTCTGTCATCACGGTCGTGTCCTGTCAGCCGGCAGCCACCCCGACAGCCGCGCCGCCCACCGAGGCTGCGCCGCCCGAGGGCGAGCCGATCAAGTTCGGGTTGGTGGGGCCGATGACGGGGGATGCGGCTGACTACGGTCGCACCCAGGAGGCGGGGGCCAGTTTTGCCGTGGCGGAGATCAACGCAGCCGGAGGCATCAACGGCCGGCCGGTGGAGCTCGTGATCTGCGACGATAAGTGCGATCCCTACGAGGGCAGCATGTGTGCCCAGAAGATGGTAGCCGATCCGGAGATCTTTGCTGTCATCGGCCACGTGTGCAGCAGTTGCACGCTGGCTGGAGGGCCGATCTACGAGGAGGCAGGGTTGACGTTGGTCACAGCCAGTTCCACCAACCCGGCCGTCT
Organism: Anaerolineae bacterium; assembly: GCA_030612585.1. The sequence goes on from JAUWNP010000062.1 coordinate 6,717, forward strand.
GCGAGCAGGGGTGGACACACGTCTTCCGCACCATCAGCCACGACGGCAACCAAGGGCCGGAGTTGGCCGGACACGCCATCAATACGCTGGGCAAGAAGCGACTGGCCATCATGTACGCCAGCCACGACTACGGCCAGGGGTTGCTCGATGCCACCGTGCCCGCGGTGTCTGAACTGGGGGGTGAGGTGGTGGCCGTGGAGACCTATGTCCCCGGTGTGGACAAGGACTTCAGTGCGCAGTTGACGAAGATCGCTGAGGCCAAGCCAGACGCATTGCTGCTCCTGACCGACTACGCCGAGGGTGGGATAATCACCAAGCAGCGGGTGGCGGCCGGGTTGGGCGACATACCCGTCCTCGCCGCCGCTGGTTGCCAGCACACCGAGTTCATCGAGTTGGCTGGGGATGCGGGTGAGGGAGCGTTCGTGGTGGCCTACTACGACCCCTTCAGCCCGATGCCGATGCCCAAAGCCTTCAACGAGAAGTGGTTGGAGGAGTTCGGCGAGCGTCCCGTCGAGATCGAGGCCTTCAACTATGAGGTGCCCTACATCCTGAAGTTGGCCATCGAGGCGGGAGCCACCAAAGAGAACCTGCACGAAGTGCTGCACACCATCGAGTTCGAGGGGCCCACCGGTCTGACCAAGTTCGGCGAGACCGGCGACGTGGCCGCGAAGACCCAGGTGTTGTTGACTGTCAAGAACGGCGAGTTCATCAGCTACGTGCCATAAGTAGTTGGTAGTCGTTCCAGGGCTTGTGGGGGGCGTATAGCCCCCCACAGGCTCATTTCCCACGAGTACTCATTCTCTAATCCCGCAAAGTGATCTGTATAAGCATAAGCCACCCTTGCGAAGGTTGCGAGTAGCACTGGCAACGGGGCAGTTTTCGATGAGCCTTCGCGGGGGTCTCACAGGAGCACAGACGACAGATGGCGATAAGGATTTTGATGCCCAAGTTGAGTTTCATTGTGACTCAGGGCACCATCCTTGAGTGGCTCAAGAAGCCGGGTGACCTGGTCAACAAAGGTGAGCCTCTGCTGGTCATCGAATCAGAGAAGGCTACAGTCGAGGTGGAATCACCCGGAACGGGAGTATTGGGCCCTGATCTGGCGCCGGTGGGCACGACCGTGCCTGTTACTGCTACCATCGGCTACATTCTGGAACCGGGTGAGGAACCTCCGAAGCTGGAACTTGACCTGGTAGGATCTGTCCAGGGCCAGGCGGCCGGCGAGCCGGATGCCGAGACATCTCCCACGGAGCGAGAGAGGCAGAGGGCGGGGGAACGCCGCGTCCGGGTCAAGGTCTCTCCTTCCGCCAGGCGGCTGGCTCGAGAACACTGCGTTGACCTGGCCGAAGTCGAAGGGAGCGGGCCGCAGGGGCGCATCGTCAAAAAAGACATTCTGGCCTACGTGGAAGCCCGGACTCAGGCTGAAAAGAAAGGCCCTGTGCGCGTCACTCCTGCTGCCCGCAATCTGGCAGCCGCGTTGGGCGTTGACCTGGGCAAAGTGGAGGGCACTGGTCCTGGTGGCCGTGTGATGCTTGAAGACGTTAAACGGGCATCGCAGGCAAAACTCTCTCCCTCGTCTGCAGCGGGCCCGCCTGCCGAGCAGATAGAACTGACCTCTATCCAGCGTATTACTGCCGAGCGGATGTCCCTCAGTTTCCGCACAGCGCCTCACTTCTATTTGAGCGTGCAGGTGGACATGAGTCAGGCGGTTGTTATGCGGGAAACATTGTTGCCCGCTGTGAAGGCGAGAACGGGCGTCCGTCTGTCGTTCAGCGATATCCTGGTTCGTGCCGTGGCCCGGGCGTTGACGGAGCATCCCTCTCTGAACGCTGCGTTCGAGGAAGGTCGACTCAAGAGGTACCAGGAGATCAACGTTGGTCTGGCCGTGGACACCCCTCGCGGCCTGACCGTTCCAGTATTCCGCGAGGTTGACCTGCTTTCCCTGGTAGGGATAGCCCGTTGGCGCGCAGAAGTAGTAGAAAGAGCCAGGAATAATCGGCTGACCCCTGACGACGTCAGTGGTGGTACGTTCACAGTCTCCAATCTGGGCATGTTTGGCATTGACGTCTTTAATGCCATCATCAACCCGCCTCAGGCAGCCATTCTGGCCGCAGGTAGGATTGCTAAACGGCCGCTGGTAGTGGACGACACCTTGCAGGTGCGAACGACGATGTGGTTGACCCTCTCGGTTGACCATCGCGTGGCTGACGGAGCCACTGCTGCCCGTTTCTTGCAAGACCTGGTGCGCTACCTGGAGGATCCGCACCAGATGCTGATGTGAGGTTTGTGTTGACGCGGCTGTCTTAACGATAACCCACGGTTGCACAGAGGCCATTCCAGAAATCCACGGAGGTACAAGATGATATTAGACAAGGAAAAGCACGCCGGACTTTACGAGACTATGCTGCGTATCCGGCGTTTTGAGGAGACGGCGATAGACGTCTTTTCGCAGGGCAAGATTCCAGGATTTATTCATTCCTACATCGGGGAGGAGGCCATCGCTGTGGGTGTGTGTGGGGCCTTGGAACCGACGGACTATATCACAGGCACACATCGCGGCCACGGCCATTGCTTGGCCAAGGGAATGCGGATGGATCGGATGTTTGCTGAACTGTACGGCAAGGCCACGGGTTACAACAAGGGTAAGGGTGGGTCAATGCACATCAGTGACTTTGGCTGTGGTCTTTTGGGCTGCAATGGCATTGTCGCGGGCGGCATCGGTCTGGCAACCGGGGCCGCGTGGGGCAGTCAGTATAAGAAGGATGGCCGGGTAGTGGCTTGTTTCTTCGGCGACGGCGCGTCGAACCGTGGGTCTTTCCACGAGGCAGTCAACATGGGAGCGATATGGTCGCTTCCCATTGTCTACGTGTTGGAAGCCAATGGGTGGGGCATTTCTTTCTCCACGAGGGATGCCATCAATCTGACGGACCTGAGCGAGCGAGCCAGGGCGTATGGGATCCCGGGAGTGGGTGTAGATGGATACGATGTGTTAGCCGTCCACGAGGCGGCTGAGGCTGCGGTTGCACGGGCGCGGCGCGGTGAGGGGCCGACGCTGCTGGTTTGTTACGCACCGCGTATGCGGGGCCACGAAGAGGGTGACCCACAGACCTACCGTCCTAAGGAGGCTATCGAGAAGGCGAAGAAAAACGACCCGCTGGCGCGTTATCGTTCCTGGCTTTTGGATAACGAGGTTGTGGAAAAAACCTGGTTGAAGGATATTGAAGATGGGGTCGAGGCAGAGGTGGAGGCTGCTCTTAAGTTTGCAGATGAAAGCCCATACCCAGCACCTGAAGAGGCGCTGGACGATCTATTTGTTGAGGAGGTAGCGTGATGCGTGAGATCACTTTCGCCGAAGCGATTAATGAGGGGTTGCGGGAAGAGATGATGCGTGATCCAATGGTGGTCACGCTGGGTGAGGATATCGCCGCGATAGGCGGCAATTTCGGGATAACCAAGGGACTGCTGGATGAGTTCGGGCCGGCGCGTGTCAAGGATACGCCGATCTCGGAGGACGCTATCGTCGGGCTTTCGTTGGGGGCCTCTATGGTCGGTGTGAGGCCGGTGGCCGAGATCATGTTTTCCACGTTTCTCGGATGTTGTATGGAAGAACTGTCAAACCAGGTGGGTGCGATTCGTTACATGAACGGAGGCCAGATCACGACGCCGGTCGTGATACGCACCTGCAACAGCCTGGGACGCGCCGGCGCGGCCCAACATTCGGGCCGGAACGAGGCGTGGATCGTGCACACGCCAGGGCTCAAGGTAGTCATCCCGTCTACTCCGTATGACGCCAAGGGACTGCTCAAGACTGCCATCAGGGCAGATGACCCAGTGGTGTTCTTTGAGCACGCTCTGTTGTACTACCAGGCCAAGGGGCCGGTGCCAGAGGAAGAGTACACCATTCCCTTCGGCGTGGCGGATGTGAAGCGCGAAGGCGACGACGTGACGATTGTAGCATACCAACTGATGGTTCGCAAGGCCCTCGAAGCGGCGGAGATCCTGGCTGCGGAAGGGATCGAGGCGGAGGTGGTGGACCCGCGCACGCTGGTGCCGTTGGACGTGGACACAATCGTTGATTCAGTGAAGAAAACGAATCGGCTGATTATCGCTTCTGAGGAGTGTGGGCGGGCCGGGGTTAATGGAGAGATAGCATTTCGGGTGATAGAAGAGGCTTTCGACTACCTGGACGCCCCTATCGCGCGCGTAACGGCAGCCAACGTGCCGGTGCCGTTCAGCCCGCCGTTGGAGGAGTTCATAATGCCCAAGGTCGAGGACATCGTCGAGGCAGCCAGACGGTTGATGGGCTGAGAACAGATAGATTGGGAGACAAGTAGGAAACATACGATGAAAATACTATGGAACGAGGCGACGTCGGGTGCGCCGGTGCTTGCCCCCCTGTGGCAGGCACTGCGCGAATACTTTCCAAGAGTGGCGTATCCTGATACGGAAGTGGTACTGCGGCACGTGTCGGTCTCTGGCAACTACGTGCGCACTTTGTATACCGAGTTGCTGAACAACCGCGCGGTTGGGGAGAATGCCATCGCTGCTGAGCGCGACGGGTTTGACGCCGTGGTTCTGGGATGCTGGGCCGACCCTCTTTGGGAAGCGCGCGAAGCAGTGGACATCCCCGTCGTCGGGATCGGCGAGGCGACCATGCTCCTGGCTACCACCCTGGGCTTCAAATTCGCCGTCATCACCGTCGCCCCCGGAGTTGTACCCACCATCGAAATGGACCTCCGTCTTTACGGGTTGGAGGACCGGGCTATCTCCCGCCCGGTACGCTCGCTTGATCCTCCCTCCGATCTGGAACTGCTTCTGGAAAGTCTCACCGACCCCCACCGGCGTCTGATTCCCAACTTTGAGCGGGTGGCACGTAAGTGCATTGAGGATGGAGCGGAGGTGATTGTGGTCGGCTGCGGCTACTATGGTCCCATACTAACGCTCCATGGTTACAACGAGATACCCGGTACTGGCGTGCCTGTGGTAGACTGTAGCGCCGCCGGGTTGAAATTGGCGGAGACTCTCGTCAGTTTGCGTGAGAGCATCGGATTGGATAAGAGTAGAGCCCTGTACTTCAAAAGCGCGCCGCCCGAGATTCTTGAACAGGTCCGGCGTGTTCATGGGTTGACTTGAGAGCAGAAACCAGGTTTTTCCGAAAAACCTGGTTTCTGAGAAGGGGGAGTAGGTGACAAGAACAACAGAGATCGCAGTTGTAGGCGCTGGGGCCGCTGGCCTGACAGCAGCCATCGAAGCCAGACAAGCAGGCGCACAGGTCACGGTCGTGGACGAGAACCAGAGTCCTGGCGGCCAGCTCTTCAAGCAACTCCACAAGTTCTTTGGCTCCAAGGCTCACCGCGCCGGGGTGCGCGGTTTTAACATTGGTGAGCAATTGCTGACTGAGAGCGAGGCCCGTAGCGTTGAGGTATTGCTGGACACTGTCTGCTGGGGCATTTTCGAAGGCGATAACCTGGCCCTGAAGTGCAACGGGCGCAGTGAATTGCTGCACTATCAAAAACTGATCCTGGCCACAGGTGCTTCGGAGAACGCTCTGGCTTTTCCCGGTTGGACGCTGCCTGGCGTGATGGGCGCTGGCGCGGCTCAGACTGTGGTCAACATCCATCGTGTCTTGCCAGGCCGCCGGGTGTTGATGGTCGGGGCTGGCAACGTGGGGCTCATCGTTTCCTACCAACTGCTGCAGGCCGGCGCTGAGGTGGTTGCAGTCATTGAGGGTTTGCCTCGCATCGGGGGTTACGGCGTGCATGCCTCCAAGATCCGCCGGGCTGGGGTGCCTGTTCTGACTTCCCACACCATCCTGCGGGCCGACGGCGTTGATTGTGTTAACTCGGCTACCATCGCCCGCGTTGACGAGAACTGGCGGCCTATACCCGGCACCGAGCAGACGCTGGAAGTGGATACCATCTGTCTGGCCGTGGGGCTTTCTCCTCTGTCCGAACTGGCCTGGATGGCCGGCTGCCAGTTTACCTACGTTCCCTCCCTGGGTGGGCACATCCCTCTGCACGACGAGAACATGGAAACCACATTGCCTGGCATCTACGTGGCCGGGGACATTGCCGGCGTCGAAGAGGCCAGCACTGCCATGGAGGAGGGACGGCTGGCGGGATTGGCTGCTGCAGAGGCGCTGGGCTACGTCTCTGAGGAAACCGGTCAGCGTAAGGCAGATGCGCGCTGCGCCCTGGATCAACTCCGTGCAGGTCCCTTCGGCCAGGGTCGCTGGCAGGCCAAGAGCGAAATTATGAGGGCTTACGGCGGGTACCTGAAGGGTGGACGTGGCGAGAAAGCGCCGTGACCTCGTCCCCAACATCTGTAGGCATCGTTGCCAATCCGGCATCGGGGGCCGACATTCGACGGTTGGTAGCCTTAGGTACGGTGTTTGGCGCCCAGGAGAAAATAAACATCGCCCAGCGAGTCCTCGCTGGGCTTGATGCTATTGGGATCGAACGAATCTATCTCATGCCGGATGCCTTCGGCATCAGCGAGACGGCGCTGGCCAAATTGCCTGTGGGATTGGCAAGCGTGCGCGAAAGAGCACGTCTTCTCGACATGCCTGTAGAAAACGGTCCGGCAGACTCGGTGTGCGCGGCACAACAGATGCGCAGGCTGGGTGTGGGGTGTATCGTCGTGCTGGGAGGGGACGGCACCAATCGGGCGGTCGCCAAAGGCTGTGGTGAGGTCCCAGTCTTACCTGTATCTACGGGTACCAACAATGTGATCCCCTACCTGGTGGAAGGCACCGTCGCTGGCCTTGCCGCAGGATTCGTGGCTCGGCATCCCGAGGCATTGACTCAAGTGGCTCATCGCAGCAAGAGATTGGAAATCCTCCAGGATGGCAGGGAACCGGAGATGGCCTTGGTGGACGTGGCTGTCGTGGAGGGGAACGCCGTGGGTACCCGGGCGGTCTGGGAGCCGAACAGTTTACGTCAAGTGATTTTGACTCGAGGCGACCCCAGTGCCATAGGCATCTCTAGCCTTGGCGGATTCTTGATGCCTCTAACTCCCACGGAACCTCGGGGGTCGTGTTTCTGGCTGGGCGAACCAACGCTATGCCGTGTGACAGTTCCTTTAGCGCCGGGTCTTATGGTCTCTCTCGGGGTAGAGGAAATCCGCGAGTTGACCATTGGCGACTCGGTGACCGTCCATGGGGGAGAGAGGCTTCTGGCTCTGGACGGGGAGCGAGAGATTATTCTCCGGCCAGGCCAGTCTGTTCGGGTTTATCTGCGCGATGACGGTCCGTGGTTCGTAGATGTCTTTCGCGCCCTCCAGGAGGCCGCAACGCGGGGAGTTTTTGTTCACTGGTCTACTGAGCAGGAGAAAGGCCCTAGTGGACCTTGTGCGTAAAGTGAGGGTAGCATCAATGATAGAAGTTACAATCGAGGAGGTTCAGGAGAAAGCCAGGTTGTGGCAAGCCCAAGGGAAGAGGTGGCATTTTCACATGCTCACTCCTGATTGCATATTTAGTGAGCGAGATGATAAACATGCATTTGTGCTCGAAAACAGCACCGATAGTCAAACATACGTAGTTTATTCTGACAAGCCGTACATAAAGGTTGATCAAGAACTTGTAAAAATGCTACATGGAGATAAAATACTGGACAGAGACAAAGGGACAACAGACTCTAGCAATGAAAGGATGCAAGTTATCCTACAGAGAGCCCAGGAACTAAACGAAAGAAGCATTCCCTGGCATCACCATATGCTTTTTCCCGATTGTATGTTTAACGAGCACAAAGGAAAGTGGAACATCGTCTTTGAAGACAAAGAGAATAGCGATGTTATCGAGGTTCTGTATGATGAAGAACCAGTAGATGATTTGAGGAGTATTGAAGTTCTCTATGTTGAGCAGATTGCCCATTCCTTTAGGATTTGACAGACAGGGGGACAGCGATGCGATTGAAAGAAAAAGCGGCTGCAGTAACCGGGGCAGGGCAGGGGATTGGTCGCGCCATTTCCCTGACCTTGGCGCGTGAAGGCGCGGACGTTGTTGTCAGCGACATCAATCTGGAGGTAGCGCGGAAAACAGTGCAAGAAATCGAGGCCCGGGGAGGCCAGGCTGTGGCTCTGAAGGTGGATGTCACCAATCTGCAGGACGCGGAGGCGCTGACGGAGAGAGCAGTTCAGTCGTTTGGTAAGTTGGATATCCTCGTGAACAACGCCGGGATATATCCAAGCGCACCTATCATCGAGATCAGGGAAGAAGAGTGGGACCTGGTGATGGACATTAACCTCAAAGGAGTCTTTCTATGTTCTCAGGCTGCGGTCAGGCGGATGATAGTCCAACGCCAGGGAGTGATCGTGAACGTCGCCTCGGTGGACGCCAAGACCCGCACTACCGGCAATGCACACTACGCAGCGTCTAAGGCCGGGGTTATCAGTTTCACCAGGACACTGGCTTGCGAGATGGCATCCTACGGCATTCGCGTCAACGCCGTGTCCCCTGGGTGGATCGGGACTGAGACCTTGCGCAAAAAAGCGGATAGATGGCGGCAGGCCGTAGAGGAAATCCCTGTTGGCAGATTGGGTACACCAGAGGACGTGGCCGAAGCGGTGCTGTTCTTGGTCTCCGATGTCGCCGGCTACATCACCGGGGAGATTCTGGATGTCAACGGTGGCATCTTCATGGATTGAGAGCCTAATGTAGGGAGCGATCGTTCGACAGCGCCCGCGATGATCTCAGCACTTGTCGGATGGGTTGCGCATCCGAAGGGGTTGGGTGCTCATAGTCTCAGGAGGTGAACCAGATGAATCTGTCAAATAAGGTGGCTAACCTGCCACTTCTCAAGGGCATAGACCTGCACGACAAAGTTGCTATCGTAACCGGCGCGGGAGCAGGCATTGGTAAAGCAACTGCACACGTCCTGGCCCAGGCGGGCTGCCGGATCGTCATCGGGGAAATCGTCCCCGAGTGGGGGGAGGCCACTGCCCGCGAAATCGAGGGGGTGGGGCAACCTGCCGTCGCAGTGTCGATGGACGTGGCGCTCAGGAGTGACGCTCAGCGCCTGGCAGAGACAGCCCTGGAACGCTTTGGTACAATTGACATTCTGGCTAACGTCGCCGGCGTGTACCCTGCCGCGCTTGTAGTTGATATGGCGGAGGAGGAATGGGACAGGGTATTTGATGTGAATATCAAGGGCGTCTTCAACTGCTGCCAGGCGGTCATACCGACGATGATGGCCAAGCGCAGTGGCAAGATCGTGAATATCGCCTCTGTGGACGGCATGCAGCCTGGTATCATGCCGGGGCGTTCCGGGTACGGCAACTCTCACTACTGTGCGTCGAAGGGGGCGGTGGTCACCTTCACCAAGTGCCTGGCAGCGGAGATGTCGCCCCATGGGGTCAACGTAAATGCGATTTCTCCAGGGTGGGTAGCCACTAAGCACGCTATGTCCGGTGGGCGGTTTGAAGAAGGGTTGAAACACGTCCCCCTGGGCAGAGGAGCACAACCGGAGGAGGTCGGCCAGACCGTTCTTTTCCTGGTCTCTGAGGCGGCGAGTTTTATGATCGGTGAGAATGTTGTTTTCAGTGGTGGATGCGTGATGGATTAATGGCCGGAAGGTAGATGCGCTTCTCGGAATGACGTATTCGCGGGGAGAAACTAACGATGGAAGAACTGAAATTGTCGTCGCGCGTGCAAGGGCTACTGGACAGGTATTACGCAGCCAGGCCCGAGGTTTTCGCCGAACGTGCTGTCCTGGTCACCGGAGCCTATGCCCAGACAGAAGGCCAGCCTATCACCATTCGACGGGCCAAGGCGATGTGGCATATTCTTGATGGTGTCACCGTGCTCATCCGCGATGGAGAGCCCATCGTGGGGTGCAAGACGCCTGCCATCCTTGGCTCTCCGCTGTACCCCGAGGTCGCCTCCGACTGGGTGGAAGAAGAGATCGACACCATTGCCCTGCGAGACGAAGCGCCTTTCTATCTCAGCGATGAGACCAAGGAGACATTACGCGCTGAGGTGTTCGACTATTGGCGGGGCAGACAGGTTTATAACCGTATCATGGAAGTCTTGCCCTCGGAGATACAGCAGGCTACCGATGCCGGGCTCTTTTTTCACTATTATCTAAACCGGACCATCGGCCATATCACGGTAGATTATGAGCGTGTGTTGAAGAAGGGCTTCCTGGGCCTGAAGGCCGAGGTCGAGGACGAACTCAAGAAAATCAACTATGAGGACAGGGGATGTCTGAGGAAGATCCATCTGTTGCAGGCTATGTCCTTATGTTGCGAAGCGGCCATCCGCTTCGCTGAGCGATATGCCGAGGAGGCTGAACGTTTGGCCGCGGCGGAGAGCGACCCAGTGCGACGCGCCGAACTGGAACAGATCGCTGAAATCTGCCGCTGGGTGCCTGCCCATCCGGCTCGGACCTTTCACGAGGCGCTGCAGTCCTTTTGGTTTGTACACCTCATTTTGAACCTGGAGACCAACTCCTACGCCATTGGTCCCGGCCGGTTCGACCAGTATATGTACCCCTATTACCGGACGGACATAGACGCGGGACGGCTGACCCGAGAGCAGGCAGGGGAGTTGTTGGCGTGCTTGTGGATCAAGTTCAACGAGCTCACCGTGGTGAAAGAGGGTGGAACGGCCAAGGCCAGCACAACCTACAACGACTTCCAGAACCTGAACCTGGCCGGTCAGACCGTTGAGGGGCAGGATGCCACTAACGAGCTATCTTACCTGTGTCTGGATGTCACGGGCTGGCTCAAGTTACCTCAGCCTCAGATCGCAGCGCTCATCTCGGAGAAAACGCCCGATCGCTTTTTGATGAAAGCCTGTGAAGTGATACGCCTGGGCTTTGGTCTGCCAGCCGTGTTTAACGACGATGAGAAGGTCCAGGCACTGCTCCATAAGGGCAAAACTCTGGAGGACGCTCGCCTGGGTGGAATTAACGGCTGTGTTGAACTCGTCGTCCAGGGTAAGGACAACATGGCTTCTAGCGGGTATCTCAGCATGCCCAAGTGCGTTGAACTGGCTCTGAACAATGGCGTTGACCCTCTGACAGGCGCACAGTTGGGCCCCAGTACCGGAGTCCCGCGTGAATTCATCTCTTTCGACCAACTGATGGAGGCCTTCCGTCAGCAATTGGCCCATGCCATCGAACTCAAGACCGTCTACGATGGCATTGCCAGGCAGGCTTACGCTGAGTTTTGTCCGGTGCCTTTTACCTCGCTGCTGATCAGCGACTGTCTGAAGAAGGGACGGGACTATCACGATGGCGGGGCACGGTACAACCTGCCGTTAATCTGCGGAGTGGGCACAGGCACAATGGCCGATTCTCTGGCAGCCATCAAGAGGCTGGTCTACGACGAAAAGAGGACGTCGCTGGAGGAACTGGTGACCGCTCTTCGAGCCGACTTCGCTGGCTACGGACGACTGCGACAGATGCTCCTGAACCGTGTACCCAAGTGGGGTAACGGTGATGGTTACGTTGATACCATTGCCCACGACGTGGTGGAGATGTTCTGCGATGAACTGGAAAAGCACCGTAATGCAGAGGGTGTCCCCTATGTCGCCAACATGATCCCCACGACCACCCACATCTGGTTCGGTTCTTTGAACGGGGCCACTCCCGACGGCCGCTTGGCCGAGACGCCGCTATCCGAGGGTATCTCGCCGGTGCAGGGGATGGACAGCAATGGTCCGACAGCCGTCGTTCGCTCCATGGCCCGGTTGGACCATGCGCGCTGTTGTGGTACGCTGCTCAACATGAAGTTTCACCCGACGGCTCTCAGCGGTGAAGAGGGGCTGCGCAAGTTTGGCCATCTGATTCGAACCTATTTCAAACTAGGTGGACACCATATCCAGTTCAACGTGGTCTCGGCAGAAACCCTGCGGGCAGCCCAGGAATGTCCCGAGGAATACAGGAGCCTTGTTGTACGAGTGGCAGGCTATAGCGACTACTTCGTGCGCCTGAGTCGCGATCTGCATGATGAGATCATCTCCAGAACCGAGCAAGGACTGTAATGCGAGACCAGGCCAACGAGGGCTCAGCGGGATGGGTTTTCGACGTCAAGAAGTTCTCTGTTCATGACGGGCCAGGGATCCGGACCACGGTTTTCCTCAAAGGCTGCCCGCTCCGTTGCCTGTGGTGCTCCAATCCCGAATCGCAGCAGGTGGAGCCGCAGATTGTGTTCTGGCACGAGCGGTGTATTCACTGCGACGTTTGCCTGGCTGTCTGCCCTCAATCGGCCATCGTGGCGGATGAAGCCGGGCACAAACAGGTACTGTCGGAGCGTTGCGACTTGTGCGGGCGTTGTCTGGAAGAGTGTTACGCCGAAGCACTGGAACAGATCGGCCGCTTGATGACAGTGGACGAAGTCCTGTCCCTGGTGGAGGAGGATCGTCCTTTCTACGAGGAGTCAAAAGGAGGGGTGACCCTTTCCGGTGGAGAGCCAATTGCTCAGCCCAGATTCAGTCAGAGATTGCTACAAGGCTGCCAGGAACGAGATATTCACACCGCCATCGAAACGTGTGGCCACGCCCCGTGGGAGGTTTGGCAGGCTCTTCTGCCACATCTGGATCTGATCCTATACGACCTCAAGGAGACAGATCCAGCCAGGCACAAGCGTTACACCGGGGTGTCCAACGAGTTGATTCTGGACAACCTGAGGCAATTGGCTCGCATGGACAAGCCCATCATTGTGCGCCGGCCGGTCATCCCTGGCTACAACGATGACGAGGGGAGTGTCCATGCTCTGGCCCGCTTTGTTCAAGAACTCGGCACAGTCCACGAGATTGACCTGCTGCTCTACCATCGCTTCGGCCGGGGCAAATACGAGCGGTTGGGCATGGAGTATCCTATGGGCAGCGCGCTTACCGTAAAGGAGGAAGAAGTCACCGGATTGCGAGATATTCTGGTTTCATACGGCTTCCGGGTGAAGGTCGGAGGCTGAGGACAAGATCGCTCCGCTCTCGTTTTCTTCATTGCTGACTTGTCAGCAATCACAATCAGAGTTCTCTCGGAAAAGGGTAGTAGCCCAACCGTGTTGGGCGTTGTATGGCCCCAGACGGCCAAACGATTGGCCTGCTACCCGTCAAAATGCTACCTATTCGACTTTCCGAGAACTCTCAATCAGCCAGGGGAGGTAAATAGATGACATCAAAAGCCGCAGTGCAATGGGATAGCGACGAAGTATGCCTGGTAACGGGGGGCGCTGGCTTCATCGGTTCGTACCTGGTGCGTGAGTTGGTTAGCCAAGGCAAGAAGGTTGTTGTCTTGGACGTCACTCCAGACGCCAGTTACAGCGCTGATTGCATGGACAAGGTCACATTCGTCTACGGTGACGTGGCGGACATGCCGCACCTGATGGGGGTGATGGCGGACCATCGCGTCAACGTCGTGTTCCACCTGGCCTACCTGCTCGTTCCCGACACCGACAACAGGCTGGGCACGGCGATGCAGGTGAACTGCGCCGGGTTCCACAACGTGATGGAAGCAGCGCGGATCTTGAAGGTCAGGCGGGTGGTGTGGGCCAGCAGCCAGGCCGTATATGGCCTGGCCGAATTCTACCCCAATGAACCGCTCAGCGAGGATGTTTTTGTCAACCCGACGACCCTTTACGGAGCCTGCAAACTCTTTAACGAACACATCGCCCGGCACTATCGGGAGGCGTATGGCTTGGACAACGTCGGTCTCCGCAAGTCAGTAGTCTATGGCCTGGGCAAAAGCCGTCGTCGTGACCTGAGCATCTCACACCTTCTACTGGAGAACGCTCTCCTGGGCCGGCCTCTGGAGATGCCGCCGGTGGATTACTATGCCAATTACGTCTACGTCAAGGATATCGTCAGAGCCTACCTGCTGGCTGCTCAAGCACCCCAGCCCGAACACATTATCTTCAACGTCGGCGGGTACGTCCACCGCAACAGCGAGGTGGTAAAACTGTTGCAGAACCTCGTGCCGGGAGTGACCGTCAATCACAAAGAGGCCCACGACATTCCCAATCCTATTGATGCCTATGCTCAGGATATGAGCCGGGCCAGAGAGGAATTGGGTTATGAGCCTGTCTACACTCTGGAGCAGGGGATTCAGGATTATCTGAAGGTGAAAGAGGAATTGGGCCACCAATACGCGTCAGCCTGGTCGGAATTTGAGGTTAAGCCGCTGGTGTGAGTAAAGGAGGCGAGCCCATGGAGTTACTGAAAGACAAGGTCGCCCTGGTGACCGGTGGCAGCCGAGGCATCGGGCACGCCATCGTGATGGGTCTGGCTGCCGCTGGTGCTGACGTGGCTTTTACCTACCGCCAGGACACAGAGAAGGCCCAAGAAGTGATGGATCGGCTCAGGGATATTGGGCGTCGCGCTCTATCCTTTCGGGCAGACGTGGCTGACTTTGCCAAGGCCCAGCAGGTAGTGGAACAGGTAATATCTGCCTGGGGACGGCTGGATATTCTGGTCAACAATGCGGGCATCCACCAGAACGAAGCGATCTGGGCCATGACCGAGGCGCAGTGGGACGAGGTGCTGGACGTCGATCTGAAGGGCACCTTCAATTATAGCCGCGCCGTGGCTCCCATCTTTCGCCAACAAGGGGCAGGGAAGATCGTCAACATCGCTTCGATTCATGGGTTGCGCGGTCGTCAGGCTGGCCCCAACTATTCGGCAGCCAAGGCCGGGGTTATTGGCTTGACCAAGTCTGTGGCGCGTGACCTGGGTCCCTACGGGGTCAACGTGAACGCTGTCGCGCCTGGGATCACCGAGACGGATATGGTGCGGGCTCTCTCGCGCGAGTTGAAGGACAGGTTTGTGGCCGAAATTGTGTTGGGTAGGATGGGCCAACCCGAGGATGTGGCCCACCTGGTTACTTTCCTATGTTCTGATCAGGCGCGCCATATCACCGGCGAAGTGATAAAAGTTGATGGTGGACAGTACATGTGACAACTGGGATGCGGACGGCGACGGCAACCTGGATGCTGCCGTCGTAAGTGCTCACCGTTCCGTCTCCACCCACACCCGTACGCCGTCGGTGATGACCTCCACCGCGCCGTGCTTGTCGGTGCGATAGACCGGCAGATCGCCCAGCCGCTCCACTACCTCGGCGCAGGGATGCCCGAAGTGGTTGTCTGCCCCCACGCTGATGACCACCACCTCCGGGTCCACCGCCTCCAGAAACTCCTGTGTCGTCGAGCTGCAACTGCCGTGGTGCGCCGCTTTCAGCACCGTGCTC
>JAUWNP010000085.1 GCA_030612585.1 Anaerolineae bacterium
AAAGGAAGAATTGATAGGCTTTTTGGAGGATGCGGCCAAGAACTGGCTGGCCCACGACGGGCTGTGGTTCCTGGCGGCCGAAGAGAGGTTCGGCGTAGAGACCGCTATGGAACTGGACAGGCGCGCCTGGGAAAAGTTCACTGTTGTCGAGGCCAGACGTATTATGCGCCGCCTGGGGATTGAGCCCGGCGGCGGCATCCCTGCGCTGAAGCAGGCGCTGGAGTATCGCCTCTACGCCCACCTCAACGTGCAGGAGACGCTCGACGTGGACGAGCGTACGATCGTTTTCCGCATGAACGACTGCCGCGTCCAATCTGCGCGCCAGCGCAAGGGGCTGCCGGATTTTCCCTGCAAGCCTGTGGGGCTGGTTGAATATGGCAACTTCGCCCGCACGATTGACCCCCGTTTCCGCACCCGCTGCATCGCCTGCCCACCCGACCCCCACCCCCAGGAATACTGGTGCGCCTGGGAGTTCACGCTACTCGCGGAGGAGGAGAATGTCGGCGACGCTGAAGAGGAGCGCGACGGCTAAGGACCGCCGAGGGGGGATGTAAACGATGGACGCCCGGCAGCGCTTTCTGGAGACGATGCGCTACGGCACGCCCGACCACGTGCCCTACGTGGATCGGACCATCCGCCAGGGTACGCTGGATCGCTGGTACCAGGAGGGCTTCCCCCGTGACCGGACGGTGGCCGAGGTGTTCGATCTCGACCGCTGGGATGTCTTCGGCATGCGGGAGGATGTATCGCTTGACCTCTACCCGCGCCCGGACTTCAGCGGCCGCCTCCAGACGTGGGCCGACGTCGAACGCTGGAAGCGGGCGCACGACCCTGCGCGACCACGGCGCTACCCGCGCGACTGGCCCCGCCACGTCCGCCGCTGGGCGAAGCGCGATCATCCCCTGGGCATCCGGGTCTGCCGGGGCTTCTTCCTCTCACTGATGGTGGGAGGGTGGGAGAGCCTGACCGATCTGCTGTACATGACCTACGACGCGCCGGATATGCTGGCCGAGATGACCGGTTTCCTGGCTGGCTTCCTGGTCGAGGTGCTCACCCCCGCGCTGGAAGCGTCACAGTTTGATTATGCCCTCTTTGACGAGACAATCGCCTCCAACAGCGCGCCAGTCGTCGGCCCGGGCGTTTTCCGCCGCTTTATGCAGCCGCTCTACCGGCGGCTGTGCGACCTGCTGGATGCTCACGGCGTGGAGGTGCGCATCTTGGGCAGCCACGGCCACGTGCAGGAGTTAATTCCGGTCGTGCTGGAGGCGGGGATCAACACGCTGTGGATCGGCAACACCGGCCCGGCGGGCCTGGACTACGTGGCTTTACGGCGGGAGTACGGGCGCTCCCTGCGGCTCATCGGCGGGATTGACGTGCGCGTGCTGGAAGCCGACCGGGCGGCGGTCGAGGCGGAGGTGAAACGGGTCGTGCCGCCGCTCCTGGAGCAGGGTGGCTACGTGCCGATGGTGGATGGGCGCGTGCGCAAGTACGTGCCCTACGAGAACTACCGGGCGTATCGCGAGTTGGTCCGGGAGTTGGCGGAGCACGTATTTGCATAGAATGAGGAGATGAGTATACTGAAATTGGGCGACTGATTGCCATTGAGCGAAAGGAGGCTTGAAATGACCGGCGGTCTACAGGGATTCAGCAAACGTGGTTTCGTGATGACCGGGGGCGGCGCCAAAGGATTGTACGAGGCTGGCGTAGTCCATGCCTTTCACCTCTGTGGCATGGAGTTTGATGTCATCACCGGTTCATCAATCGGCGCTATGAACGCTATTTTCTTTGCCGAGTATCTGTTCCGCAAACGGCATCTCCCATCCGAGATACGAAAGGACCCCGAGCGCACTCTGGAGGAGATGGACAATCTGGTCAAAGCCTATCACCGTGCGTGGTTGCGCTTACCTGATATCAAGATTATTGATGACAGTGAGCAGGGGCCGCTTGGTAGACTCAAGAATGATCTGCTCCAATGCGACATTGACCTGCCGTCAATAACGCGCCTAGTCTGGTGGTGGAGCGACCCCAATCGCTGGCGCTTGCCTTACTCGCCCAAGATCTGGCTCTCTATTACCAAACTGGTGAAAGAACTCCTGGAGCGCCTGGGAGGCGGGCGAGAGTTGCTCGGGATTTGGGGAGAGTCGCGCAAGAAAGATAAGGGACCTCCCTTCTATCAGGTCGCACTGCGCGCTTATCTGGCAAGATTCGGCCTGGAGAGGGCACTCGTCCCACTTGGCGACGATAGCACACCTGGTGATCGCAAACTCAAGGCTCTTTTCACAGAACCGGTATCTTCCCTGCGCGCCGAGCATCTGCAAGCGAAAGTTGTGCCGGACAATGGAGATCTGGCTGGTAAGGAAAGCCTGGTTGATCCAAAGAGAACCCTTCGCGATTATGCCAAGGCCGGAATTGACGTGCGCCTCACCAGGGCGAACTACCGGACCGGACGCCTCGAGATTTCTGCTTTCTTATCGGCCAGGGACTTTGTGGCCTACCTGGAGAAGCATGCCTGGCGATGGCAGAGGAAAGCGCAGCAAGCAGTTGCTCTGGGCAGTTCACGCCTGCAAGTGTTGGGCAATCCCAATGCTGTCAACGCCGCGCTTGCCTCAGGTCGTTTTCCGGGTGTGTTCGTGCCATTCCCGGTCAAATCAATCTACGGTCTTGAGGACACGCAAGCGATCTATCCCAGGAGCCCGAAAACCGTCTGCTCAATCACATGCTGGAAGACTGGCTTGAGAACGACGAGGTTAAGGCCGCTCTATTCGAGGCATTCAAGGATTTGCATGGAGATAAGGACGAGACTGAACTCAGAAGTAGTTGGGAAAGGCGGTACAACTCCTGGCAAGGCTCGAAAAGCCTGCGTAGCCTTTTCCCCAAGGCCAATGATACGTACGTTGACGGCGGGGCCATTGATAACACACCCTCTAACAGCGCCATAGACGCCATCCGTGAATGGGCAGACCGTGAGAACAAGTCGCTGCGCGACGTAACCCTCGATCTCTACGTCGTTTTTCTTCACCCCGCCCCCGATCCAGGGGAGGAGAAACAGGAGCAAGACCCCGCCTCGTACCAGGTTGTTGGCCGCACGCTGAAGATTCAGGGTGCGGCTAAGTTGGCCAGTGACGCTGTCGTGGTAAGAACGATCAACACGTTCGGTAAGCGTGGTGAGGAATTGGGCAAAACCTCATTGTTATTGTCGGGAGGCGTGAGGGAGGTCTTTGCCAATCTAGAGAAAGATCTACCTGAGGGCATGACCCAGGAACAGAAACGCGCCGTGGAGAAAGCGATAAAAGCGCGCTTGAAGAACTGGTTCGAGGTGGAGGCAAAAAAGCAGGGGTTGGGGTACACGAGTGGGAGCATTGATAACATCCTGGAGCGGATTGACCGCAATAGCACAAAGATCTTGCAGGAACGGTTGCCCTTGAACGTCGAGCCGATAGAGATTTATCCTGACGAGATGCCGATGGAAACCCTGCAGTTCACTGAGCGGCTTGGCTATGACCCCAACAACGCCGTCGCCATGCTCACTGTGGGCTGCTACAACACGCTTTGGACGCTACGAACTCATCTTGAGGAGAAGGTAAAAAAAGCAAGGCTCAGGCTTGATGACGTTGATGATCGGGCACTGAGTCTGGCTCGAAAATGGATGGGTTTTGAGGAATGGCCAGAGCCGAAAGGACAGGAGCATCTTCGGGAGCGCTGGCAATGCCAGCGCGAGAAGTGTGTCTTCTACGCCGAACACTGCAAGTATGGAAAACGCGCCCAAGAGGTGGAAGCAGAAGCGGTGAACTAGAGTCTTCGCCTCAAACCGACAAGTAATAGGACGCAGATTCACGCAGATTTTCGCAGATAGAATAAGGGATCAGCGTCAATCTGCTGGGGCAGCCTGCTCCAGCGGGCACTCCATCAGGCGGAGAAACTGGAGGAGTTTGCGGCTCAATCGCAGGGCCGTTTGGTGCTCGTGAAGAGCGTTCGTGAACTCGACGAACTCTTGGTCCGGCGGAGGACAGAGCCCGAACTCGTTGGTGCTTTTCTTGCGCTCGAGGGCGCCCATGCGTTGGAAGGCGATCTTGCCAACCTTGACGTGCTCTACGACGCGGGTTTTTGTTTGATCGGTCTGGCCCATTTCTTTGACAACGAGGCCGGAGGCTCGGCCCATGGGGTGGAGAAAGGCGGACTGACACCCTTCGGTCGCGAACTGGTGCGGTACGTTCAGGAGAAGAACATGGTGCTCAATCTTGCCCACGCCTCGCTGCAGGTGATTGACGACGTGTGGGAGATGACAACCGCGCCCGTCGTCGCGTCTCATACAGGCGTGCGCGGCACCTGCGATAACCAGCGTAATCTCTCCGACGATCACGTGCGCCGGATCGCCGCGACCGGCGGTCTCATCGGCATAGCCATGTTCGAGACGGCGGTGTGCGGCACCAGTCTTGACGACACCGCGCGTGCCATGCGCTACAGTGCTGACTTGGTAGGCGTGGACTATGTCGTCGTGGATTCAGATTTCGACGGTGCGATCACTGCGCCCATTGATGCCAACGGCATGGCTCTCCTCACAGAGGCACTCATGGACCAGGGCTTCATAGGGGAAGAGATCGCCAGGATTATGGGGGGAACGTCCTGCGTGTGTTGCGCGAGGTACTGCCAAAGAACTGACATCTGGGGCACTGAATGAGGATTGGATCACTGAAGCACTGAATGGGGATGAGGACACTGAAGGGTAGTCAGTGCTGTCAGTGTTCTTCAGTGACTCAGTGGTTCAAACCCCAATGAACGGCGCTACTGCGCCACGAAGACGGTCTGCGTGGGATAGGCTAACTCGATCCCCTCCTCCGCGAAGCGCCTGAAAATCTCCAGGTTGATGGCCTGCTGGATGTCCATAAAGACGCCGTAGTCAGAGGTCAACATAGAGTAGACGATCTCAAAGTTCAGAGAGAAATCCCCATAAGCCTTGAAGTGCGCCCGACCGAAGCGCGCCTGGGGCTGGGCCTCGATGATCCCCTGCACAATCCTGGGAATCTCGACCAACTTCTCGTAGGATGTCTGGCATGTCAAGCCGAGCGTGAACGACACACGGCGCTCTTCCATGCGCCCGTAGTTGCGGATGCGGCTATTCAGCAGGTCGGAGTTGGAGAAGATGAGTTGTTCGCCGGTGAGACTGCGCACGCGCGTGCTCTTGATGCCGATGGCTTCCACCGTGCCCGCGTATTCCCCCACGGTGATGGAATCCCCGATGACAAAGGGCTGATCTAGCACAATGGAAAGGGATGCGAACAGGTCGCCCAGGATATTCTGCGCAGCAAGCGCGACGGCAATGCCGCCGATCCCCAGGCTGGCGATGAGCGCATCAACCTCGATGCCGGGGATGTTGTCCAGTGCCAGGAGCAAAGCCACCGTCCAGAGGACTACCTTCCCGACGTAGCCCAACGCGTTGATCGTCGTGGCAGCAGCCTTCTTGTCCTGCTCCTTCACCTGTCGAGAAACCAGGTAATCAACCACACCGGTGCCCCATAGCGCGACCTGGACCCAAAACAGAATCACCATGACGGTGCGTATCCAGGGTTCGACCTGGGGGGGCAGCGTGAGGACCAGGGAACCGGCGTATATTGAGACCAGAATCAGGAACAAGTACCGGGTCCGGCTGAACAAATCAACGATGAGATCATCCAGGTCCGACTCGGTCTTTCTGACCCAGGCGAGTACCTTGCGGGACATGGTGCGCTTCAAGATGCTCAAGACCAGGAGGGCAAACGCCGCAATCGCCAGGGCCAGAAGCCAGGTCGCCAGTGTATTCCCCCAGAAAGTCTGCTCCAAGATGTCCATTTATACCTCTTGTCCACTCCAGATTGACAATGGCCGCCTGGGGCCGGCCGAAGGTCTCAATGACGTAGGTCTCACGCCGCTCTCGCGCCACCTGCAGAACGTCGGTCAGGCGTTGTCGCAGATCGGTTGTGCCGATGCTTCGCTCTATAGCGAGTCTCTCCTCAGAGGACCTAAAAGACTTGCAAGCATTATAAACCTTATATACTTCTCCGTCAAGCCACGGTTGACATGCTTTCCATTTCTTGGTATACTACTATTGTCAACTGTTGTCAGTTGACACTTTCGAGCATACATTCGTGGGAGGTTCAAGCGGTGAAAGTCCCGCAACTGAAGCGTGAAAGCCTCCGTGACGCTGTTCTCAGACTGATCGAGGAAGCACTGCTGAACGGTGAATTACAGCCGGGCGACCGCATTGTCGAAGCCAGGTTGGCCCGGCAGGCGGGGATCAGCCGGGGACCGGTGCGCGAAGCGATCCGCCAATTGGTTGGCGAGGGCATCCTGGTCAGTTATCCCTCCAGGGGCACCTTCGTCACCCAGTGGACCCCCCGGGCGGTGGAAGAGGCCTATACGTTGCGGGCCGTCTTGGAGCGGTTCACTATCCAGGAAGCGGCCAAGCGTGTCGCCCCCGAAGAGATTGCCCAACTTCAGGCCACCGTGGACGAGATGGACCGTTGTGCCCGGCTGAACGACACCAGGGCGCTCACCCGGCTCGATATCCAGTTTCACGAACAGTTGTATGTGCTCTCTGGTCATTCCCTGTTACAAAGGATGCTATCCCAGTTACGGCGGCGTCTCTACTGCTTGCTCGCGATGGATCGGGGCTTTGCTGTCCATCGCGATGAGATCGCTGCTGATCATCAGTTAGTCGTTGACGCACTGAAAGCGGGAGATGTTACCGCCGCTGGCAGGCTCATTGAGGACCACATCCTGACCACCGGTGCCGAGGTGGTCGAACAGGTTCGGGATTGGTCGAAGGAGTGAGGTGGAGCGGGAAATCGAACTACCCTATGGCACCACTACACTCAAGTTCCGTGTACCTGATGCCAACCTGGCGGGGGTTTACCTTCCTCAACCTGTGAACGCGTGCACCGACCCGGCCGCCGAGGTCGTACGCGCCCTGACCCATCCGCTCGACACTCTGCCGCTCTCTGAGATCGTGCAATGCGGCGAGGAGGTGGTCATCCTCGTGGACGACCACACGCGAGCCACACCGGTCGCGCAAATCCTGCCCCCACTGCTGGACGAATTGCGAGTGGGCGGGGTGCACGATGAGGACGTGACTATCCTGATCACCCATGGCACACACCGCCTGAGTAGCGACGAGGAGGTACGGCGCAAGGTCGGAGAGGGTGTTTATGCGGACTATGTACATGACGGACGGTTCCGCATTGTGCAACACCAATGTACCGACGAGCAGAACCAGGTCTACCTGGGGCTGACCAGCCGGTCAACTCCAGTGTGGGTCAACCGGCTGGTCGTCGAGGCGGACCGTTGCGTCGGCATCGGTCACATCGGCCCCAGCCCGTATGCCGGGTACTCCGGTGGCAGCAAGTTGATCGTTCCGGGCGTGGCCTCGCTGGATACCATCAACGCCAATCATAGCCTCGTGGCCCTGGGCTTCCGCCGGCCGGGATGTGTGGACGTGCCCTGCCGGCTGGACATTGAGGAAGCGGCGGCCCTGGTGAGGCTGGACTTAGTCGTGGACGTAGTGCTTTACCAGGACGAGCGGATCGTCCGGGCGTTTGCCGGGACGCCAGACAGGGTGTTCCATGAGGGCGTCGCGCTGGCGCGGCAGGTCTACGAGGTCGCCTGTCCTGGTGAGATGGACGTTGCGATCACCTCTGGTTGCCCCTACGACCTCGACCTTTACCAGGCCATGCGCGCCGTCGAGTATGCTGACGCCGTTGTGCACGAGGGGGGCAGCATCCTGCTGGTTGCTGCCTGTCCCGATGGTGTCGGGGGCGAGGAGTTCTACCACTTGATGGCCGATCAGACTAAGAGGCCCGATGATTTTCTGCGCGCCGTCGTGCGTCGCAGTGGCAAGGTGACCTTCAGCGTGCTCGGATACTGTCTGGCGCGGATCAAGGATGGGAAGAGACTATACATCGTGACGAAAGGCATCCGGGATGTGGAATTGGAGGCGATGGGCTTGCACCATCCAGCCTCCCTCCAGGCCGGAGTGGACGCGCTGTTGAGGGAGTACGGCCCGCAGGCGCGCGTGGCTGTCTTCCCGATGGGAGCGTCCACGATTCCGTCTGTGACGTAATGGCGATTCCGCCGACCCGAGAGGTATACGGCGAGATTGAGGGTGGTAAGTATCAGGGAGGTGCGGGGCTCTGGGAAGGAGGGCTCTCGCGTATCAGTGAAGTTCGATAAACTTTGAAAAGGAGGGTAAGTGTTATGGAAGAGAGAACGACCGAGAAAGTCAGTGCTGGGGCCAGGGGCCGGATCGGAGGGGCCCCAATCGCCTGGGTGACGCTATACGGCGCGTTGTGCGGCGTGCTGGGGCTCGTCCCAATCTTCCCCTACGTGGGTGGCGGCGGATACGTTCCGCTGACCACCCCATTCTGTGCCATCGCTCCGCTGCTTCTGGGGCCGTGGGGTGGCGTCGCTGCCGCGGTTGTCGGTGGGGTTATTGGGATGTTCATCGCGCCTGCTGCCTACCCGCTGCAACTGGTGGACGTTATACTCAACGCGGCGCTTCCTGCCACCCTTGTGGCTCTGATGCTCAAGGACGATCGGTTGTGGAAGATCACCGTGCCCCTGTTCATCGTCATCGGTATCGCAGGTTGGCTGGTGCCCTTCTACGTTCCGGGTGCGGCGGCCGGATTCGGTAAGGTGCCTGAGCCGCTCTACTTTATCATGGCCGCTCTTTACTGGATTCCTTCGACGATCATCGCGGCCACGCCCTTGGGTACCCGGTTGATACCAAAGTGGATGCGCTCAGAGAAACGCACCGAACGGTATGGTGGCGTCTTTCTGGTGATCCTGACAGCGACGTTTATATGGTGGCTGCCCTGGACCCGTCCCTACTGGTACCTCTTCGACTTCTCCGCCGAACTGGGTGTTGCCACTCACGTCGCCTACTCCTGGTGGGTACCGGCGCTGTCCGCCATCACCGCTATCATCACCATCCCCATCGTCGAGGCCATGAAGCGCAGCGGACTGCCGAAGATCGAGGGCTCGATCTGGTAAACTAAGACCCTCCTTCCCACGAGCCCCGAATCGGTAGACTGATAGATGGGGAAACTGGAAGACTGGTGACCAGTTTCCCCATCCACTAACAGGAGGAGAACTACGTGTGGCCAATGATGTGACCATCTCGTTGCAAGACGTCACTTTCACCTACGAGGGGGACGTGGTCGCCCTGCATGATCTGAATCTCGCCGCGCACAAGGGCGAGTTTGTCGTCGTGTTGGGGGCCAACGGCGCAGGCAAATCCACGCTCTGCTACTTGCTCAGTGGCATCGTACCCCACATCTACGGCGGCCGTCGCCTGGGCTACGTATCTGTGGCTGGCCTTGATCCGTGGGACGAGCCGCTGTACGTCACGTCTCAGCGTTGCGGGGTGCTGATGCAGGACCCTGAGGTGCAGTTGTTTATGCCCACGCTGAAGGCCGAACTGGCTTTCGGTCCGGCCAACCTGGGCATGCCCCGGGATGAGATTATCAGGCGCTCACAGGCGGCGCTGGCCCTGGTGCGGTTGGAAGGATTGGAGGAGCACAACCCGCGCGATCTATCGGGCGGACAGAAGCAGCGTGCGGCGCTGGCGGCTGTACTGACGATGAATCCCCGGGTGCTGGTGCTCGATGAGCCCACCTCGCAGCTCGACCCGCTGGGCCGTTGGGAGGTCGTAGAGGCCATCGAACGGTTGAAGCAAAAGGGCGATCTGACCATCGTGATGACAACTCACGAGACGGAGGAGATTCTGCGTCTGGCCGACCAGATTCTCGTACTGGAGCGAGGCGAGACCGTGCTCCAGGGCACCCCCTCGGAAGTTTTCACTCAGGCCGGGCGGCTGGAGGAGTCCGGGGTCAAGACGCCTGCGCTGATCCTGGTACAGTCGAAGTTACTCGAGCGTGAAACTGGCCGTCCAGGTGGGGAGCGAATTGATCTCACCCTCTCCGAGGTCGCCGACCAGACCCGCGAGTCCATAGAAGCAGGACGGCTGACCGTGCATCCCGAGGCCCTTCCCCCGCCGCAGCCGGTCACATCGGACGGTCCGGTCATCCTGGAGGCCCGCGACCTGGCTGTGGAGTACCCCGGCCCGCCGCCCGTCGTGGCGCTGCGGGACGTGAACGTCCAGGTCCGCCAGGGCGAGTTCGTGGGCATCGTCGGCCAGAACGGGTCGGGGAAGAGCACGCTGGTCAAGTGCTTCGTCGGCCTGCTGCGGCCCAGGAAAGGGGAGGTACTGTTCAGGGGGGAGAGTATCAGGAAACTCTCGGTCGGTGAGATTGCGCGTCGCGTGGGGCTGGTGCTCCAGAACCCCGACTATCAGTTATTTACCGCTTCCTGTGACGATGAGATTCGCTTTGGGCTGCGCAACGTAGGCATGCCTGCTGAGGAAATGGAGCAGCGTGCCAAGGAGGCGCTGCGATTGGTGGGACTGAGCGAGGAGGCCGACCTGTTTCCCTTCCGCCTCTCCTTCGGCGACCGGCGCAAACTGGCTGTGGCGGCCACGATGGCGCTTGATCCCGAGGTGTTGATTATGGATGAGCCGACTACAGCCCAGGATCATCGCGGACGGTACCAGTTGGCCGAGTTGGCCAGGCGCTTCCACGAGGAGAGGCAGGGCACGGTGTTGATGATTACCCACGACGTGGATTTGATCGCATGTTACGCTCACCGGCTGATCGTTCTCTACGATGGCCAGGTGTTGCTTGACGGCCCCACGGCGGAGGTCTTCGCACAGGTGAAGGAACTTGAGAGAAGTTTCGTCGTGCCGCCAGTGGCGGCTCAACTGGCAACAGAACTGGCCCCGCTTGGCGTGCCGCCCCACGTGATGACGCTGGAGGAACTCTACCAGGTAATCGCGCCTCAGCACGAGAGAGGGGAGGTGGTGTAGATGCAACCGGTATTCCGCTACACTCATCTGGACACGCCCATCCATCGGCTGCACCCGCTGGTCAAACTGGCTTATGTGCTATTGACGCTGGTGCTGGTCATGTACCCGATCAAGGAAGGTGACATGCCAGTGCTGCTCTTATGGCTGGGCTTCTCAGCGGTGCTGTGGGCCGTGGCCCGTGTCGAACTGCGGCGGTTTACCACTTTGCTGAAAATCTTGACCGGCACGTTTATCTTCTTGATCCTGATCCAGGGGTTTACCTACCGCGGCGGCGACACACCTCTCATCGTCCTGGGCCACCTGAAACTCTGGGAGGCGGACCTGGGCGTGATTACCAAAGAGGGGGCGTGGTTTGGGCTCGTGCTCTGCGTGCGTATCCTGGTGGCCACTTCGTCGCTGCCGTTGTTTGTGATGACGACGCCTACCTCGGCTATTATGACGGCGATGGGCAAACTGCGCATCCCGCAGACTGCTACCTTCATGTTCGTCAGCGCCCTCTCGTTCACCACGTTGATCTTTGAAATGTGGAGCTCCATCGTGGACGCGCAGAAGTTGCGCGCATTCGACATTGACTCGATGAACTTCGTCGAGCGTGCCATCAAAGCCTATGTCCCGATCATCACGCCGTTGATCCTGCTGCTCTTCCGCAAGGCAAACGACTTCCAGATCGCGATGGAGACCAAGGGGTTCGGTGCCCCCATCGAATCGACCGAGATCGAGACGCTGACCGCTCGGCTGGCGGATTATCTCTGGCTGGCCTTTATCGTGATCGTTTTCGTGCTGTGTACAGTGCTCAAGTTCGCTTGACATGCAATACGCAACACGTTTTACGTGATGCGTGAAACGTGAGAGGAGAACTGAACCGTGAAAGAACATCCATCTTTCGAGGAACTGGTAGCGCATCTGGACGATCTGCTGGCCCCCTGCCTGGCGCAGGATTGGCCCAACCTGCCGGCGGACCGGGCCGAAGGGGTCTACGTGTACGGCCACGACGGGCACCGTTACCTCGACTTTCTGGCCGGCTTCGGGGCCTGCAACGCGGGACACAATCACCCGCGCATCGTGGCGGCAGCCCGCGAGCAGATGGAACAAATGGTCCATGCACCCGTCGGGGTGATAGCCCACGAGCCGTTGCTGCGGCTGGCCTGGGAGTTGGGGCAGATCACGCCCGGCGGGGCCGATATGTTCTTCTTCGGCAACAGCGGATCCGAGGCGGTCGAAGGGGCACTCAAACTGGCTCGCTACGTGACTGGACGGCGCGGGCTAGTTGCCTTCCTGGGCGGGTTCCACGGGCGCACGCTGGGAGCCACGGCGGTCACCACCTCCAAGGTGAAATACCGCACCGGCCACAGCCCCTTCCTCCCCGACGTGCATTTCGCCCGTTTCCCCTACCCCTATCGCTCGCCGACCCCCGACACGGAACAGTGCGCGCAGGAATCGCTGGATGACATTGAGCGGCTGTTTGAGCACGTCATCGCGCCCGAGGACGTGGCCGCCTTCCTGGTGGAACCGATCCAGGGCGAAGGAGGCTACGTCATCCCGCCGCGCAGTTGGCTGGTCGCGCTGCGCCAGATGTGCGACCGGCATGATATCCTGCTGATCTTCGACGAGGTACAGACCGGCTTTGGCCGCACCGGGGAGTGGTTCGCAGCGCAGGTGTTCGGCGTCGAACCGGACGTCGTCTGCCTGGCCAAGGGCATTGCCAACGGTTTCCCGCTGGGCGCGACGGCGGCGCGCCGGGAGATTATGACCGAGTGGGGAGCGGCCTCGCACGGCACCACCTACGGCGGCAACCCCATCTCCTGCGCCGCGGCCCTGGCGACGATAGACGTGATCCGCGAGGAGAACCTGCTGGAGAACGCACGCGCACAGGGCGGTTACATGTTGGAGGCGTTGCGCGAGTTGCAGGCCGAATCGCCCATCGTGGGGGACGTGCGCGGCGTGGGACTGATGATCGCCGTCGAGTTCGTCAGGCCCGGCGCAGGCAAGGAACCGAACACCGCAGCCGTCCGCCGCATCCTGGACCGGGCACTTGAGGGCGGGCTGTTGCTCTACCCCTGCGGCCACTGGACCCAGACGATCCGCCTCATCCCGCCGCTGACCATCAACCGCGAGCAGGTGGACGAGGGGCTGGCGATCTTCCGCCGGGCGGTGTTGGCAGAGGTAGCCTGAGCGGTATCCTGGGATGTTCTAAAATGACGAGAGCGTCCACTCGCCGGAGCACGCCCGCCTGCGGCATCTATCGCAGCGTGCTTGGTGTCCGCCGGTTGGGCCTCGGATTCACGTCAGTTCGCGGCCGCCGGTGATGTTATAGGCCTGACCGGTGATGAAGTTGGCCTCGTCCGATGCCAGGAAGGCGACCAGTTGCGCCACGTCTTCCGGCGTCGCCAGCCGCCCCAACGGTATCCGCGCCACCGCCGCTGCTACAACCTCCTCGTAGGGCTGGCCGGTGACCAGTGTTTCGAGTTCCAGCCCCCAGCGTTTCAGTGCCGTGTCCACGTCGCCGGGCAGGACGGCGTTGACGGTGATGCCGAACTCGGCCACCTCCTGGGCCAGCGAGCGGGTCAGCGCGACGACGGCCGCCTTGCTGGCGGCGTAGGCCGAGACGTAGGGCTTGGGCTTCTCCGCCGCAATCGAGGCCATGTTGACGATGCGCCCGCCCCGCTCCCCTGCGAGCATCAGCGGCAGTGCGAACTTGCAGCAGAGAAAGGTGCCGGTAGCGTTGATCTCCAGCGTCCTGCGCCATGCCTCCTCCGCCATCTGGATGACCGGCCCAGGGCCGATGGCCGCGCCGGCGTTGTTGACCAGGATGTCGAGCCTGCCCAATATCTCCTTCGTTTGGGCTATCATCGCCTGGACCGAGTCGGCATCGGTCACGTCCACGCGGACCGGCAACCCCCGCACGCCCAGCGATTCGATCTCCTCGGCGATGGCTGCCAATTCCTCCCACTGTCCGCTCCCGGCGTGGGGCAGACCCGAAGGCGGCGCGCAGATGTCGCCGACCACCACGTGGGCTCCATCCCGCGCCAGCCGCAGGGCGACCGCCGCACCGATACCTCCCTTCCGTCCCGCGCCAGTCACAATCGCTACTTTATCTTTGAGATTATACATGTTTTATCCGTGTTTTCCGTGTTCGTCCGTGTCCAAAACCCATCCTCAAGAGATTCAATCCTGCGCCTTGTAAACCATCGAACTGAACTCGATCAATCCCGGCGGCGCAAAGTTTGCCTCTGGGCTTATCGCCACCTGGATCAGGGCCGGCTTGCCCGATTCAGCAGCCCGTTCCAGGGCGGGACGGAGTTGATCCAGTTCCTCCACCATTTCGCCGTGGCAGCCGAACGCCTCGGCGACCAGGTCGTAGCGCGTGTCGGGCGAGAGTTCCGTCTCCACCATGCCGCCGGCCTGCGCGACGACCTGGGCGAACACCTGCGACGGGCGCTCCATTCCCCAGCCCTGGTCGCAGAGAACCACCACGACGATGGGCACGTTATACCGGTGGGCGGTCTCTAGTTCCTGGATATTAAAGCCGATGGCCCCATCGCCAGAGATCAGGTAGACCGGCCTATCCGGCGCGGCCAGTTTGGCCCCGATGGCGTAGGGCAGGCCGGTTCCCAGGTGGCCGAACTTGGCGGTGTAGAGATAGGAGCGTGGGGCCAGGATGGGGTTAAAACTGGCGCACCACAGGCTGGTGTTGCCCCCGTCCTGGACGGTGATGGCGTCGCGCGGGAAAAAGTCGCGCACCTCCTGCACCGCCCGGCCTGGGTTGACCTTTCCCCCTTCCTCTCGCAGCGCCCCTTCGAGTTGCGCCCGGCGTTGTTGGGATAACTCGCGGTAACGCTCGAAATCGGCGTGTTCCTCCCGGGGTTCGGCGCACTTCTGCACCGCCGCCAGCAGCGCCGCCAACGCGGCCCGCGCATCGCCCAGGATGCCCACGTCAACGGGACGGTTCAGGCCAATGGAGGCCGGATCCGCGTCAATATGAATGACCTGCTGCCGGGTGGGGTCACCCCAGGAAGGCGCGCGGCCCCAACTATCCAACTCGCCCACGCGCCCGCCCACCACCAGCACTACGTCCGCCTCCGCGCGGGCAACCTGCATCGCGGGGTCCAGGGGGTGAAAATAGCGGGGGTGGTCCTCAGGAACGACGCCCCGCGCGGCCAGGCTGGTAGAGATCCCTGCCGCCAGGTGATCGGCCAGGGCGACGAACTCGTCCCAGGCGCCGGCCCAGGAGACGCCCGTCCCGGCATGCAAGAACGGACGCTCCGCCCCGGCCAGCGTCTCCGCCGCCTGGGAAATCAAGGCGGGGTCGCCCGGACCGGGCTTTCCCGGACGGTACTGCTCCGGCGACCAGACGTCCACCGTCTCTGAGTCGCCAGTGGAGCGCATGACGGCCTCTGGAATCTCCAGATAGACGGGGCCGGGGCGGCCGGAGGTCGCCTCGCGGTAGGCGCGGCGGATCAGTTCCGGCAGGCGGCGCCAGTCGCGGACGCCCGCGCTCCACTTGGTCACAGAGCCGTATAGCCCCAAGAGGTCCACGTTCTGGAACGCGCCGCCTCGATTGGGATAGATGATGTTGCGCCGCCGCTGGCCGCTGAGGGCGATGACCGGGCTGCCCTCGGCGTAGGCGGTGACGATGCCGGAGACCATGTTGGCCGCGCCCGGCCCGATGCCGCCGATGACGACGGCCGGCTCGCCCCGGATTCTGGCCCAGGCCTCGGCCATGTTCGCCGCCGCCGCCTCGTGCCGCGCATTGACGAAGCGGATGTCGTATTCGTGCAGTTTTGCCAGGAAGGGGTTAAAACTCCCATCCAGGATGCCGAACATGACGCTGACGCCTTCCTCCTTCAGACATTTGAGCAATAACTCGCCACCGGTGATTTCTGTCATTTGATTTTGCCTCCTTGTGTGATTCGGGGAGTAGGGAGTAGGAAGTAGGGAGTAGAATCTCTCTCCCATACTCCTTACTCCCTACTCCTTACTCCCTCCCTACTCCTTACCCCAAGATACGAAAGCACCAACCGTCGCCGCGAAAAGTGGGCCAGCGTGATGAACTCGATAAGCATCGGGCCGCCGAGCAGCGCGCGGATGATTCCTCTCACGCTCCGCCCCTGCCGGTGGAGCGCCAGCACCCGCTCTCCCAGTTCTTCCAGATACGCGATCTTGGCCGTGAGTTCGGCTGTCGGGTCGTCGCGTACGCGGGCGCTACCGGGGAAGAGTTTGGTCGCTGGCAACGCAGCGATCCGTTTGAGGGAGGAGATGATTTCCCATATATCGTGCCCGGCGCGCAGGGCGCGATCCCGTCCGCCCACGAACAGGTCGCCGCTGAAGAGCCAGCCCCGGTCAGGCTCGTACAAGCAGATGTGGTCGGGGCTGTGGCCGGGGGTGTAGATCACCTGGAAGCGGTGGCGCTCGGTCCCGATCACCTCGCCGTCGGAGACGGATTGGGCCTGGGACGGCTCGGGCCAGCCCCACATGACACGCCGGTACAGATGTAGCGGCTGCTGTCCGCGCGGGTCGGCCAGGACGGGCAGGGCCAGCGGGTGGGCGCGGACTTCCAGCCCGTCACGCTCCCGTTGCAGGGGGCCATTGGCGCCGATGTGGTCTTCGTGAGTGTGGGTGTTCACGATGCCGGTGAGGTGGGTCTCCGCCAGCGCCTCCACCAGTTCCGGTGCGCTGAAGGCGCAGCCGGTATCCACCAGCAGGCTGTCCACCAGGTAGGCGGTGGTCCAGTAGCGCCCGCGTCCGGCGAGGGTGCGGCCCAGGTCGAAGCGGGTGACGTCGTCGTAGGTTGTGATTTTGAGCACGTGTCTCTCCCTACTTGACCTGCCAATCTCTCAGGGCGCGGACTGAGGCCTACGGGTTCTCTTCTCCAAAGACGAACAAATCTCCAATGGACCGGCGCAAATAGTTGCGCCGAATCGCCTCGCCAAAGACACGGGCCACAGAAAGCGTATGCAGTTTGGGGTCCCGCTTCTCTGGAGGAACAGCAACTGTATCCGTCGTCACGATTTCCGTGATTTGGGGGATGGCGGCGAGTTTTTTAAGCGCCCCTCTCACAAAGACCCCGTGAGTGCAGGCTACCCAAATCTCCTGAATACCTTGCTCGACTAGGAGCCTGCTGAGTTCGAGAATGGAGCCGCCGGTGGCGATCTCGTCGTCGTAGATCAAGGCCCGCTCGTGCCCCCGCACCTGTTGACCGACTATTCCGCCAAACCGCACCTCTGTGTCAGAGACCCGTTCCTTATCGCCGGCCGCGATGGGCAATCCCAACTCCCTGGCAAAGCGAGCGGCCGACTTGGCGTGTCCCATATCCGCCGCCACCACGATTGCGTTCGACAGATCGTGCTGCAGGAAATAGCGTCCAAGGACCGGGCGGCTGCTGAGCGGGTCGGCGGGCACGCCGAAGAAACCGTGTACCTGCGGCGAGTGGAGCATCATGGTCATCACGTGCGTGGCCCCGGCCGTCTGCAATAGATCGGCGACCAGCCGGGCGGTGATAGAGATGCGGGGGGCGTCTTTCTTATCGGAACGGGCAAAGGAAAAGTAGGGGATGATGGCGTGAACCTCTTTGGCCGACGCCGCTCGGGCGATATCCAGCATCATGAGCAGTTCCATGAGATGGTCGTTCACGGGGGGAGAGAGTGACTGGACAACAAACACCGTGCGCGAGCGCACACTGGCGCCGAGTTGGATGTACAGGTTGTCGTTGCTGAAGCGGGTGATCATGGTTTTGTCGAG
>JAUWNP010000126.1 GCA_030612585.1 Anaerolineae bacterium
TGCCCCTTTGCCCGTGAATTGGCCCAACTATGGCCTGATCTTCGTCGCCATGGCCTTTGCCTGCGCGGGCATCAGCGTACTGATCGGCGTGATCTCCCCCAGTTCGCGAATGACGGTGCTGTGGTCACAACTGATCTTTGTACCCTCGATGATGTTGGGTGGGCTTATGCTCCCTTACAGCATGTTGCCCGACGCTGCCGGGAAGGTCGCTCAACTCTTGCCAGCCACCCAGGCGATGAACGCCTTCAATGGATTGGCCATAGGTAAGGTGGCTGATTTTAGCCCGTGGGGATCGGTTTTCGCCTTGTTTTCCAGCGGTGTGCTGGCCTTCGTGCTGGCGATCTATCTTTTCAGTTGGGACAGCCACAACACGAAAAGACGCGGCCACCCCTTGCTGGCCCTGTTGGTTCTGCTGCCCTACGTGATCGGGTTGTTGTTCGCATAAGCATTGCGCGGGCCGAGGTGGGGGAAGCGGGGCGGCGCGCGCTTTTGGTTTGTGCAAGGGCCATCGTTAGGGTGTAATCTGGGCGAGTCAGTTTTCCAAAGGGGAGGCTGCTGTTAGGGCTGGTGTTGATGGCTGAACCTTCGGGAGGTTGTGTGTTTGAGCGAATGCTCGTTTGCGCTAACGTTGCCAGCAAGGTATAATTGATGCACATACCGCAGAATCTGGTTTTGGGAGTGACACGATGGAAATGCAAATGGCTTCTCAGGATTCAGCGTACGAGCAGACGGTAATCAGCATCATGCGCAGACTGCCGCCTGAGCGTGTCTTGCAGATAGTTGATTTCGCACGGTTTCTTGAGCTCCTGGCTGCCAGGAAACACGACGATTGGCTGGATGAAGAAGAGGCTGAGACCGAAGATGAAATCCGCGCCAGCGAAAAAAAGTGGGATGAACTACTCGCCAGACCGGAAGCAAAGCGTGTTATGCGTGAAATGGCGCGCGAAGCACGTGAGGACTATCGTGCTGGACGAACGACCGACATCACAATCACTGAAGACGGACGACTCGCGCCAGCATGAAATCACAGGCTACTCCAAAGTTCTGGAAGTTCTATGCGCGCCCATAGGTAACACAGCCAGCAGCGAACATACCACGGTCGGCGGAGGTCATTAGTACCGCCGGCCGTTTTGGTGCAACGCATTGTGGCAAAAGCAGCAATTCCCGGTATGATCAGACCTGACAGGTTTTTACCCCAGACCTGCTGTTCAACACAGTTGCCGAGTGACAAATGGGGCCTCAAGTGACGAAATTCGTGGAAACCTGTCAGATCTTGACGCCAAATCATCGAATGCCTGCTCAGCGGTCAAAGAGCCCTGGAGTTTGATGCTCCGGGGCTCTTTTCTGATTTTGCACAGGGTTGGCTTGCCGGATCGAACAACCTCCACTCTGAGATTGAGGACGAATTGCTGGGCCGGGCGCTGCGCGCGGCCACACCTATGGTACTGAGGATGGGCATCGCGCTCACCGTGGCCGGGGTTGTTGCCCTGGACACCTGCGCCTCAGACCTCTGCCAGGGTGACAGTACGTCATTCCGCATCGCCAGGTTGGTTTAGCACGAGCGCCAGATTTAATAGTTCTGGTGCTTGCGAAACTATGGTGCGCTGGCTTTTCAGTTCTGTCTTCCTGGAATCGTAGATGTCTTGCACGTCGCTGAGTTTTCGCTCTTCGCCGCGAATGGCTACGTTCATGTCATCACCTAGAGTGAGCCGATGGCGATAATCCTTCAGGCGTTGTTGGTGTACCTGGCTGCGGGCCTGAGCCCAACGCTCCAGATCCTCAATTTGGATCTGAATATCGTGCTCGCGCTTTTCGGAGACTGTCTCGCCGTGTTCTTGTGACACGGATTGTGCGTATTCGAATGCAGTGGCATAGAGACCGTCGAGCGCCTGACGCAGTCTTGCTACTGCTTCAGCCGCTTCAGAATGAGAGTCAATCGCCACATCTGTCGGAAGTGGGCGGGCAAGTAGAGCTCCGCCAACACTGGTATTGACTTCACCAGCCTCAGTGACAAAGGTGGGGAGGAAGTCTTCGCTCAGAGTGTCGCCCGATGCGCCGGTATAGCGTAGCACAAAGTCAAACAGGATACCATCTTTGACTTGGACGCCATCTGGCATCAGCCGCACGGTCGCCGCTCCTCCAAAACCCTCATCTCGCTTGCGGCACTCAGTCACGATAGCCTCCAGCAACGGGTGGCCAAAGGCGGCGAACTCGACCTGGTCTGGCCGGAAGCGACCTGCGTCGTCTTTGTGAAACGCTACCCGGGCGTAGTTTGCCCTTACGTCGGGGTAAGCGGTCAGCAGGCGTGGTGTGATCAGGCGATAGATGTTCTTGTGCCGTGTGTTTTCGACTCGGCCCTGGTGTGCGGCGAAGTAGGTGCGCACGAATTGCTCGATGTCGGCGTTTGATACCGTGACCTCGTCACTACGATCTATGACGGCCTGAATCGTGTCCAGGTCAAAGTCACGCAGTGGCATCAGGAAACGGGCTTGCACTTGCTGCCACGTGCGTAGCCGCTCCTGGATGGCCTCTTCCAGGTGACGGTCGGTGACTTCGAGAGCCACGTTTCCGCTGACAGAGTTCATGATGATCTCGGTCAAATTGACGCCCTCCATGAAGGTGCCCAGCACGTCTGTTACCTGGCCCTGCAACTGGCGCTCAATGCGGCGGATTTTCTGTTGCAGACGCATGAATATGTAGCCCTCACGAGTCCCCTCAACCAGCAGATTATAGATGCGCACGTCTCTCTCCTGACCGTAGCGGTGTACGCGGCCAATGCGCTGATCAATGCGGTTGGGATTCCAGGGCAGTTCGTAGTTCACCAGGATGTGGCAGAACTGCAGGTTGATACCTTCGCTGGCCGCGTCGGTGGCGAGCAGGATGTTCACGCCTTCCCTGGCAAAGTACTGCTCTTGAGCCTGACGCTCCTCCATCCCCAGACCACCGTGGATGAAGGCGATCTGCTCTGGCGCTAGCCCTGCATCCAGCAACAGCCCGTGCAGATACCCCAATGTGTCGCGATACTCGGTGAAGACGATGATCTTCTCCGTTGGGTCTTTTTCCAGCACGCCTTGAATGAACTCGATCCACCTGGCGGCTTTGCTGTCCACTGCTAACGCCTCGGCCATCTGGCGCAGTTCATTGAGCCGGGTGATTTCCTGGTGCAGCCCGGGGCCAGTGTGCAGCGTCAATTGCTCCAGCCGTTTGGTGAGTTCTTCGGCTCGGGCCTCAGTCAGGGTGTCGGGCTCCTCGATCAGGCTTTCCAGATCAGCCTCTTCACTTCTGCTGAGCACAACCTGCTGCTCCTCCAGCAGTCTACGCGCCCGCCTCCCGAGTGACTTGCGGATGGCGGCAATGCTGCTGACCATCCGTTTCTGCAGGATGACCATGGCAAAGCCCACGGTGCGGTGATCCATGTTGCGGGCCAGGTTGAATTCCTCAGCCACGTAACGGGTGACCCCATCGTAGAGGACCATCTCGGCGTCTGTGTATTGCACAGGGATGATCTCCACGGTGCGCGGGCGGAAAACAAGTTCGCCTTTCTCGTCGCGCAGGTTGTCTTTGATGCGCCTGACCATCAGGTCGGCGACCCGTTCGGGGTCCAGGTGATCTGCTGACGGGAACAGGTAGGGATCAAGCAGGTTAATCAGGTTCCAGAAGGCAAAATCGTCGCCGTTGTGCGGAGTGGCGGTCAGGAGCAGCAAGGCATCACTATTGGGGGCAATTTCTTCAGCCATACGGTAGCGTTGGGTACGATTCACCTTCCCCCCGTAGCGGCTCACCCCCAGGTTATGGGCTTCGTCGAAGATGAGCACGTCCCACGGGTCAGCCTGTTTGAGTTCGGCCAGTACGTGCTCCTGTTTGATAAAGTCCATTGAGGCCACGATGTGCTGATGGTAGTTCCAGGGATTCTCGGTCTTGGACAAAAAGTTGCGTAACTCAGACAACTGGCTACTGTCGTAGCGGTGCAACCGGATGCCGAACTTCTCTCGCAGTTCCCGCCGCCATTGATCGGTGAGCGGCGCCGGGGTGACGATTAGAACTCGCCTCGCCCGTTTGCGTGCATCCAGTTCTTTGAGCACCATTCCCGCTTCTATGGTCTTCCCCAGACCAACTTCGTCGGCGACGAGGAAGCGCTGACGTGCCGCCCCGATGATCTGGTAGACAGCCTCGACCTGGTAGGGTTGCAGGTCGGTACGGGAGTTCGACAGGCTGAACAGGTGGTGGTGTTCGTAGGCCAGGCTAAGCCGGGTGGCCTGGCTCAATAGGTCAAACTTCCAGGGTGGATCAAACTGACCTGCGCGGGCCTGGCCAAGCGGGTCGCTGATCTTTTCGATGACGTTGGGAGGCACCAGGATGGGTCGAGGATGCTCGCCCTCAAAGAAAATGGTGTATTGGATAGCAGTGCCAATCGGCTCGACGCGAATCACGTCGCCGACTCGCCCGCCTACGCGGACACGGTCGCCGGGTTGAATATTCTGTGGCATAGAGATCTCCTCTCGTCGGGCGGCCCGGTGGTTCAAGCATCTTGGTGTTCTCGGACAAACTGCACCAGATCACTTACAGACCCTGGCTCTCGGCAATCGTTGCGTTTGAAATACCGGACAATCGGCTCATAGGGACCCCAGAGTTGGTAGTCATAAGCCGTTTGACAACTTGGACGAGGTTGCTGGGGCCGCATACACTCCCAGACAAATCCCATAACCTCGCTTCCAGGAATGTATTTGGGTTGGTTACTTCTTGGACCGCCGCGATCCATACCGAACAGTATCGCTCGTATGCGTGTATAGCAGGGCCCAAAGACCTGGATAAAACTGCTAGGCTCGTTCCGTTCCCTGGATTGCATTAGTTCCAAGAGTTCAGCCTGAAGATCTTCAATTTCAGCGGAAGTAAAGGCTCCCATCCATTGCAGGACATTTCTGAGGCAGTCTGGCTCACGAAGAGGTGGGTTGAATTGAAGGCTCTGTGTTCCACCCTTTACCTCCGCGATGATAAAATCAATGTAGGATGAAGAAACCTCGAGATAGTCGGATGGTTCGACTCTGCGCTCCGGCTCTGCGTTTTGCGGAAACCGAACTGCAAGTACATCAATCTCGGTCCGGGTAGAACCGCTATCTTGTGGCGCATGTACAATGAACCCCGAGGTGAAGTACCCGTTCAAGCGCAAGTACAATGATACGAGTGCTTCCTGGATCTCAGACTCTGTCAACGTAATGTCTCCTGATCTCCTGGCCTGCTTAACTCTCAACACCCTCAACAATCGCGATCTCATCCTCGTCCAGACCGTACAACTTGTAGACGATCTGATCAATCAGCCAATCGGTGGCCTCAATACGGGCCACCAACTCGCCGTAGGCAGGGCTGTGGGCGCGGTAGACGCCGACCAAATCGCTGAGTCCCTGCACCCTACCCACCAGAATCTTGACGAAAGCCTTGAACGCCTCCTCGTTCCAACTCAGGCTCTCGTCGAGACGGCGGGTGGAGTGACTCTCTTCTCTCACAAAGAGGCGACAGGCTTCCGCTTTCTTCCACAAAGTGCGTTCATGCTTGCCCTTGTTTCGCAAGATCTCGAAAGCCGCTGCCTCGGTTACGCCCTCTAGATCCAACCAGAAGGCTTCCACGGCAGCCTGCTTCTGCGTGTTTATCGCCATCATCTGCTCGGCCAGGTGAGCCAGCAAATCGTGGACGACGTCTGATTGGTCGGGGTCAGCGGCCAGGCGGTCACGGGTGAAGACCAATAACTTGTCGTGATCACCAGCAGTGTAGAAAGCCTGGGCCTGCGCAACCAGCTGCTCACGCTCGGCGGCGAGGGTCGTGAAGTTAATACGGCGAATGGGGAGTTTCTCAACTTGTGGTGGGCCGACCCTCAGATAGCCACCTTGCAGAGCCAAGGCACCGAATATCTCTCGATAGAGGAAACTGCACAACTCGCTGTTTATCACAGCCAACAAGAATGCTAAATCCAAACCAGTATTCAGCACTATCACGGTAGATTTTCCCGCAAGGATACTTCCGAGCTCGTCGTAGCAAGCCTCAAGTTGCTTCACCATTCCGGCCAGTATGATCTTGGGGGTCTTGGCTTGTTGGTATCTTGTGGACAGCATTTCAGCCAAAACACATTCAGATACTACAGGATATTGGTAGATGTGCTTGATGTACTGGGTTTTGTTCAAACCCCACAGCACTTCGTATCTGTCTATTGTCCCGGTATTGACCAAACGCAAGTAACCTTCTTGTGATTTCTTTCGACTGAGGCTATCCTCAATGACATCAATCAATTGGTAGGCTTCAGATACTGTAGCAGCCCCTAGAACTTCAGCGAACACACATAAGTCATCCGAGACGAGCATACACTTGTTCAGGGTGTTAGCGCTTTCTGAGAAAATCGGCCACCAATAGCCTGCAGGCAATCGACTTAGCATACCTGTAGCCATGTTCAGTCTTCGGATTATCATAGGAGAGCCACTATCTGCTTCCGCCATTTCTGTCAAGGATATGATTTGATCCGAAGTAGGATCCCCACTCTGGAGAATGTAGACAAGTGGATATACATTAGCGTTGAAGACCTTCACTCGTGAGTAATCGCGAATTGATTCGATGATCAATTCGCTTAGAATGCCCTGGATCGCCTCGCAATACTCTGCCCCAAGTAGCTTGTTCGGAACGATCATACCTGACCGACCAAACCGTCGGATTAGCCGAACTCCAAGTTCGATGAAGACAACAAATAGATCCCAATTGCCCGATGCCGCCTTCCAATGGCCCACATCTGTGCAGTACTCGCGTAACTCAGGCTGTGATCGCGACATTTCTTCGGAGTCGACGTACGGTGGATTCCCCATCACCGCATCAAACCCCGCCCTATCGCGCAAGGGCTGGCCGTGACGGTCGTAGAACACCTCGGGGAAGGCCAATTCCCAGTGAAAGAAATCGCGATCATCCACCATCTCCTGCGCTTGCCCCACGGCCGGCAGGGCCAGCAACTCGTCCCGCCTCGCGATCAGCCCCACCGCCTCGTCGTAATCACCCTGGGTGAACTCGTTGCCAAAGTAAGCGCTGACCCACAAATTCGCCACCGCCTGGAAGGGCGCTTTCAACTCGCGCACCGCCTGGTCGGTGGCCTCCTTGGCCTGCACCGTCTCATAGGAATCGCTCTCCACCTCGGTGATCTCCAGTATCCGACCCATCACTACCGGCAACTGCTGGCTGAGCAGGTACTCGAACATGTTCATCTGCCCGGCCTTCTGCTGTTCCAGTTGCTTCTGCGCCTTCTTGCTCAGCACCACGGGCGGCGACCAGCCCAGGTCAGCGACACGCGCCCCGATCAGCGAGTCGCCGCACTGCAGGTGGTGATCCAGGAAGCTGAGCGGCTTGTCGGCGGCCACGGTCGCCAGCCATAGGCTCAGCTTGGCCAGTTCCACCGCCAGCGGGTTCTTGTCCACCCCGTAGATGCACCGCTCCACCACGCGCCGCTTCCAATAGAGCAGGTCTTCCTCCACAGAGACCTCGGTCTCCACGTAAGGATCGGTCGCCAGCGCCAGCGCCATGTATTCAGTCGCCTCCACCAGGAAGTGGCCGCTGCCCATCGCCGGGTCCAGCACCTTCAAGCTCAGAATCTCG
Organism: Anaerolineae bacterium; assembly: GCA_030612585.1. Next base: position 7,621 of record JAUWNP010000126.1, read on the forward strand.
TCTATCAGTGACTGCTCAGCAGCGGCGCGGGCCGCTTTCCCCTTCACTCCTTTGGTCCGCTCCCTGACCCGCTCGGTCGCCTCCTCCACCAGTGGTCCGAGAGTGTTCTCCACAATGTACTCGACAATGTACTGAGGGGTGTAGTACGATCCGGTGGCCTTGCGCTCGCCCCGGTCGGTCTGCAGGTACACCTGTCCAGCCTCGCGGCTGTCCACGACCCTTGGGGTCTTCCCCGACCCCAAGGGTCTCTCCAGGTCAGCCTCGACCACCCAGCGCTCGCTCTTGCCGTCTCGGATGGCGATCATCGGCTCGGTGGCGTAGCGGGGTTGGTATTCCAGCAACCCCTCGTAGATGGAACCCAGGTGGCGCACGCCCAGCGTGCGATAATCCACAGACTCACGCCCCGCCTCCGTGGTCCGCCGGCTAAGCAGGTCAATCGCCTCGACCAGGGCGCGATCTCCCACGGCATACCGTTCCGAGAATGGATGCTGTTCTGGATCAAACAACCGGCCGTTGTAACGAGGCACGCCCAGGTGCCGGTTCAGCGCCACGTTGTCGCCGTTGATGATCTGAAAGAGTTGTTTGAGCCGACCCCAGTAGATCGTGGTCATAGGGACAGGCGGCGTCCTGAGTTCGGCGATCTCCCGCTTGATCAGATCCAGGCTGTAGTTATCTCTGTATGAGTCTCTATTCATGGGCAGCAAGCCACGGGTCTCACCATACAGGATGAACAGCAAACGGTAGAGGAGATAGAGGCTGTTTTCGTAGATCTGGCGCAGATCGTCCGCGCCGAGGCCGTTGGCGGGCAGGTCGAGGAAGCCCTGCATCAGTCGCTCCAGAGCCTGGTAGACGTTGGCCTCCAGGTCTTCCTCCAGATCGACGGCGTAGGCCATGCTAGAGTCCAGAGCGTCCCGCAGGAAGACGTGGCCCTGGGCGTCCGGCCGAAAAGCGGCCTGCCGGAAGAAGAGGGTGAAGTAGCGCACTGCTCCGGCATCGCCTCGACTAAGCAAGTCCACCAGGTCTACTTCATAGTGAATAGAGAGCCGTTGGCTGGTGTCCTTGTATACCAAGCGCCACAGCCGCCCGTTGCTCAGGATGCCCCACTCCAGGCCAGTGGCGCGCACGTAGTAGTCAATCTGCCAACTGGGGTTCTGGGCCTCGAAACTGGCCCCACCCCCCTTTTGTTTCTTGCTCAGGGGCACATCCCAGCGTTTGACCTCTCCCACGGCGAGGGCGTCCGCGGCGTACTCCTCGGTCCTTTGCGCGCCGACGGCCGCCTGGCGAGCCCCATCATCGGGAAAGAAAACATAGTCAGGTCGTTTGACGCCATCGTTGAGACCAGGGACACCGGCCTGCCCTTCAAAGACGTGGCCCAACTGGCTCAGGATGGGCTTGAACCAATGCTCTTCCAGTTGGCTCTCATTGTACTTGGGGAGTTGTTTCTGTTCCTGAGTGTAAAGCCGTTGCAGCCAGGCCAGGAAGACTCCGACCTCCGGCAAGGCTGCGTCCCAGCGTGGGTCTTGGGGTAGCAGGTTGTTCAGGTAGTGATCGGAGAAGAGGTATTGGTTACGGTGCGCCGGGGTGACGGCCATGGTCAGTTGGAGGGGAGTGTCCATTGTGAGCGGTCTCCTTGTTTCGTTGCAAGCATGGGAGGGTCAGGGGAACTTTTCACCCAAGTCAGGTCAATTCCGCTATGTGCTTTCATTGGGCGTTAACCAAAGACAAACCTGCATCACATTAGCTTTTGGCCTTTTCAGCAACCTGTAGGATCAGATAAATCGTCATAGCCGATAGTTCGGCGTTGCAGTCAGTTGGCCGTGCCCACCCATGTGCTACTATGTTCCTCCAGTTGAATCGTCCGGCGCTGTTGACCATATACCACCAGGACAGTTCAAGCAGTGCCTCACCAAGAAGATTCTTCATCTCGGCATTATCTGTGCGGAGGAGATCCCCGAGCAGTGCCTCTCCAGGAAGTCCACTCTTGAGCCGCTTGGTAGACACTCCTGCTGCTTGTGCGCACCAAATCACAAAGTCCTCAAACCGGGGGACTAGTATATGGATGGAAGAGACATAGTCAGATTGAAAATGACGGGACAGCCCTACTTCAAAGATGGTCCGGTCATAGTCCGGGGCTCTTTGTTCTAGCAAGGCCACGACTTGTTGTTCTACCAAGTCACCAGATTCTTGCCAGGCGTCAAATAACACCTCGATAACCTCCGCCACCTCGCTTACATACTGTACGGTGAAAGGTGCTTCCGTTGGGTAGTCGCCTCGAGGATTGCCCCGTGCATCTGTGAATCTAGCAGAGAGCCAGCCCAATAGGCCTTTACCATAATACTGGGCCGCCCGTGCCGCGATTGCGGCTTTGTCCCACAACAACCGCTCGTCGGTCAAGAGTTTCGCCAATTTATCGTCTGCCGAAGCGTACTCTGCCAGAAATTGTTCGGGTGGCGGTAAGAATCGTTCACGATGTTGTTCCTCCGCTGCTTTGACCACCACCATGCCAAGGTCAGTAGGTGGTCGCTGGAACCTTAGTAGTGGGATTCTGCTCGCTATTTCCAATAGCTGCCCAGCCCATTCTGCATCTTCAAGTCTGTCCCGGGCTATTTGCGCGGCTTGACGATACCACATCTCAGAGCCATCAATGTTGCCGCGCCTGAAGCATAGCTGAGCAGCCAACTCCATAGTCTGACACAACTCTACGTCCACTGTACGTCGCTCCTCGTTATCGTCCGCAAGATCACGCAGCAGTTCAAGCGCACTCCTATACTCATCGTTCCTGATTAGTGCCAGCAACCAGAAATCCCTCTCGTGCTCTCCTGTTTTCTGACTGATGGCATGCCGAAGAGTTGCCTTGAGTTGACTGCGAGTACCGGGGGTGACTTTCTCCAGTCGGCTTACCGAATCTCCCAACACAAGCAATAACTGAAGGGCCAACCTGCTGGTGGACTCATCACAGGTCTGGGCCAGGCGCAATAATCTGGTGAGAAGGACCTTGATTTCATCGTACTTCTGATATTTCAGATAAACATTCATCGCTTCCTGGTAACAATGAACCACTTCCAACCAGTCTTTTTGAGCGTTGGTGGCAAAGTTGTGTTGAAACACATCAGTCGGCGGGCTATCACCTTGCCGGAAGTAGGCAATAACCTGCTCGCAAGAGTCCGCGTATGCCATGGTTGTATTATAGTCGGAATTCAAGCATACGAGCGCTCGCTGCAATCTTGACTTCCAAAGAGGGTTCCCTTCTATCTTCCCGATTCTGCTAACAAGGTACTCCTGGGCGTCGGGATATTGGTATTGAACACCAACACCCATCACGAGTGCCTCGTATTCCCAAAGAAGTTCTTGCGCTCTTTCGATGTCGCCGTTTTCTCTATGCCGCTGGGCTATGCGCCGTAGGCAGTGGGCGGCACGCAGAAGTGAAACTACGCCGATGCTTTCTCGCTCCAATTGGCCAAGTGTATCGCGAAGCTCATGCTGATCCTGAACGGGTATTTCCATTTGGTTTCCTCATCTTTCCAAGCCGTGAGCGGCCTCGCTCTCTGCCAAGGCCGCCCCATGGCGCGCCTGTTTGCACATTGGCGCCGCTGTGGATGGTGGCCTGCCCCAATTATACCCGACTGCTGCCCTCACACAAACACAGGCTGCCCGCCGCCTCGCTTTCCCCACCATGACCGGTGCCGCCAGGCGAAAAGCGCGGGGCCGCGGGCTAGTCTTGCGGCGAACGGTGGTCATTACGCCCACGGTGAGCCGCCCTCCCGCCGCCGAACTGGAAAGCGACGCCGCGAACCCAGGTGCATGCAGGAGGGCGGCCCTTCTTTGCACTCTACGGCGTCTCTGTGCCGCCGCTGCTCTACAGCCTGGTTGCGTTTGGTACGAACCCTCGTTGAATTTGTGGCAGAGCCAAGTCGAGTTTGCCACAAAGTCCCGTTGCCTCTAGTCTAACGATTACCTATTTCTTACATGTTCCCTTCGCCTCTTTGCTCTTGCATTCATTACAGAGCTCACCAGATGCGGGCTTACGGTGCCTCGTTTCTACATCCGAACCTGTGGGATAATGCGAACAGTTACGACACCAATGCCACGTATCACGATCTTTCCTTCTCTTGTAAGTTGCCATCTTATACCTCCTCTAGCTTTCGGTTAGTACTTCGCACAACAGGCAATATCCGAATACACTTATTACGCCACGGTCAACGTCGCCTCCAGCCCGCCGGTGCGCACGTCATCGCTGCCATGGATGGTGGCTCGCCCCTATTATACTCAACAGCAGCCTCCGCACAACCGAACGCAGCCCGCCGCCCCCCTTCCCTCACCACGATTCCAGGGAAAAACAAATCTCCTTCGCCAACGTGTCCCACAAATACCTCGTTCGCCCCCAGCAGAGATCAATTACGCTCACGAAACAAGTCTGCTTCAGATTTTCCATCGCGCTGCCGCTGCAAACCGCGTCGTACCCCTGCATGTGCACGACAAGACCCGTCTCGTCCAGTGCAGCATCCCCAGCCCAGGCATGCGGCCTCAAATGGTCAATAGTAACCGTCGTCCTGCACCCACCGCTTTCGCCAGTACCGGCAACGCAAATATACAGGTCACTACACAAAGAGAGCCTCTCGACCCTTAATGCCGTAGCCTCGCAGGCAAAGCCCTCCACGAAAGCCCTTTGCTTGCTGTACCCTTCGTCAAGACCAGGCTGAGATACAACCGTCAGGAAACCAGCACGATTGAAAGCCGCCAGATAGGGAGCGATCGGTTCCGACTCTGCGTCAAGACCCTCACCAGACCACCCGGGAATAAAGCAAATCTTGCCCTCCATAAAGCGGGCATTCAGTTCACACAACCCCTCGAATGTCTCGCTCTCTTGCCAAACCTGCATCGCTTCCAGTGCCGCCTGTGACCATTCTATTTCGTCCACAAAGCACCTTCTCTCTCTATGGCACGCGCTGCTGCAGCACCCGCTCTAGCAATGCTATGCTCCGACTTGCCCCTACCCACCTCCCCCAATCCCCAATCCCCAATCCCCAATATCCTATCATCAATGCAGATCGGAGGCCCG
>JAUWNP010000321.1 GCA_030612585.1 Anaerolineae bacterium
CGATTAAGCGGCGCTGTTATGGCATTACCAGGGTCACAACTCTATTCCAACGCATTTACCTTGACCTTGAGGGCTATCGCCGATTCGCCTAGCCGGAGTACCCCCATATGTGGCCCTCCCATGCGAAATCCCAAAGAGCCGAAGTAGATTTCGTCAAACGTGAGATGATCAGCCTCAGCCTCTTCGTCAGCGTGATCCGTAATCCGAACTTGGTTCGCTCGAATCGCTTCGATGATGTCGGTGATGTTCATCCAGCCCTTCCTCGCTGTGACCACCCGATAGAACCACTGTTTCGGCTAACGTGGGATTATAGCACACCTACTCTGTCCCGGCAACGCGCGCTTCGTAGAGGCGAAACTCGCTGATATAGGCCTCGACCGGCGGCGGAACCAGGTAGCGCAGCGGCAACCCCTGGCGCACACGCCGCCGCAGGTCGGAGGCGGCGATGTCCAGGCACGGCGCGTCGAGCCAGACCAGCCGCTCGCGCACATGCGGTATGGCCCGCTCCAGCATCGCCAGGTCCGGTTCGCGGCCGGGACGCCGCATCACCGCCAGCCGCGCCTGTTGCACGATGCCCACCGGGTCGCGCCAGGTGGGGAACTCGGCCAGACTGTCTCCCCCCATCAGGAAGAACAACCTTGCATCCGGGTATTCCCGCCGCAACAGGGCCAGCATCTCGACCGTGTAGTGCGGGCCGGGACGGTCCAGGTCCACGCGGGAGAGAGCGAAGGCGGGGTTGTCGGCAATAGCCGCCTCGACCAAGGCCGCGCGGTGATGGGCAGGTGTGATCGGCCGGTCGGGCTTGTGGGGCGGCTGCCCGGCAGGGACGAAGAGGACGCGCTTGAGCCGGAGTTGCACGCGGGCGGTCTCGGCCAGCGCCAGGTGTCCGTAGTGCGGTGGGTCGAACGTGCCACCCAGGACGCCCAGGCGCAGGCACGGGCACGGGGCTAAACCCCCGTGCTGAGAGAGCAAAGCCCCTTCGGGGCTGGATTCTAGCCCGCAGGGCTTGGCTCTTTCAGCCTGGACGTTTACGTCCGGGGCTCTTGTTTCACTCCGCATCGTCTCTTGCTGACATACGTCCGGGGCCCTTGTTTCACTCCGCATCGTCTCTTGCTGACATACGTCCGGGACTCTCGTTTCACTCCGCATCGTCTCTTGCTGACAGCGGTTTCACCATATACAGCCAAGCGCGAATGCCAAACAGCCGCTCAGCCAGCCACTCCTCAATCCGTTTCTCCAGCCGGAAGCCGAAACGCTCGTAAAGATGTCGGGCGCGGTTGGAAGCCACCACGTGCAGGGACAAACTGCCCTTGCCGTGCGCCTGCGCCCATCCCTCGGCGCTCTCCAGAAGTCTCCAGCCGATGCCCCGGCCGCGAAAATCGGTGGCCACGGCAACGTCACTGACGTAGGCTGTGTTTTCAACCGTCTCCTCGTGCAGCAGTGCCAACCCGACGGTGGCCCGCAACGTGTACAGGGGGCCGACTCCCCGCAGCATGACCTGGAGTTGCCCCCAGAGATCACTTAGCCTCTCACGCCGCCCCGATAAGTCGAGCACACCGACCACCCGCCCGTCCATCTGGGCCACGAACAACGTGCACAGTCCCCGCTCAAACCTCAGCCGCTCTATCTGCGCTATGACGCCAGGAGCACGGTCAATCCGCTGACCAAAGACAACACCGAACTTGTGGCTGAAACCCTCGACCAGAACCTCACCCACGCGGGGCATATCCTCGACCGTGGCCAGACGCACCACGACCGCCAATTCGCTATTCGCTATTCGCCACTCGCTATTCGCTACTCCTCCCACACCAGTTCCGCCTCGCCAATCCGGACGGTATCCCCCGGCTGCACACCCGCCTCCTCCAGCGCTTTCGTGATCTCCATCCGCTCCAGCGTTCGCTGGAAACGGCGCACCGCCTCGTCCAGGTTCCACACCGTCATCGCCGCCAGCCGCTCCACCCGCCCGCCACGCACCCGCCACCCATCCTCCTCCCGCTCAACGGTGAACGTCTCCTCGTCCACGCCGGGCCGAAAGACGGGCAACTCCCACGCCGGGGCCTCCTCCGGCAGTTCTGCCAGCATCTGTGCGGCGCGGTAGAGCAACTCCCGCGTGCCCTCCCTCGCCAGCGCGGAGATGACCATAGCCGCCGGATAGCCTTGTGCTTCGAGCGCCGCCTGCACCTCCGGCCAGCGCGCCCGCACCTCGGGCATGTCCATCTTGTTGAGAACCACCAGTTGGGGCTTCTGCGCCAGGTCGTGGCCAAAAGCCGCCAGTTCCCCGTTGATGGCGACGAAATCCGCCAGTGGATCGGCGGAGAGGCCGTCGAGGAGGTGAACCAACACACGGGTGCGCTCAATGTGGCGCAGGAACTCGTGCCCCAGCCCCTTCCCCTCCGCCGCCCCCTCGCTCAGGCCGGGGATATCGGCCAGGACGCACTCCGTCTGGTCATCGAGCACGCCGACACCCAGGTTGGGTTGGAGGGTGGTGAAGGGATAAGGCGCGATCTTGGGACGCGCAGCGGTCACCGCCGCCAGAAGCGTGGACTTGCCCGCGTTGGGCACCCCCACCAGGCCCACGTCAGCCAGCAGTTTCAGTTCCAGCCGCAGCCAGCGCTCCTGGCCGGGCTCGCCGTGCTCGGCGATGCGGGGAGCCTGGTTAGTGGAAGTAGCAAATCTGGCATTTCCCTTCCCCCCGCGCCCACCTCGCGCCACGGCCAACTCCTGGCCCTGTTCGGTCAGGTCGCCCAGCAACTCGCCGCTATCGGCGTCGTACACGACGGTGCCACACGGCACCGGGACGCGCAAGTGTGCGCCAAACG
>JAUWNP010000021.1 GCA_030612585.1 Anaerolineae bacterium
CTCGCCGTAGGCTACCTGCTGGCTGAGTTCGGCGCTCTCATCGCCGGGGCGGGGCTGGTGGCCCTGTTCCTCGGCCTATGGATACTGCGCGACGTTGAGTCGGCCTATTGGGCCGTCATCGGCGTCGTTTGCTTGCTCCCTTTTGCCTCCTTCCCGTTTGAGATTGGCTTCACGCCCACCTTCCTCGACGCCGCCCTGGGGGCGCTGTTCCTCGTGTGGGTGCTCCAGATCGCCACCGGCGACCAAAGAGAGTTCGTCGGCACGCCGTTGGGGTTGTCCATCTCTGTGTTTATGCTGCTGGCGGTGGGGGCCTTTGTCTTCGGGCTGACCCACGCTCCGCCGACCTCCTACGTCCTGCGTCACTTCGCTGAAGTGCTGCTCAGCATAGCCCTGTTTTTCCTCATCGTCAACATCGTGCGCGACGCAGGACGACTGCAACGTTTCGTGCGCGCGCTGCTCCTGTGCGCCTTCGCCGCTGCCGCGCTCGGCGTTCTGCTCTACATCATCGCCGATCAGATCTCCGACGAGTTCGTCATCCGCGCCCTCTCCGCGCTGGGTCGGCTGGGCTACCCCGCCGGGCCGGGCGTCCTGCGCTACATCCGCGATGATCCAGAACTGTCAATGCGGGCCGCCTCTACTTCGGTGGACCCCAACGTGCTGGGCAGTCTGCTCAGTCTGACGCTGTGCATCGGCGTGGTGCAACTCTTTGCCCGGCGGCCCATCATCCGCCGCCGTTATCTCGTGCCGGTGCTGGGCGTGATGGCGCTTTGCCTGGGGCTGACCATCAGCCGGGGTTCGTGGGCGGGAGCGGGGGCTGCGCTGGCCATCGTCGCCACCCTGCGCTACCGCAAACTGTGGCCGCTCCTGCTCGTGGCGCTGGTGATCGTGCTTCTCTTGGCCCCGGGCCAGGTTGCGCACTTTATCGAGGGGTTGCGGGGCCAGGACCTGGCCACCCAGATGCGCTTTGGCGAGTACAAGGACGCGCTGATCCTGATCGGGCGCTACCCCTGGCTGGGCGTCGGCTTCGCTGGCTCGCCCGACATTGACACCTACATCGGCGTCTCTAACGTCTACCTGCTCATCGCCGAGCAGATGGGGCTGGTGGGCCTGGCCAGTTTCCTCGTCGTGATGGTCGTCTTTTTCGCCCGCTTCTGGCGCACCCGCGCCCTGGCATTGGCCGACCCGGAACTGGAACCGCTGTTCTGGGGGCTGCACGCCGGCATTGTCGGGGCGCTGGTGGGGGGCGTCTTTGACCATTACTTTTTCAACCTGAATTTCCACCACTCTGTCACCCTCTTCTGGCTGGTGGTCGGGCTGGCGACGGCGGCGACGGAGATGATCCGAGGAGTCGAGCAGCCCGTCGCTGGCCCAGGTGGCCCGTGAAGCCGGCCGGGAGGCCATCTATCCCGGCCTCCCGGGCGTAATTTCCTCTTGACAGTCCGGCCTGTTGGCAGTATAATGTCGCTAGTTGAAAATGGTTTTCAATTACTGGCCTGGACGAAGTGCAAGCAGACACAGGCAAGAATGGTATGAGTGAGACGTTGCAGACCATAGTGGCTGAGGCGACTGGCCTGTCGTCATCTGCTATAGGCATATCACCGCCTTTTGGTTGACAGTGTTGGTGCGCGAAGGTATGCGTCTGGCCGGTACTGACCGACTGGTGGGTTGGAATGTTCATGGATTACCTGGAAACGAGAATCTACGCCGCTACTTGGCTCGTGGCCTGGCGTGGCCAGAGATGGATTTCTCCAATCATAAGAAAACGCTGGCAGACGTAGAGTTCTTTCCCAACGTGTGAGCAGTCAGTACCCCACCGAAACTGGAGCAGGCTTGATGACGAACATAAAACGCGACTGGGGGCAGTTTGCTCTGCTTCTCATTGATGTACAGAGAGATTTCTGGTCGGAGCATACGGCCCAGAGTTTCGCTCATTTTCCCACGAATATTGCCCGACTCCTGACCTTGTGTCGGGCCGAGGGCATAGAGATTATCCATCTTCGTGCGGTCTTTAAGCCAGACATGTCTGATTGGATGCTGAGATATAAATTGCGTGGGCACATTCCCTGCGTCCAGGGGACAGCAGGAGTAGAGACGCTGCCTTTTGCGCTCGATAACCCCGGCGAAACCGTCATTACCAAGCAAGTATTCGATGGTTTTCATAACCCGGAACTCTTGCAGTATCTACGGCAGAAACGAAAGCGGTTTGTGCTAACGGCTGGGTTGGTCACTTCCGTTTGTGTGTTCTTGACCACAGCGTCGGCTGCGCAGAATGGCTTTCTGACCGTCGTTATTGAAGACTGCTGCGCTGACCAACCACGCACGCACGAGCAAACGTTAGACACGTACCAGTTCATATTCGAACGGACGACGTTGGATCTCATTACTGAGCGCTATCCCGAGTGGCTGGCTGATCTGAAGAAACTCGACGAGTTGGAACGTGGGAGAGTCCAAAACTTGCCAGACTCTAGACAGGAGTGATACGTTGGACGCGGTGCATCTGGAACAGGAGTTAAGCGCCGCCGGTCGCCGGCTGACCCGGCCCCGGCGGGCGGTGCTGCGCGTGGTCGCTGAGGCGGCATGTCCACTCACGCCCGCGCAGGTGCACGAGCGGGCGCGGGTGCGCTACCCACAGGTAGGCCTGGTCACCGTATACCGCACGCTGGAACTGCTGGCCGAACTGGGCCTGGTGCGGCGTATCCACACCGAAGAGGGCTGCCATGGCTACGTGTCTGTGGCAATGGGCGAGGCGGGGCATCACCTGGTGTGCACCTCTTGCCACCAGGCGGTGGAGTTCCCCTGCACTGGCCTGGAGGAGACGTTGAGAGAGGTGGAGCACCTGACCGGCTTCTCCATCCAGGAGCACTGGCTGGAGTTGTTTGGCCTGTGCCCGGCATGCCAGGCGGGGGAAGGATGTGGTGGCGAGTGAGATGAGCAGGAAAACAGTGAAAGTCCGTCTTGGAACTTTGGTGCGGGTACTTTGCCCCCTGGTCATCCTGGTGCTGGCCTTGGCTGGGTGTGGTAGCGCGACGACGCAAACACCACACATCACGCAACAGGCAACACGCAACACGCAACCGCCGGGTAATCTCAACGTCGTGGTCAGCATCGTGCCGCAGCAGTATTTTGTCGAGCGCATCGGCGACGAGCACGTGGCCGTGACGGTGATGGTGCCGCCCGGATTCAGCCCGGCGACCTACGAACCCAGGCCGGAGCAACTGCAGACGTTGAGTGAGGCACATGCCTACGTGCGCATCCGCGTGCCGTTCGAAGAGGCGTGGATGGACCGCATCGTTTCGGCCAATGAGGATATGCTGATTATAGACGAGTGCACGGGAATCGAGCGTATCGGCGGCAAGGACCCGCATATCTGGCTCTCGCCGCAACTGGTCAAGACCCAGGCACAGACGATATGCGACGGCCTGGTCGAACTGGATCCAGATCACGAGGCCGACTACAAGTCCAACCTGGAAACGTTCCTGGCCGACCTGGACGAACTGGATGCCGACATCCAGAAGACGCTATCGGGGCTGGAGAGCCACAAATTTTTGGTTTTCCATCCTGCGTGGTCCTACTTCGCCCGCGACTACAACCTGGAGATGATCCCGGTTCAGATTGAGGGCAGCGATCCCAGCGCGGCGGAGATGGTCGGACTGATCCAGACGGCGCAGGAGAACAACATAAAGGTCATTTTCGCGCAGCCGGAGTTCAGCACGGAGAGCGCAGAGACCATCGCCGAGGAGATCGGCGGTCAGGTGCTGCTCATCAGTTCGCTGGCCCCTGACTGGTTGGACAATCTCTATCGCGTGGCGGATACCTTTGCCGAAGTGCTGGCCGAGCAGTAGAAGAGAGAGAACACCCTTGCGAAGGTTGCTGCAAACCTTCGCAAGGGGTTCGAGGGAGTTGGTACGTTGTCTACACGGTGCGAAGTCATTAGCCTGGAAGGTGTGTGGGCCGGCTATAATGGCGAGGTAGTCCTGGAAGGCATCAACCTGTCCGTCAAGCAGCAAGACTTTGTCGGCATCATCGGCCCTAACGGGGGCGGCAAAACGACGCTGCTCAGAGTGATGCTGGGACTGATCCGTCACACCCGAGGTCGCGTGCGCATCCTCGGTCAGAGCGTCACGCAGGGTAGGCGCTTCATCGGCTACGTGCCCCAGCAGGTGGACGTTGACCGCGACTTCCCGGTCAACGTGTGGGACGTGGCGCTGATGGGCCGCCTGGGGCGACGGGGGTTGCTGCGTCGCTACACGCCAGAGGACCGGCGCGCCGTCACGCGGGTCTTGCAACAGGTGGAGATGCTGGACTTGAAAGACCGGCCTATTGGTGAATTATCCACGGGCCAACGACAGCGGGTCTACATCGCGCGGGCGCTGGCGACGGAGCCCAAAATCCTGTTCCTGGATGAGCCTACGGCCAGTGTAGATAGCCGGGTCACGACCAGTATCTACGAACTGCTGCAGAGACTCAATGAACACATCACCATTCTCCTCGTTTCACACGACATGAGTGCGATTTCCTCGTATGTAAAGACAGTTGGCTGCCTCAACCGGCGTCTGTTCTATCACGAATCCAAGGAGATCACGCCAGAGATGTTGGAAGGGGCTTACCACTGCCCGGTTGATCTGATCGCCCACGGTGTACCGCATCGTGTATTCGCGCCACATTTTGAGGAGGAGGTCAAGGCATGATCGAAGCCCTGCAGTTTGACTTTATGCGCCACGCGCTGATGGCCGGGGTGCTGGTGAGTATCGCCTGTGGCATCGTCGGTGTCTACGTCGTCGTCAACCGTTTCGTCTTCGTCAGTGGGGGCATCGCGCACGCCGCCTACGGGGGTATCGGGCTGGGATACTTCCTGGGGATCAACCCGGTGTGGGGCGCTATTCTGTTTAGCCTGGCGGCGGCGCTGGGCATGGGTGTGGTGCAGCGCAAAACCAGGCAGCGCGCCGATACGGTCATTGGCGTGATGTGGGCCATCGGCATGGCGGTCGGCATTGTGTTTGTGGATTTGGCGAGGGGGTACGTCGTTGACTTGATGAGTTACTTGTTCGGCAGCATCCTGACTGTGCCGCGCAGCGACCTCGTCATAATGGCGATTCTCGACGTTGTCATCATTGCGCTGGTCGTTGTCTTCTACAAGGAACTGTTGGCCATATCCTATGACGAGACTTTCGCCACTGTCGAGAATGTGCCGGTCGGTGCAATCTACATCACCTTACTTTGCCTGGTTGCCCTGACTGTGGTGATGCTGATGCGCGTCGTGGGGCTGATCATGGTCATCGCGCTGCTGACGATGCCCGCTGCCATCAGCGAGCAGTTCACGTCCAGTCTCAAGAAAATGATGGTGCTCTCCGTTATCCTGGGCATCGTCTTCACGACGGTGGGGCTCTGGCTTTCCTATGCGCTGAACCTGACTTCTGGGGCGACGATCATCCTCGTGGCCGGGTGCGCTTTCCTGCTGAGTTTGCTATACAAGGTGTTGGCGAAGCGTCGTGCACAGGCATCTGGCGCGTTTTTGCGTTAATTGACAGAGATGGTTCCCTGCGGCTGTGCGAATCTTTATGGAATTTCCCCACGACCGACCTGAGATGGGCGTGAGTGACGCGCCCATCTACCTGGTGAGTGCGTGTCTGCTTGGCATCACCACTACCTACGACGGGCGGTTGCATCCCCAAGGCGAATTGATCGCGCTGGCGGCGCAGGGGCGCGTTGTGCCGGTCTGCCCGGAGGTGGCGGGGGGACTGCCGGTACCCCGCCCGCCGGCCGAGATCGTGGACGGCGCCGGAGGCGACGTGCTCGATGGGCGGGCGCGGGTGGTGACGGTCGAGGGGGAGGACGTAACCGGGGCCTATCTGCGCGGTGCGGAGCGTGCGCTGGCAGCGGCGCGAAGGTATGGCATCACCACGGCTATCCTCAAGCAGCGCAGTCCCTCCTGCGGCGTCTCCCGCATCTACGACGGCACGCACAGCGGACGGCTGAGGGTGGGTCAGGGTGTGACGGCGGCGCTCCTGCGGCGGCATGGCATGACTGTCTGGTCGGAGGAGGACCGGGGCTGGCTGCTCAATCTGATACAAAGTGATTGAAAAACCTGGTTTTTTCGTGGTGCAATCCCACAAACAGGCCAATTCTGAGCTAGAAGTGGGGCGCTGTCCCACAGTACCTTCGAAAAACCTGGTTTTTTCGGTAGAGTCGTCTTATGCTTCACGTATCCTTGAGCGAAACGATGTAATCGAGGAAATTGGAACCGTAGGGATTATTGGGCCACAGCAGTTCCTCGTAATCCCAGTCCGACCATATGCCAATGGGGCCAATGGTGAACATCGTTGCGCCGATGACGTAATCATCCTCGCGCAACTTGGTGTCGTACCAGATCATATTCTCCACGTACCGCGGCTTCCAGTCGTCCCAACCGGTTGGTATCATTGATGGGTCAAACCCACTTTCGGTGATCGCCAGCGGGATGACCTCATCGCGCGGGATGAGGAAATCGCGGTAGAGGTAGCGATAGCGTCCGGTCAGGACCCCCCGATCCTCGTAAGCAGGCTGATCCTCCGTAGGCTCTCCCCAGCGCGAATCTGTCGTCGGCCAGCCATACTCGTGCAGTGCCAGAACGTGGCCTCCTTCTTTGGCCCGCGCAAAGACTCCCGTCTCCACGATAGCCTCCCATTCGTGCCACTGGGGTACGCCGACGCTGTAGGAAAAGAGCGCCAATTTATAGCCATTGGCCTCAGCAATGTCCATGGCCGCGATGAAGAACTGCGCCAGCCAGACGTGCCCCTCTATGCCGGGTGGGTCGTTCTCATTCAGCACTTCCCAATAGTCCACGACATCTTTCTCGTACTTCCAGCGCTCCATATGGCCTTCGCTGCCGTACAGCATATCAGCAGCCTTCTCCGCTGGGTCGCCGTTGGCGTCCACTGCTGGCCTACCATTCCAGCGCGCGACGGTGACCGTCTCGGGCGAGACTTGCTTCACCTGTCGCAGGTACCCGAAATCGTCGAGTGCCTTCACCAGCGCCACGTGTGCGCCAGCGTCGTGGACGCCCTGCACGAACCCAACCGCGTTATTGGGACGTTGCGTGTGCAGACCGAGTTTCGAGGGGCCGTGGGCCAGAGGCTGCTGGCTGGAGATGATGGGCAGGTAGACGTGGTGATCGAGGCTGTCAGCGGCCGCTCTGCCGGATACAACCGGCGGTGCGGGCGTTTTTCTCGCACCAGCGGCCTGTACTAGCGGGGCTGCGCTTCCTAAGAGCCGCTGGATTAGGGCAGTGGTACCCAGCGTTGCTGTCCCCTTCAGGAACTCGCGTCTATTGACAGTTTTCCTGCGCTTGTTAGGGCTCGTCGGACACTCCTTTGATGCCTGCTAGTCAGATTATACCCTGTTCCGTCCCGCTTTGCAATCGAGAATGGCTAGTGGTCTCTTTCGGCCGGCGTTTTATCCGCATCCAAAACCCGGCGGATAACCTGTGCCAGCGTGTTCACATCGAGGGGTTTTTGAATTATGTCTAGAATGCCTTCCTTTCTCAACTCCTGTATGCCCTCCGCCGCGTGGCCTGTGATTGCCACCGCCTTCAGATAGGGGTTCGTCTTCTTCAGTTCCCGCACCAACTCTTTCCCCCCCATCTCTGGCATCACAATGTCCGTCACCACCAGGTCCACCCCAGCCGCCGATCGGTACACCTCCAGTGCCTCCCGCCCGTTCGCCGCCGCCAGCACCCGGTAGCCCAGCGTCTCCAATGTCTCCCGGCCTGCCTCTCGCACCTTCTCCTCGTCCTCCACCAGCAGGATGGTCTCTCCCTTTCCCTCTGGAGGAGCCGCGGTCTCCTCCGAGACCTCCTCCTCCCCGGCCTCATGGGCCGGGAGGTAGATCTGGAAGGTCGTCCCGCGCCCTGCCTCCGTCTCTACTCCGATGCGCCCCTCGTGCTGCTTCACGATGCCGTACACCTGCGCCAGCCCCAGCCCCGTCCCCTGCCCTACAGGCTTGGTGGTGAAAAAGGGTTCGAAGAGATGGGGCATCACGTCGGGTGGTATGCCAGTGCCCGTGTCCGACACGGCCAGGCAGACCCATTCCCCCGCATCCATCTCCGCCACCGGCGGTTCCTCGCCCGGCCTCACCTCCATCCTAGACAAACCGATGCGCAGTTCTCCTCCCTCCGGCATGGCATCCCGCGCGTTGACCGCCAGGTTCATCACCACCTGCTGGATGCGGGTGGAATCGGCGTTCACCACGTATTCCTCCGCTCCTATCTCCAGCAGGAGGCGGATGTTCTCCGGAAGCGTGCGCCGCAGGATGTCAATTACCTCCTCGATGAAGGGCTTGAGGTCCACGGGCTGGGTCTCGATGGGGGAGCGGCGGCTGAAGTCCAGAATCTGTCGCACCAGTTGTGCTGCCCGTCGGGCTTCGTCCAGGATGGTCTCAAGGCCCGGCACTAGATCGGGAGGTAGATGGGACTTCCCCCGAAGTATCTGAGCGTAGAGTATGATGGTTGTCAGGAAATTGTTGAAGTCGTGGGCGATGCCCCCGGCTAGTTGCCCGACGGCCGCCAGCCGGTCCTGTCGCCGTATCTGTTCCTCGAGATGCTTGCGCGCGGTGACGTCGGTAGCCACGATGATGGCACCCGTGACTTCACCGTCCTGGTCTCGGAGCGGAGAGTACCAGGGCTCGAGTATCACCCCGTCCACTTCCACGGTCGAGACAAACGCTTCGCCTGCGAGCACCCGGCGGACATCTTCCACGATCTGTGGCACGTCGTGGTACAAGTCGAAGACCGACTGTCCGACGACCTCGCCAGGTTTGAGTCCCAGAGACTCCAGTCCTTTGCCCTCCGAGAGCGTGAGCACGCCCTCCCGATCCAGCGCATATAGAATGACGGGCGCATTGGAAACGACGGTGCGTAGACGCTCCTCCAGAGCGGCCTGCGTTCGCTCAAAAAGACGCGCTTTTTCGATGACCACTGCCAACTGATCCGCCATGATCTGTAGAACCGCCACCTCATCTTCGTCAAAGGCGGCTTCTTGGACGGACTGTACGTCGAGGGCGCCGATGACCCGCTCACCCACCTTGAGTGGCAAAGCCATTTCCGAACGAGTTTCTGGCAGCAGCGGATTCTTGAAGTGCACGGCGTCGGTGTCCACAGCGGGGGCGATGTGCGGCTGACCGGTGCTGGCGGCGTAGCCCACGATGCCGACCTCTCCCACTTTCAACTTGTGCCCGCGCTTCAGCATCTGGCGACCGACCTCGCCGGTGGCCGCCCTCAAGACGGCATACTCGCCCCGCTCATCCACCAGAAAGATGCCGGCGTGATAGAATCCAAAACGCTCTCGGATCAAATTGGCGGCCCGGTTCAACAGTTCGCCCACATCGCGCGCAGTGGTGGCGTCGCGGGCCACCTCAGCCGCCACCTGGAGTTGCACGGTCCGGCGTTCCAATTCGGCGGTGCGCCCGGCCACGCGCTGTTCCAATTCCTCGGCGTGGCGCTGCACCTGTTCGTGCAGGCGGGCTTGCTGGATGGCAATCGCCAGTTGGTCGGCCAATTCTCGTGCGATGTCCACGTGTTCGGGAACGAAGGCGCTGGGACTTTCTGCCCCCAGGTTGAGGATGCCGATCAGTTCACCGTGGGTGATGAGGGGTAACATCATGTGGGAACGCACCCCTTCATCAGACAGCGTTTGACCCGCCGCTGTCGGATGGGGTAAGGTCAGGATGTCCTCCACCAGGTAGGGCCTGCCCCGTTGAAGCGACTGGATGTCTCCGAAGTCTTCCGGCGATAGGCTTGTTCCTGCGCTTACCGTAGTCTCGCCGTTGACGTGGGCGGCAATCAACTTGGCCTCGTGCGCCTCCAGGTCAAACACCACGACGCTGGCCTGCTGGCAGGGTACCAGACGCCGGACGTGGCGCAGGGCGGCCTGGGCGGTGGCGTTCGGCGACCAGGCGGCCAGAATGGCGCCGTCAATCGCGTGCAGTATTCTTAATCGTTCGATGTACTGCCGCAGTGCCTCCTCTGCACGCTTGCGCTCGGTGATGTCTCGTTGAATAACAATATAGCCAGAAGTTTGTCCTTGCTCATCAACTAAGAGGGATATCTTGAACTCACAAGTAAAAGTGCTGCTGTCCTTTCTCCTATTGAGATATTCACCAGTCCATGTCTTGCCCGAGGAGACAGTTTCATAAGTATCTTCCTCTATTTGCCCTGCTCCGGCCTCAGCATTTAGTATATCCAGGTTCTTCCCTATGAGTTCTTCTTGGGAGTAACCATATAGCTTCTCAGTAGCCTTGTTGATATATGTGATCTCAAAGTCAGTGTTGGTAACAACTATGGCATCCGTTACCTGTTCGGCCACCGAACTGAGAAATCGCAGCGCCTTCTCCGCCTCTCGCTTCTCAACTGCCCTGCGAATCGTCACCAGCAATTGTGTCATATCGTAGGGCTTCTGCACGTAGGAATAGGCTCCCAGGTTGACCGCCTCGATCGCAGATGTCTGTGAGGCGTACCCGGTGAGCAGGATACACTCCGTGCCAGGGCAGCGGTTCTTGATCTCTCCCATCACCTCCAGACCGGACATGTCCTCCAGCCTGAGGTCAATCAGGGCCACAGCAGGTCTCTCCTCCTCGGTCTGATCCAGGGCCGCCTGTCCCGTGGCGACGGCTACGGGTGCATACCCCTTGGCCCTGAGGATGTCGGAGAGAGTTTTCCTGAGACTGGGATCATCGTCTATGATGAGGATATTGTGCTTTGTATCCATAGCACACCGTGCTTTCTTTGGGGGGTAGGGAGTAAGGAGTAGGAAGTAGGGCTACCTCATTATTTACTTCCTACTTCCTATTTCCCATTCCCTTCCTACCACGCCGTTCCGTGCTGGCGATGAGGCCGCTATGTAAGATCTTCCCCCTACTTCCTACTCCCTACTTCTTACTCCCTACATACCCAGAACTCTGCTCAGCTCTTGACGGCGGATCTCGGCCAATAGTTGCAAAAGATGCTCTATCTCCAGGGGTTTGTGGAGGCAGGTGTGGGCACCGATCTTCAGCGCAGCCTCTATCGCTGACGTCATCTCCTCCCGGTAGCCGGTCACCAGCACCACCGGCAAGTGAGGATGCCGCTCCCTGATCTCCCTGAGAATCCCCAGACCGCTGATGTTGTTCAACCTCATGTCCAGGAGCACCACCTGCTCATCCGCTCCGAGCCTCTCCACCACGCTGTGTGGATCGCTGACCTGGGTCACCGCGAAGCCTCGCATCCGCAATACGTCCCCCAGCGTCTTGCAGAACTGCGGGTCGTCGTCCACGATGGCGATGGAGCGCTCCTTGCGCAGCGAGGAGAAGAAGCAGAGCAAGCAGTTGATGTCCAACGGCTTGGTCAGGGCGGCGATAGCGCCTTCTTCCAATCCCTCCTCGACCAGCCTGTCGGTGGAGTAGGCGGTCATCAGCACGACCGGTAGGTCAGGCCGCCTGGTCTTGATGGTTCTGTAGAGTTCCACTCCGTTGACCTCTGGCATCTTAATGTCGGTCAGGACGCAGTCGAAGGGCCTGTCCTGCCACCGCGAGTGCCACCGCGAGTACTCGTGGCGGGGCTCGTGGCGGTGAGCGGAGCCGAAGGAACCCTGCGTCACCTTTTCCAGGGCTTCAGGACCGGAGTGAACAGCCTCGGCCTCGTACCCCTTGACCTTGAGGATGTCCACGAGGGTCTTGGCCATCATACGGTCGTCGTCCACGACCAGGATGCGAAGTTTGCCTTCCATTGTGCGCCTACCCCTTTGTGTGATGCGTGAAACGTGAGACGTGAAGCGTCAAGCGTGAAACGTGAAGCGTGAAACGTAACTGACTGCTCATCCGTCACGCTTCACTGTTCTCCATCTCCCCTGCTCCCCTGCCCCCCTGCTCCCCCGCTCCCTGTCTCCCTGTCACCTTGTCCCTAGTCCCCAGTCCCTAGCCTGACCGTAAACGCACTGCCCTTGCCCTCCTCGCTCTCCACCTCAATGCTGCCCCCGTTGGCCTCCACCAGGTTCTTGGAGATTGGCAGCCCCAGCCCGATGCCTTTGGCCTTGGTGGTGAACAGCGGCTCGAAGATCTTCCCCACGTTCTCCTCAGAGATGCCGCAGCCGGTGTCGCTTATTGAGACACGGAGACAGGGAGAAGGGGAGACAGGGGGACTATCTCCTTGTCTCCTTGTCCCCGTGTCCCCGCGTCTCCCTATCCCCTTGTCTTCTGACACGTGTATCATCAGCCGGCCACCATCGGGCATGGCCTGGTAAGCGTTGGTGACCAGGTTGGTCAGCACCTGTCCCATCTGACGGGGGTCTACGAACACGGGGGGCAGGTCGGAGGGTATCTCGGTGACGACTTCCACATCCTCGGGCGGAGGTCGTCTCTTCAACACCTGGGAAACCAGAGCGGAGACGGCTATTTTCTCCTTTTCGGCCGGCCTGGTGCGCGAGAAGTCCAGGAGGTCCGAGACAATCTTATCCGCATCACGGACCTCTGAGGAGACGATGTCCAGGTATTCCCTGGTGGTCTCATCGGCGTCGGCGAGGGTAATTTGGAGAAAGTAGACGGCGTTGGAGATCACGCCCAGCGGGTTGCGCAGTTCGTGGCCCACGCCGCCGGCCAGTTGGCCGAGGATGGCCAGTTTCTCCCGGCGGATCAGTTGTTCCTGCGCATCCTGAAGTTCCTGGGTGCGCTCTTCTACCATTTCCTCCAGCCGCTCGGAGTACTCTTTCAGCGCCTCCTCTGCTCGTTTGCGCTCCTCATCCAACTTTATGTTGTGCAGGGCGAAAGCGATGTCTCCGGCAACCTCTTCGAACAAGGCTCGCTCCTCCTCGTCGGCGGTGAAATCAGCGGGGATGGAGACAGATGATAGGCCATACACCTTCCCCTCGTGTTCCAACCGGACGGTCATCGCTCCCCTGCCACCGCAATCCACCGACAGGGGGCAGTCGGCGCAGACAGAGAGCGTGTCTTCGGTTACCACAATGCCCGGTTGCGACAGCGCCCTCCGACCGCAAGCGGTCAACTCGCCACGCTTCAGTCGCTCGACCATAGGCAAGAAATCCCCGCCTAACCCGGCCTCGGTGGCTGTCACGAGTTCTCCGGCCTCATCCAACAGCGCAATCCAAACACTGTAATAGCCACGCGTTTCAATCAGGTTGTCGCAAGCGGATTGAAGCAGCCGGTCACGGTTCTTTTCTCTGGTGATGAGTTGGTTGACGTTGCGGATGGCACGCAGCACGGCGTTGAGGTGTGTTATCCTCTCCTCCGCTCGGATGAGATCCTCGGTTTTCCTTTTCGCAAATACATTGGCAGCAGAGTATGTACAGGCAATTCCAACCATTAACAATAATAGCGAGCCAAGTATACGAGCCATATCTTGAAACTCGGCTCCCCACATATTCCATATATACCTCTCGCCCACGAAACCAAAAAGCAATATTCCACCAAGAATAACTGCATTCGTATACATGTAATACAGATGTGGACTTGCTGTACTCTTTGGCAATTTGAAGAATTCTCTTGTCGCGTTTAAATATAGCAGTGCTTGGGCAAGAAAAAGAATGAATATGCCATTTACCGCTTCCTTAAACACGATAGAGTGTGTCACTGATAGCGGCATGCTCACATTGGCGGGAGGCACGTTTAGGGTGAATACCCATCTGAACACGGTGTACAGCAATGCTGTATTGAATAAACGGAATATTATCTCTCCGAGATAGAGACTATGCCTGGTACGTGAGAACCATCCAAGCCACACGATCCATAGGGTAAACGGAGGCACGGACACCAATGGCCCATAACCACTCTGCGGCATCCACAATATCCACATGGTCTGGCACCCGCCACAAAGGGCGGATAAAAGCCCGTATTTCCAGCCCCAGGCAAGCGTTATCAACATAGGGAATAGCAGGCCGAGGAGAAAACTCATTCTATAGGAGCCGTAAAAGACAAAATCCACCGGATAAAAGTTTACGGCAAACCCCAGTAACCCAAAGATAATCGAGATTGTGACTTTGTATGCGGTTACGTTTTGATCGTTCGATCCCGAATACACGGAACCATCATCATCTATGCCAACTTGTTTCATGATTTATCCTCTCAGAATTGGTGGAACCGAGGTGCTCGTTACCAACGAGACGATTGATGAGCATCTCACCCTTCCCACGGTTGGAGTAAAAGTCCTGCCGCATCTGGACGATAGGGGCTCCGTGGTGGTTTAACGTTTACCGCCAAGGCGTTCTTCTTCGCCTGACACGGATTTCAGTATAATGCAACTTGGCGCAGAAGTCAAAACCCGCCAGGCGGGGGCATGTAATTCTGTCCCGGTCGCTGCGCTGGTCGGGACTGGTGTGCACGTTGTGAATAAAATCTAACGAAATGTTAATGCTACTCTTATCTATTTCTGATGTAGAACGATTATACTTAGAACTGAATGGGGATAGGTAAGGTGAAACGCGAGGCGTAGAACCTGAAACATAATTACGCACTACGTGAAAGTCACTTTCTGCACTGTCTACAAAGTCAGATTCTGGTTTGATAAAGTATACAAGGAGGAAACGTATGAGTAAGATTATCGGAATTGACCTGGGTACGACCAACTCAGTGGTCTCTGTGATGGAAGGGGGCGAGCCCGTCGTGATCCCGACCGCCGAAGGCGGCCGGCTGTGCCCCTCGGTCGTCGCGTTCACCAAGGGCGGCGAGCGGTTGGTGGGCCAGGTCGCCAAGCGGCAGGCGGTCGTCAACCCGGAGAACACAGTCTTCTCCATCAAGCGGCTCATGGGCCGCCGTGACGACGACCCAGAGGTCGAGAAGGCGCGGCAGTTTCTACCCTACAAAATCGTGCGCGGGCCGGCGGTTGACGCGCGGGTCTACGTCCCACAGACTGGCAAAGAGTACACCCCACAGGAGATATCGGCCATGATCCTGCGGAAACTGAAGCAGGACGCCGAGGCCTACCTGGGCGAGCCGATCACGCAGGCGGTCATCACCGTGCCTGCCTACTTCAACGACAGCCAGCGCCAGGCGACCAAGGACGCCGGACAGATCGCCGGTCTGGAGGTTTTGCGCATCATCAACGAGCCGACTGCCTCCAGCCTGGCCTATGGCCTGGACAAGAAGACGGACGAGACGATCCTGGTCTTCGACTTGGGCGGCGGCACCTTCGACGTCTCCATCCTGGACGTGGGCGAGGGCATTGTCGAGGTGCAGGCTACCAGTGGGGATACTTTCCTGGGCGGCGACGACTGGGATCAGCGCATCGCAGACTACGTCGCCGACGAGTTCAGGAAAGAGCGGAGCATTGACCTGCGCGAAGACCGCCAGGCGTTGCAGCGACTCAAGGAGGCGGCTGAGAAGGCCAAGGTCGAACTCTCGACCGTTATGGAGACGGAGATCAATCTGCCCTTTATCACCGCCGATGCTTCCGGCCCCAAGCACCTGCAGATGAAGTTGACGCGGGCCAAACTGGAGCAACTGACCGAAGACCTGGTGCAGCGGTGTCGTGTTCCCTTCGAGCAGGCGTTGAAGGACGCCAAACTGGCTGCCCAGGATCTGGACGAGGTGGTGCTGGTGGGTGGTGCGACGCGTATGCCGATGATCCAGGACCTGGTGCGCGAACTGGCCGGAGGCAAAGAGCCCCACAAGGGAGTCAATCCCGACGAGGTGGTAGCCATCGGTGCGGCCATCCAGGCGGGTGTTCTGGCCGGTGAGGTGAAGGACATGCTGCTGCTCGACGTGACGCCGCTGACGCTGGGCGTGGAGACGTTGGGCGGGGTGCTGACATCACTCATTGAGCGCAACACCACCATCCCGGTGCGCAAGGGCGAGATCTTCTCCACTGCAGTGGACGGCCAGACCGCCGTGACGATCCATGTCCTGCAGGGGGAGCGGCCCATGGCGGCCGATAACAATAGCCTGGGGATGTTCAACCTGGAGGGCATCCCGCCCGCGCCGCGTGGTGTCCCGCAGGTCGAGGTGACATTCGACATTGACGCCAACGGCATCCTGAATGTCTCGGCCCAGGACAAGGCCACAGGCAAGGAGCAGCAGATCGCTATCACTGCCACCACGAACCTGAGCAAGGGAGAGGTGGAGCGGCTGGTGCAGGACGCGAAGCGGCACGAGGCGGAAGACCAACGGCACAAGGAACTGATCGAGGCTCGCAACACCGCCGACGCGCTAATCTACCAGATGGAAAAAATGCTGCGCGACCTGGGCGACAAGGTGTCTGCATCCGACCGTGGGCGCATCGAGCAGAGCATCGAGGATCTGAAGCGGGCGAAAGATGGCGACGACACGGCTCGCATTCGGCAACTGATCGAGCAACTGCAACAAGCCAGTTACGCCATCGGTCAGCAGATGTATGCACAGCAGCAAGCGGCCGATGGGCCGCGGGCTGGGTACGGCGGCAATGGCGGATCGCCACCTGGGTACGGCGCCGGGCCGATGCCCGGAGAAGAGGAAGTGATTGAGGGCGAGTTTCAGGAGGTATAGCCGGTAAGTTGGTAGGCTGGGAAACTGGTAGATTGGTGACTCACCAATCTACCAGGCTACCAATTTACCAATCCGCCAACAGCAAGAGGACAGACTGGCCAGAGCGGAAACTATTCTGTTTGCCTCCTGCCCCCTCCTGGTGTACAATCCCCGCTAGTAGGAAGTGGGCCTCAGTCCCACTTGAGAACCAGCGCAATGAACCAACAATTCAGACTCTTGCTCGTTGAGGACGACCCCGCCGTGGGCCAGAGCCTGCGCACTGGCCTGGAGTGGGAAGGGTTCACCGTTGCCTGGATGAAACGGGGCCAGGCGGGGGTGGACTACGCCTGTGACCACCATCCCCACTTGGTCATCCTCGACGTGCAGTTGCCCGACGGCTCCGGCTTTGACTTTTGCCGCCAGATGCGCCAGAGCGGCCTGCGTCAGCCCATCATCATGCTCACCGTCCGCTGCGAGGAGTTGGACAAAGTGGTGGGTCTGACGATGGGGGCCGATGATTACGTCACCAAGCCCTTCGGCCTGCGCGAACTGATCGCCCGCATCCGCGCCCAGTTGCGCCGCGCCTACGGTGACCTGGCGGCAGGTACCGAGGGCGATCCGCTGTACGCCGGCGACCTGATCATTGACCGTGGGCGGGCTCAGGTGCGGCGTGGCAAACGGCTGCTAAACCTGACCCCGACCGAGTTCCGGCTGCTGGTCTACCTGGCCCGCCACCCCGGGCAGGCGCTCAGCCGCGCCCAGATACTCGACTCCGTGTGGGGCTACGAGACCGACGTAAGCGACGAGCGCACCGTGGACGTTCACGTCCGCCGCCTGCGCGAAAAGGTCGAACTCGACCCCAGTTGCCCTTCCCTCATCCTCACTGTTCCTGGCATCGGCTACCGCCTCGTGGGATAGCACTCTAACCCACGTTTCACGCATCACGTCCTCGCGACGGTGCCCATTGGCGTAGCGAACTCTGCTCGTCTCGCAGACTTCAAGTGCGCCCGATATATTACGAAACTGTAATCCCCCTGTAAACGTTTCGTAATCCCACTCTGCTATCATACGCCTGTATCTGGCAAGCCGTTCGACATTGCTCACGGCAAGCAGGGAGGGATGGATGAAACGTGGAACTGTGATACTCATCGGGCTGGTCGCGCTGGCGCTGGTCGGCACCGCCGGCTACTTTGGCTTCCGCAGCACCCAACCCGCCGCCGTGCCGACCCCCAGCGCGCCCCGGACCGTCCCCGTGACCCGGGGTGGCGTGCGCCAGACAGTGAACGCGCCGGGCCAGTTGGTCACCACGCGCCAGGTTGACCTGACCCTCGACGTGGGCGGCCGGCTGGAGGAGGCGCCGGTCCGCCCTGGCGATAGGGTGCAAGAGGGAGACGTGCTGGCGCGCCTGGGGACCGATCCGCTGGAGCAGGCCGTGGCCCAGGCCGACGTCAACGTGCGCCTGGCCCAACTGGACCTGGCCGCCGCCCGCGAGGGGCCCAGCGAGACCGAACTGGCCGCTGCCCGCGCCACCGTGCGCGACGCCCGCGTCGAGTCGGAGGTTGCACAGCACGCCTACAGCGCCACGCTCAATTCCCGCCTCGACTCCACCGTGCGCTCCCGCAAGATCGAATTCGACTGGTACGTCGGCCACTATCAGGAGGCGAAAGCAAAGTTCGAGAGGGGCAAACTCAGCCAGAGCGACCACGACCACGCGATGAACGCCATGATCTCGGCCGAGGGACGGCTGAACGAAGCCATCGAGCAGGCGCGCATGGAGGAACTCCAGTCTCAGAACCGGGTAGACCAGGCCGAGAGCGCCCTCTACCAGTCCTGGCAGAAGTTACAACTCCTGCAAAGCGGCCCGCTCACGGAGACGGTCATGAGAGCCGAACTGGACGTGGACCAGGCGCTGCTGGCCCGCGAGGAGGCGCGCGCCGACCTGGATGCGGCGGTGCTGCGCGCCCCCTTCGACGGCATCGTGCTGGAGGTCAACGCTGCCCCTGGCGACCGCGTCTCGGCCGGCGCGACGCTGATCACCCTGATGGACCCGACCGCTCTCGAGGCCAAGGTCACGGTGATCGAGGAGGACCTGCCGCTGATCGAGGCTGGCCAGCCGGTCGAACTCTTCGTGGACGCTCTCCCCGACGCCTCCTTGCGCGGCCACGTCGCCCGCATCATTCCCCAGAGCGTCCCCGGCGAGAGCCCGCGCTACCCCGTCTACATCACCCTCGACGACGAGTTGCCGGCCGTGCTGGCGCCGGGGATGACGGTTGACGCCTCGATCGTCACCGCCGAGCGACAGGACGTGTTGACGCTGCCGCGTGCGCTGGTGCGCGCCCGCTCCGACGGCACCGCGCAGGTCAAAGTGTGGGTCGCGGGACGGGTCGAGGAGCGCACCGTGCGCATCGGCCTGCGCGGCGACCTGCGCGTGGAGATCGTGGAGGGGCTGCGCGAGGGAGAGCAGGTGGTGGGGGAATGAGTGACTGGATCATCGAGGCAGAGGGGTTGACGAAAATGTACCGCATGGGGCGGACGGAGGTGCACGCGCTGCGCGGGGTGGACCTGCGCGTGCGGGCCGGCGAGTTCGTGGCGCTGATGGGGCCCTCGGGCAGCGGCAAGTCCACGCTGATGCACCTCCTGGGCTGCCTGGACAAACCGACGGCGGGCACCTACTGCCTGGAGGGGCGTGACGTGAGTGCGCTCTCCGACGACGAGCGGGCCCGCCTGCGCGGACACCGCATCGGCTTCGTTTTCCAGACCTTCAACCTGCTGCCCCGCCTGGACGCGCTGGGCAACGTCGCGCTGCCGCTGCTCTACCAGGGGAACACGCCCGGCGTCGAGCAGCGCGCCGCCGAAGCACTGACCCGCGTGGGATTGGCCGACCGGCTGCGCCACCGCCCCGCCGAACTTTCGGGCGGCGAGCGACAGCGGGTCGCCATCGCCCGCGCCCTGGTGACCGACCCGGCCCTCATCCTGGCCGACGAGCCCACCGGCAACCTGGACAGCCAGACCGGGGCTGACATCCTGTCGCTCCTTGCCGCTCTTCACGCCGATGGACGCACGGTGCTCGTCGTGACCCACGACGCCGACGTGGCCGCCTACGCCCGGCGCGTCCTGCACATGCTCGACGGCCGGCTCGTGACCTGAAACCGGCAGGAGTTCACTATGTCTCTTCTAAACACTATCCGCACTGCCTTTCGGGGCTTCACCGAGAACAAACTGCGTGCCATCCTCACGACGCTGGGCGTCGTCATCGGCGTGGCCTCGGTCATCGCTATGCTGGCGCTGGGCACCGGCGCCCGCGCCGCCGTCGGCGCCCAGTTCCGCTTCCTCGGCTCCGACGAGGTGATGATCACCGCCGACTGGATGATGCAGGAAGAGGGCACGGGCCGGCCGCTGACCTACCAGGACGGCCTGCAGATGGTGGAGGCGGTAGAATTGGTGGAACGGGTGGAGATGTCGGTCAGCGGCTTCGCCAAGGTGCGCCGCGGGCGGGTGGTGCTGGATATGTACGCCTCCGGCACCACCGCCGACGTGCTGGAGACGTTGGGCCGCGACTGCGACGTGCAGCCCGCCGGCTGGCCGGAGGGGGAGCCGCTGAGCGCGAGTGCCTTCGTCGGCGAGGGGCGCTTCTTCACCCCGGCCGAGGTGCGGGACGGCGCCGACGTCTGTGTCCTGGGCTACCAGACCGCCCAGGACCTCTTCGAGGGCGACGATCCATTGGGCGCACCGATCCAGGTCAACCGGGAGCGATGCGAGGTCATCGGCGTCCTGGCCGAACTGGAGCCGACCGACCCGGAAGAGCGCCGTCGCGGGCGCTTCAACGACGCGCTCTACATGCCCATCAGCACCGCCATCCGCAACCTCTATGGCGAGGGAGAGGAGCCCTCGGTGGGGATCACCGCCCACGTCAGCGACGAGAGCCGCATGGACGAGGCCAGGTCGCAGATCGTGGCCTACCTGCGGGAGCGGCACGAGATCGAGTCCGACGCCGACGGCCATTACGAGGACGACTTCAATCTGACGACCCAGAAGGACATTCTGGGGGCGCAGCAGGAAGCGGCGCGCACCTTTGCGCTCCTCTTGGCGGCGATGGCGACCGTCTCGCTCATCGTGGGCGGCATCGGCATCATGAACGTGATGCTGGTCGCGGTGACGGAGCGCACGCGCGAGATCGGCGTGCGTATGGCGGTCGGCGCACGGCGGCGCGACATCGTGGCCCAGTTCCTGCTGGAATCGGTGCTCATCAGCGCGGGCGGCGGGCTGCTCGGTATCGCCACAGGTGTGCTGGCCATCCCGCTGGCGGCGACGCTGAACCAGGGGATGGCTCTCCTTGCCCCCGGCAGCATCCCGCTCTCCTTCGGCTTCTCGCTGCTGGTGGGGGTGGCGTTCGGGCTCTACCCGGCGCTGCGGGCGGCGCGGCTGGACCCGATTGAGGCACTGCGGTATGAATGAGCAATGACAGATGACCAATAGCAGAACCGGAGGTGTGGAAATGGACGAAATGAATCAGCTTACCACCCAATCAGCCAACCAAGACGTCACACTCAAAACGAAGGGGGAGGATAAGATGGATAGCGCGATGGGAACGGCCAAACACCCACAGAAGCGCGGACGGCGCGTGGTGTGGCTTCTCCTCGGGGGCAGCCTACTGCTGGTGCTGCTGGTCGGTGCAGCCTTCGTGGCCGGGAGACTGCTGGCCCGGCAGCCTCAGGAAGGCGTGGCGTTCTCGTCCTCGGGGGAGAATGTGCACCATTTCGGCCCTGTCGAGCGGCCCGAGGAGTTGCCCGACGAGGAGCCCGACGTGTGCGGCGTCGTCACGCGCCGGGACGGGAACAGTCTCTTCCTGGGCACTGGCAGTTACAGCGTCGGTGTCGGTGAGGATGGCGTCACTGAGCTGGACTACAGCGGCCCGGGGGTGGAGGTCGTCGTCACCCACGACACCGAAATCTACGAGGAGACCATAGAGCTGGACTTCGAGGCAGACACCATGCAGCGGACGCTGGAGCCCGCCACGCTGGATGACATCGTTCAGGCCACCAGCGTCCAGGTGTGGGGCGAGAAGCGCGGCGACCGCGTCACGGCCCGCGTGCTGGTCTACCAGTCTATGGGCCCGCGCGCCAGACGGCCGTGAGTGTATAGCGAAGCTTCGCCTCAAACCGACGAGCCATAACGTGTCATTCTGAGCGATCGGAAGGAGCGAAGCCTGTCCTGAGCGCAGTCGAAGGAAATCTCGTTCCACAAGCCAGAAACGGGATGCTTCACTTCGCTCAGCATACAGGCAAAATGAAGGGAGGTTGAACCATGTCCAAGAATATCACTATCGCCTTCGGGACCTTGATTATCCTACTGCTAGCGGCCGGGGTGCTCTTCGCCCTCCCCGCTTGCACGAGCCCCGAATCGGCCTGGAAGTCTGGCCTCGCACTTACTCCCGGCACCGCTGACCCGTTCTCCAGCCGGATTAATCCCGAACCGGCCTGGGAGCGCGGTTCCAGCGGCCCCATCCATCACTTCGCCCTGGCGACCGACCTGCCCACCGACCTGCCGGACGAGGCACCGCTGTACCATCTACGTTCCACCGAGGCCGTCTCGGATACCTGGGCGACTCACGTGGCAGCCAGTCTGGGCTTCGAGGGACAGCCCATCAAACTCAGCCGTGAGTACCACTGGAGCGCCAACGGCGCGGCTGTGCTGACGGTTTACGCCACCTGCGCCTTCCAATCCAGCGAGATGCCCGACAGCGACACCAGTGCCGGGCCCATCTCGACGGCCGAGGAAGCCATCGCCGCAGCCCGCACGTGGCTGGAGGACCGGGACCTGCTGCCAGCCGATTGCACCGTCGCCCCCGAGGCCTGGCCCAACGACCGTGACTTGCCCCCCGGCTCGCTCCCGGCCTATCCCGGCTGGATCGTGCGCTTCCAGCGTCACCTGGATGGCATTCCGGTAGGCGGCTTTTGGACCAGCGGCGTGGTCTTGGAACTGGGGGATGACGGCCGAGTGCATCGCATGACCTACGTCCACCGCGAGATCGAAGCGTCGAGACCGGTCCGGTTGCGCCCGGTGGCCGATGCCTGGGCCGAGTTGCAGGCGACTGCTGCCCCCGCCTTCGTAGACACCAGCTTCCCGCTGGGTGGGGGCGGGGAGACCCCCCCGGACTACACGCCCACTCCGCGCACTGGGGCTGTCACGTCGGTGACGCTGGCCTACCGCGACAACGTGCATCAGCCAACCTTTGAGCCGTACTATGCTTTCCACGGCGACCTGAACGCAACGGATCCCTACGGCCAGCCGATCACCTTCACTGCCTACGTACCTGCCAGGTCGCCCGGCGTCTCGTCCGACCCGGCAACCACTGAATGACAAGAAGTAAGGAGGACAAAACGATGGATAACGAGATGAGAGCGACTGCGCGCCCACAGAAACGTAAGCGGGATGGAGCATGGCTCGTTGGACTGGGATGCGGCCTGCTGGCAGTACTGCTGGTGGTGGTGCTACTGGTCGGCGGGGCCTTCGTGGCCGGGCAACTGACGGCGGAAGGCGGGCAGGTAGTGATGCCGTTTAGCAGTCTCTTTGAACGCCCCGAAGAGCTGCCCGGCGAACCGCCCGGTGTCGAGGGCGGCGAGGGTGGACAGGCAGAGGAAGGAACCATGCCGACGATTGCTGCGTTTACGGCCACGCCGGCCCCTACTCCTAGCCCCCGCCTGCATCTCGGTGAGGGTGGGATAGAAGGAACCGTCGGCCCTCCCGAGCAGCCCGAGGAGCCGCCCGGCGAACCGCCAGGCGGTGAAGGCCAGGAGGGGCCTGTTGGCCCTCTCGAAAGGCCCGAGGAGTTGCCCGACGAACCTCCTGACGTCTCCGGCGTCTGCCTGCGTCGCGATGGCAACAGTCTCTTCCTGGGCATCGGCGGTTACAGCATCAGTGTCGGCCCGGATGGCGCTACCGACGTAGACTATGATGGCCCGGAGGTCGAGGTCGTCGTCACCTCTGAGACGGAAATCTACGCGGAGAGGGTTGAATTCCCGCAGGGGGGAGCCACTCCCCCGCAGCACACCGTGCAACCCGGCTCGCTGGACGACGTCGTTCAGGGCACCGGCGTCCGGGTGTGGGGCGAGCAGGACGGCGACCGCATCGTGGCCCGCGTGCTGGTCTACCAGGCTATGGCCGGGCGCATCGAACAGCCTTGACGGTGCGCTCGGAACATAAGGAGGCGAATGGAATGGATGACCTGGCAGAAGCGACAGCGCCGCCGCAGGAACGTGGACGGTGCACGGCGTGGCTCCTCCTCGGGGGCGGCCTGCTGCTGGTCGTGCAAGGGCCAGGCGGCGAGGTCGGCGTGCCGGCGATGCCCTTCGAGCTGGAGCGGCCCGAGGAGTTGCCTGACGAGGGGCCCGACGTCGTCGGCGTCGTCACGCGCCGCGACAACAACAGCCTCTTCCTGGGCACCGGCACCTTCGTCAAGGTCGAGGTGGGACCGGACGGCGCCACCGACGTGGACTACGATGGCCCGGAGATCGAGGTCGTCGTCACCCGTGACGCCGAAATCTACGCGGAGCGCATCGAGATTCAGGAAGACGCTGTGAAGCAAACCCTGGGGCCCAGTTCGCTGGAAGACATTGGGCAAGGGAGCAGCGTCCAGGTGTGGGGTGAGAAGCGCGGCGACCGCACCGTGGCCCGCGTGCTGGTCTACCAGTTATGGGTAGAGCAACCGGTACAGCCTTGACGGTGCGCCCGGAACAAAGGAGGCAGACGAAATGAACGACCTGACAGAAACGGGTGCGCTGCCGCAGAAGCGCGGTCGGCGCACGGTGTGGCTCGTCCTCGCAGGCGGGCCGCTGCTGGTGCTGCTGGTCGGGGCGGCCTTCGTGGGTGGACGGCTGCTGGCCTGGCAGCCTCCTCGAGAAGACGTGGAGGTCGTACAGATGTGGGAGGGCGGTGAGAGCGTGCAGGTCGTTGGCGAGTTCGAGGAGCCCGAGCAAATGCCCGACGAGAAGGCCGCCGTCATCGACGTCGTCACGCGCCGTGACGGCAACAGCCTCTTCGTAGGCACTGGCCTTACCGGGGTCGGGCACAATCGTCCGGATGGCTCCATTGAGATGGAGTGGAATGGCCCGGAGGTCGAGGTCGTCGTCACTCACGACACTGAGATCTACGAGGAAGACATAGAGACAGATACTGCCCAGATATTTTGGGAACCCGGCTCGCTGGATGACATCGCTCAGAACGCCGTCGTCAAAGCGTGGGGCGAGAAGCGCGGCGCCCGCACCGTGGCCCGCGTGTTGGCCTACGATCTCATGCGCATCGAACTGCCTTGACGGTGCGCCCGGAGCGAGAGGGGCAAATGGAATGGATGATCTGACAGGAACGGGTGCGCTGTCGCAGAAGCGTGGACGGCGCACGGTGTGGCTCATCCTGGGAGGCGGGCTGCTGCTGCTGCTGCTGGTGGGAGCGGCCTTCGTGGCCGGAGGCCTGCTGACCCGGCAGCCTCAAGAAGGCGCGTTCGTGCGTATGGAAGAGGGGGGCGCAACGTACCGGACCTTCACCGGCCCTGTCGAGCGGCCTGAGGAATTGCCCGACGAAGAGCCCGACGTCGCTGGCGTCGTCACGCGCCGTGACGGCAACAGCCTCTTCCTGGGCACCGGCAACTCCGTCAAGATCGGGGTGGGGCCGGACGGCGCCACCGACGTGGAGTACGACGGCCCGGAGGTCGAGGTCGTCGTCACCCACGACACCGAGATCTACGAGGAGCGCATTGAGTTCCAGGAAGACACTGTTCGGGACATCGTGGAGCCCGGTTCGCTGGAGAACATCGGGCGAGGAAACAGCGTCCAGGTGTGGGGCGAGAAGCGCGGCGACCGCGTCGTGGCCCGCGTGCTGGTCTATCAGGCCACGATGGCCGTCACCGTCAGGCCTTGACGCCGCGCCCAGAATCACATGTGCCGGCGACGGCTCGCCTGCGGCTGCGTGGCGCTGCGGTACACGTCTGCGAGCCTCCGCAGCACCACGCAGCCACTGACGGATAGGATACAACACTATGTACCCACTTATGAACAAATCCCGGATTACCATTCTGGTGGCGATTGTGACGTTAGTGGGCGCGACGCTGGGATGCAGGTTGCCTGGTGAACTGCTGCTGACCCCTGTCGCTCCCACGCCGACCGTAGCCCCGACCGCCACAGCGGTCCCGCCGCTGGTGCCGCCAACGCCTGAAAAGGCCGCCAATGCACTGGAGGCCCAGGTGGAGGCGGTCTACGACCTGGCGGGGCCAGCCGTGGTCAACGTCACCAGCGTCGCTTACGCCTACGACTTCTTCCTCAACCCCATCCCCCAGGAGGGCACCGCCTCCGGCTTCGTCTACGACGCGGAGGGCCACATCGTCACCAACTACCACGTGGTGGAGAACGCGGAGGAGTTGTCGGTGACGCTGGCCGATGGGCAGGTCTACCCGGCCACGATCATCGGCGTGGACCCCTCTAACGACCTGGCGGTGGTCCACATCCAGGCCAACGACCTACCACAGCCAGTCGTATTGGGCGACTCAGAGGACCTGCGCGTGGGACAGTTCGTCGTCGCCATCGGCAACCCCTTCGGGCTGGAGCGCACGCTGACGGTGGGGGTCATCAGTTCGTTGGAGCGGGTCATCAAGAGCCCCGACGGCCGCTTCATCGGCGAGGCCATCCAGACCGACGCGGCCATCAACCCGGGCAACTCCGGCGGCCCGCTGCTGGACCTGGAGGGGCGCGTCATCGGGGTGAATACCGCCATCCTCAGCCCCAACCGCGCCTCGGCAGGGATAGGCTTCGCCGTGCCGGTCAACACGGTGCGCCGTGTAGTGCCCCAGTTGATCGCCCACGGCCGCTACCCGCACCCCTGGCTGGGCGTGCAGTTGCTCGACCTGACGCCAGAGCGGGCGCGGGCCCTCCGCCAGGCCGGGATGGAGGTGCCAGTGGACGAGGGGTTGCTGGTGATCGAGGTGGTGCCCGGCGGCCCCGCAGATCAGGCTGGCATCCGGGGCGGCGACCGCGTCGTACGGCTGGGCAACGCCCGCATCCTGCTGGGTGGCGACATCATCACCGCCATCAACGGTGAGCCAATAGCCGATTTCCAGGAACTGACCGTTTACCTGGAGACCCGGACGCGGGTGGGAGACACCATCGAGGTGGCCATCATCCGTGACAGGGAGGAGCGAAACGTTCAGGTGACGCTGGACGAGCGGCCGCAATAGCGGTTCGACACTGCTCACCGCGGGTCTCTTGACCCGCCTTCTCTCTCTGCTATAATACCAGTGGCACGGGAGCCGACACGCCCAGGCCGCCCCAGCCTTGGTGGGGTAGGCCATTCAAGTTGCATCACGCGACACGCGCTGAAAAGAGAGCAAATGTTCCCCAAATCTATCCGCTGCCGACTGCCGCTCAGTTACGGGGCCATCGCCCTGCTGGCCGCCCTGGCGCTGGGCGTCGTGCTGCTGACCACGCTGCGCGGCTACTACGCCCGCCAGGAGCGGGATTACCTGATGGGCAACGTGCAGGAGATCGCCCGCAGAATGGCGCGCCTGCTGGCGCTCGAGGCCCCCACGGAAGTGCTGCAATCACAGGTAGAGACCTTCGCCTTCCTCAGCCAGACCCGCGTGCGGCTGCGCGACGCCACGGGACGCGTACTGGTCGATTCCGGCGCGCCGGAGTCCGTACAGGTCGCCTCCGGTGTAGCAGAGTCGGGTGAGAGTGGCGCGATTATCTTCACCTGGCGGGGAGGATCCTTCACGTCTACCGCCAGCAGCGCGCAAGCCGGAGAGTCGTTCGGCATCACAGATTTCGTCGTCATCACGGGCACCGAGGCGCCAGTGCTTGCCCCCGCTGAGCCAATGGCGGGGGTCGGCACGATCTACGGCTTCGACCTGGGCGGGGAGGCGGCGGTGCCGGCGGTCGCGGGCCCGCGCTCCGACCAATCCGTGCACACGGCGTTCTACGACCAAACAGGCAACCTGCTGGGCACGGTGGAACTCTCGGACGGGCCGGCCTACGGGCGCGAGATCGTGAATAGCGTGGCGCGGGCCTGGGCCATCGCGGGTGGCGTGGCGGTGGTGCTGGCGGCCAGCGTGGGCTGGTTGGTAAGCCGGCAGATGAGCGGCCCGCTGCTGGCGCTGACCGGTGTCACAACACGGATGGCCGAAGGCGACCTGAGCGCCCGCGCCGACGTGACCCGGCAGGACGAGTTTGGCACACTCGCGCGTTCGTTCAACCTTATGGCTGGCCGGGTCGAAGAGACCGTCACCACGCTGCGCCGCTTCGTCGCCGACGCGGCCCATGGACTGCACACCCCGCTGACGGCGCTGCGCACCAACTTGGAACTGGTCGCCGAGGCGGGGCCGGAGGAGGGATACCGCTTCGTCGCCCAGGCGCAGAAACAGGTGGCGCAACTGGAGACGCTGACGAAAGGGTTGCTCGATCTCTCGCGGCTCGAGGCCGGCAACGCCAGCGTTCTCCACGAACCGCTCGACCTGGCGGCGCTGGTGCGGCAGACGAGTGAAGTCTACGCCTCGCGGGCGCAGCAGGCCAGCATCACCTTCGCGCTCGACCTGCCGGAGACGCCCGTCACCGTGCCGGGCAATACCGACCAGTTGTGCCGCGCCATCGGCAACCTGCTCGACAACGCGCTCAAATTCACTCCCGCCGGGGGCAGGGTCACCCTTCGACTACGCTCAGGGCAGGCGCTGGGACTGCGGCAGGATGGGGGAGATGTCGCACTGTGGGTGCAGGACAGCGGCATCGGCATTCCCGAAGAAGACCTGCCGCGCCTCTTCAGCCGCTTCCATCGCGCCCGCAACGCCACCGCCTACCCTGGCAGCGGGCTGGGCCTGGCCATCGTCAAGGCCATCGTCGAGGCGCACGGCGGGCGGGTACGGGGGGAGAACGTCGAGCGGGGAGCTCGCTTCACCGTGTGGTTGCCATACTCTACCAGGCACGCTTGAAATCTGCGAAAGTGGCCACCCAAAGGTCCTCTCCAACTATAGTTTACCCCAAAATCCCTCTTCTGGCAGTTTACACCCGTAGGCGATACCGTCAGGGTGACCATCATCCGTGACGGAGAGGAGCAAAACGTCCAGGTGACGCTGGCCGAGCGACCGCAGACCGCAGTAGTCTCTTGACGCCCCATCTCTCTGCTGTTATAATGCCAGTAGCACATGGGGGGGCCTGTCCAGGCCATTCCCCGTTGAGAAATTGTTATGTACGAGATAGACCGCGAGAAACTGGAATGCATATCCCACCGCTATAGTCTGGACCTGGTCGTCGTCTTCGGCTCTCAGGCTACCGGGCGCGCTGGCCCCGGCTCCGATGTTGACGTCGCCGTGCGAGTAGTTCATCGCGACTGGGATAACCCGGAGGTCGAACTCGATCTCATCGGCGAACTGGTTGACATATTTGGAGGGGCGAGTGATGTGGACGTGGCCTTCTTGAACGGCGCCAGTCCGCTGCTGCTCTTCGAAGTCGCCCGCACTGGCAGACCGGTCTACCAGCGGGAGCCGATGGCTTTCTTCGTGTTCCAGTCCTACGCTGCCCGCCGCTACTACGACCATCAGAAGTTTCTGGTCTGGCAGTCATCCTATCTGGAGAGACAGGTGCAGGAATGGACACACAACAGGCCCACCTGATTCGCCGAAAACTCGCCAATCTGACCGCTTATGTGAACGAACTGTCGCCCTATCTGGACGTATCGTACCAGGAGCACCGGGAACGGCCGGGGAATCGGCGTATCGTCGAGCGCCTGGCTCAGGTCATCGTCGAGTGTGCCATTGACGTCAATGGGATGCTGTTGCTCGGAGCAGGGCAGTTACCTGCACAGTCAGCGCGACAATCGTTCGAGGCCGTTCACGAGTTGGGCATTATTGATGAGCACCTGTTGTCCCGCTTCCGGCGTTACGTAGGCATGCGTAACCGCATCGTCCACGATTACGACCGATTAGATAATCGCACACTCTTCTATTCGGCGCGGCGATTGCTGGACGATGCCCGTGTCTATGTGGTGCAAATCCACGGCTACCTTGAGGCGGGTAAGGAGACCGGTTGAGGAGACTATGCTAGAGAGACTGGGTAAGGTCGAGGAACGATACGAGGAACTGATGCGCCTGATGTCCGACCCGGCCGTGGCGCAGGACTACGAGCGCGTGGCTCAGTACGCCAAAGAGCGATCTGATCTCGAAGACGTTGTCATTGTCTATCGAGCCTACAAAGACGCAGCGCAGGAACTGGAGGAGACGAAGACGCTGTTGGACGATGACGCTGACCCTGAACTGCGGGAGTTGGCCGAGGTGGAAGTCGCCGATCTGCAAACCCGGCTGGACGAACTGGAACCTCAACTTCGCCAGTTGCTGCTCCCCAGAGACTCGCGCGACACCAAGAACGTGATCATCGAGATCCGTGCCGGGGCTGGTGGAGACGAAGCCGGCCTTTTCGCTGCCAACCTGTATCGTATGTACACCCGCTACGCCGAGCGGCAGGGGTGGAACACGGAGTTACTGAGCGGCCATTCTACTGGCGTCGGCGGTTTCAAAGTGGTCATCTTTGACGTGAAGGGGCAGGGGGCTTTCTCCCGCTTCAAGTTCGAGAGCGGCGTCCACCGCGTCCAGCGAGTGCCCATCACTGAGTCGTCTGGGCGTATCCACACCTCCACTGCTACCGTCGCGGTCCTGCCCGAGGTGGACGAGGTGGAGGTTCACGTGGACCCCAAGGACCTGGAGATCGAGGCCTACGGCGCTTCCGGTCCCGGCGGGCAGCACATGCAGAAGAACGCCACCGCCATCCGTATCATCCACAAACCGACCGGGATGGTCGTTGCCTGCGAAAGCGAGCGCTCGCAGACGCAGAACAAACTGCGGGCGTTGACCATCCTGCGGGCGCGCCTCTACGAGCAGGAACAGCGGAAGCAGGAGGCAGAGGTGGCCGAGGCACGGCGATCCCAGGTGGGCACCGGGGAGCGCAGCGAGAAGATCCGCACCTACAACTTTCCCCAGAACCGCGTCACCGACCATCGCGTCGGCCTGACACTCCACCGGCTGTCGGGCATACTGGACGGCGACATCGACTCCTTCATTGACGAACTGGCCGCGCGGGAACAGGCAGATCGATTGCAGGCTCTGGGAGAGGGCGGGTAACGGAGTGCGCAGGCTAGTCACCAGTTGTGAGAGCAGAGCAGGAGGCAGGCAGAGGGAAGCAGGAAGAGGGAAAAAAAACTGGAAACCCAATGCCAGTAACTGGGGGCCAGCATCCAACAACCAGCATCCAGTATCAGGTGTCGGGTGGGCTTTGCGTCAGGCAATGGCCGAACTGGCTCCCATCACGGATGCTGCCCGCCTTGAAGCCGAGGTGCTACTGAGCCACGTGCTGGACGTCTCCCGCACTGCGCTGCTGACCCACCCCGAACGCATCCTCACTCCTGACCAACTAGCCAACTACCAAACCCTTATCCGCCGCCGCGCTTCCTGCTACCCCCTTCCCTACCTCACCGGCCGCGTCGAGTTCTACAATCTGGAGTTTGAGATCACGCCTGAGGTTCTCATCCCTCGCCCCGAAACCGAAACGCTGGTGGATCTGGCTCTTGCTCATTGCTCCTCATCTACTCATTCCTCATATACTCATCCACTCATCGCCGATGTCGGCACCGGCTCTGGCTGCATCGCCGTCTCCCTGGCGGTCCATCTGCCCCGGGCTACCATCTACGCTATCGAGATCTCCCCGGCGGTGCTGGCCGTGGCGCGGCGAAACGTGGAGCGGCACGGCGTCGCTGCGCGAGTGCAGCTGGTAGTCGGCGACATGTTCACTCCGCGTCCCGGCCCGGTGGATCTGATCGTCTCCAATCCACCCTACATTCCCACGGGCGACTGTGGTTCGCTGCCGGCGTCGGTGCGCGATTATGAGCCCCGACTGGCCCTCGATGGCGGCCCGGATGGGCTGGGCATCATCCGGCGGCTGCTGGCCCAGGCGCCGGCGGTGCTGCGCCCCGGCGGAGCGCTGCTGATTGAGATTGGTGCCGATCAGGGAGAGGCGGCGAGCCATCTGGCCCGCACCTTATTCCCTCGGGCAGCGGTTCGCGTGCACCCCGACCTGGCCGGGCGCGACCGGGTGCTGGAGGTGCAGACGTGATCCGGCTCCTGGCGCTCGACCTGGATGGCACGCTGATGGACGACGACCTGGTCATCTCCCCCAGGGTGCGGAGTGCCGTCGCCGCTGCCCAGGAGCATGGAGTGGTCGTCACCCTGGCCACGGGCCGTATGTTCGACTCTACCCTCACTTTTGCGCGGGAACTGGACATCACCGCGCCGCTCATCTGCTATCAAGGCGCATTCATCCAGGCCCCGGACTCCAACGGTCCGCTTTACCGGGCGATGATGGAGCCCGCGCTCGTGCGCGAGATGCTGGAATGGCAAGCCCAGCGTGGGTGGCATCTCGTCCTCTACGCCGACGATGACGTTTTCGTCGCCGGACAGCGGTGCCTCGAGACCTTTTATCGTACCTGGTTAGGTGAACGATTGGTTTGGGTGGACGATCTGTTCTCTGTGCTCGAGCAGCACGAACCGGTCAAGTTTCTCGTCGTCGCCGAGCCGCCTGAGGCCGACCGCATCGAGACGGAGGTGCGGCAGAGATTCGAGGGGCGGATGGAGGTAGTGCGCTCCCACGCGCTGTTCGTCGAGGGGAACCCGCTGGGAGTGTCGAAGGGGGATGCGTTACAACGGCTGGCCGCTCACCTGGACATTCCCCAGGCACAGGTGATGGCGGTCGGCGATCAGGGTAACGATGTCGCGATGATCTCCTGGGCCAGAGTGGGCGTGGCGATGGGCAACGCCAGCCCGGCGGCCAAAGCCGTCGCCGACTGGGTCGCGCCGCCACTGGCGGAGGACGGCGCAGCGGTGGCTATTGAGCGCTTTGTGCTGCATCCTCATTCCCTCTCTATCACCAGTAGATGTGAGAGGGCGAAGGCACGAAACAGGGTGTGCTCGAGCGCGTAAGTGACGGCACGCAAGGCTCGGCCCAGGACGGGCGCGCGGGCGACGACGTTGTCATAGCCGGGAAAGACCTGCGTGTGGTGGACGACGCGGACAGGAAGGCCGTCGAAGAGGCGGCGCAGGCCACCGGCGGTGTAGGCGCGGACGTGTGGGGCCAGCCGGCTGCGCAGCGGCGTGGGCAGCCAATTGACCAGCGGCACGTTGCCGAAGTGGTAGCGCCCGCGCCAGAAGACGCCGTGGGTCTCGAAAGGGTAGAGCCGGTTGGGGACGAAGACGACGAGACGGCCGCCGGGCCGGGTCACACGTACCATCTCGGCCACGCAGTTCCGGTCGTCGGCTACGTGTTCCAGTACCTCGTGGGAGAAGACGACGTCGAAGGCAGCGTCGGGGAAGGGGAGGCGCTCGCCGGGGGCCTCGACCACGCCTGTGGCCCGCTCCCGCGCCTCTAGTGCCCGCTCGTGCTCAATCTCGATACCGAAGACGCGCGGGGTCTGGCGCAGGAAGGCCGCCGTGTACATCCCCACGCCGCAGCCCACGTCGAGCACGGCCTGG
Source organism: Anaerolineae bacterium (assembly GCA_030612585.1). Next base: position 33,002 of record JAUWNP010000021.1, read on the forward strand.
CCCGCCAGCGGCGCCCAGCGGCATACCATCTGAAGTCGCCGTTCCTGTCCCGCCCGCCAGACGTATGAGGGATGGCCGCGGGTAGCGGCCTTGTTAGGGGATGGGAGTTCCTCTGCCATCATCGCGGCCTTCAATTCCTCCGGCAGTCCTCGTTCGGCTCCATCGGCCTGATGGACTCCGCTGCGGCTTTGGCGATACAAAAACCCCGCCACATCCTGACGGCGGCGGGCGTCGTGCTAGAATACGTTCGCTGGGGCGTCGTGCCTGCCCTGGTCATTGCCTCGGGCTCGGCAAAGCCGCGGGGCCTTTTCTATCGGTTCTTCTTTACTCCGGTTCGCCTGCCGCTTGCTCTGTCTCTGGCGGTGCAAAGTCTACCTCCAGAGGGATAGCGGCCACTTGACGCCATTCAGTTCCATCCTCGCTCTGAAGTTCCACCAGGAAAGTATGGCGGCCAGATTCACTTATATGCAACGTCTGGAAACGTCCTCGGCTTCGATGTCGGTTGTACTTGGACAAATCAATGCCAAATTCGAACGGGCCATCGTTAGCCAAGCCGGATGGGGATAAGAAGGTCACGCGTGCACGTCCTTGGGTGGGCGTGTCAAAGTCAGTTCTCGCCCACAATGTCATAATATCCAGTTCAATGGGGAGCACTGTGTTAGGCTGTGGTCCCGCTGGGATGGTTATTTGCTCAATCACGTTCTGAAGACTTACGTTGTTTGAGTTGCGGTCAATGACAGCACGGGAGCAAACTACAGTCCATACATGATCTATCATATCACCGTCCTCTCCAATCAACGACGCTAGCACGCTCTTCCGGCTGTGGTCAATTTTCTACACAGATCGGTTCTATACTGTCCGAACTGTCCGACCGAGCAGCAATAATGATGCTCTGTTGCCTGACTGCCGGCACTTCTTCTCGTGGCATAATCTGCACTTCCAGCCGCTTCGCACCTTCTGCCAGCAACGCTACAACTAACTGGTTGAGGCTTGTGCCTTCTGCTTTAGCCAACTCAGCGAGTCCGCGATGCAGGTAGCGCGGCAGACGGACATTGAATCTGCCGCTGTATTCTTTGAACTCTTCGGTAGCCGGTTCAGGAATCCGCCATCCCCGCTCCAGAGCTATCTCAATCCACGCCTGCTTAACCTCAGTGAGCGTCTGGAGTGCATCTTCAATTGTCTCGCCAAAGGCCACACACCCCTTGAGATCGGGAACTTCAACGTTGAACCCCGTCCCGCCCTCTTCGGGGATAATCTCAATCTTGTACGGCAAGTCCATGTAGTAACTCACATCTTTTCTATTCATCATAGCCTGCGACCTCCTCAATGGCACTGAGAGCACGCCGACAGTAGAAAGACTTGACGTCGGGTCCTGGGTGTGGCTTTGGGACATTGACTGTTCCTTCATAATTCGTATGAACGTAGATATAGTGGCTATTTCTGGCTATCGTATGAAGGACCCATCCGTGCTTTTCTAAAAGAGAGCACAGTTCATCGAAGCGAACGTTCTTACAGCGCTTCTGACGGATCTTATCAAAGAGTTTCTTGGAGCGCGCGGGAGAAGCCATCCTATATGATACCACAGATAGTACTAAAATGCAATAGCACAACCGTTCTTTTTGGTTGATTTGGGGCTTGGAATCTCAAGTGAATTGAGTATAGCATAGCTGGCGGGGAAGTCAAAACCTCTGTTCAGTTCCCACGTGCCAGGTGCGCAAGTCACAGTTTGACCTCCCGCTCTGGCTCAAACGGGGATGGCGGAGAACTGGAAACAACGCTGGGGTACAGTTCGCAACCGCCCCGGCGTACCGTATGGCGTCGGGAGCGTGCTGCGCCGGTCGCCGGTGGAGTATGTAAAACCTCTTGCGTCGGCTCGCGCTTCCCTGTATAATGGAACATGGGAGGGGAGGATGGACAGTTCGCGTCTCTTGCGCTTATTCTGCGTCGCCCTGGCGAGCGGGTTTCTCGCGGGCGCACTGGTCACCGTGCTCTTGCGCTGGCGGCTTAGGGCAGCATCCCCTGGCTGTTCGGCTGAGGCTTTGACTGAGGCTCAGCCCCAAGGCCGCTCACGACGAAGCCCGGCAATCGTCCTCATGGAGCCCCTATCGTGAGAGCACCACATGAGCAGGCCGACCGTGCGACGCGCCTGGGGCGCGTGATTATACTCTTCGTGCTGGCGGTCGTCGTGATCGTTTTTGTCGGCGCTCACGTCCTGGCCTGGCGCTGGTCGCGTGATCCGTTCTTGGGTATGCTGCTGGAGCCCACGCTGGTGCTCAGTCCCTTGCAGGGCAGAGGGTGGGCACGGTTGCAGTTCAACCCGCCACTGGAACAGCCCGACCGTTTGATCGCCATTGACGGGCAGCCGGTGGAGCGACATGCTGACGTGGCGACTGTCTTGAGCGAGCACGAGGTGGGCGATACCGTGTGGGTCTCACTTGCTCGCCCCAATGGCGACCTGCGGGAGGAGCAGATCACCCTCGCCTCCTTCCCGCTAAGGGACATGTTCCTGATTTTTATTGTCCCCTACCTGGTCGGGCTGGCCTACCTGGGCATTGGCATCTGGGTCTACTGGGTGCGGGGTTGGGGCCGGGCCGGGCAGGTCTTCACCGGCCTATGCGCAGCCATTGCGCTGATGATGGGCGGGCTCTTCGACATCAGCACTATGCACCGGCTGGTCATCCTCTGGGGCGCGGCTGTACCCTTTGCAGCAGCCACCCTCATGCATCTGGCGCTGGTCTTCCCGCAGGAACCTCGCTTCGTGCGACGTAGTCCGGTGCTGTGCCTGCTTCCATACCTGCCCGCGACGTTTCTGGCGCTCCGCTCCGCCGCCAGCGTATACGACGTCAGCCAACCCTGGAACTACATCAACCAATGGCGCAACAGTTACCTCTTTGCCGCCGTAGGCATCTTCTTCCTGCTGGGCATGCTCATCTACCGGCTGGTCAGGCCACCCTCGCCGCTGGTGCGGCAACAAAGCCGCATCATTCTCCTGGGCGCGACGCTCGCCTTTCTGCCGGTCGTACCCTGGCTGCTGCTCAATGTCCTGGGCCAGCCAGTGCCCTTTCTCACGCCGCTCTATGCTCCGCTGTTCACCCTCTTCCCCCTCTCCATCGCCTACGCCATCCTGCGCTACCGGCTGCTGGACGTAGACCGGCTTCTCAGCCAGGGCCTGGCCTACGGGGCGCTGACTTCCCTCATCGTTGCCGCCTACTTTGCCCTCGTCAATGGCCTGAGCCATATCTTTGCGATCAGAGCCAGCGATCCGATCCTGCTTTCTCTCTTCGTCCTGGCGCTGATCTTGCTCTTCAACCCGCTGCGGAACCGGGTTCAGCGGCTGGTAGACCGCGTTTTCTTCCGCGAACCGGTGGATTACCGGGCCGCGCTTCAAGAGTTCAGCCACGAGTTGACCCAGACGCTGGACCTGAATGCCGTGCTGGCAGAGGTCGGCAGGCAGGTCGAGGAGAGTCTCCACCCTGATTGCCAGTGGGCTTGTCTCTACGATGATGATCTGGCCTGCTACATCGGGCAGCCTATGGGTCAGGATCAGCAGGCGACGTTTCCGGCCACCTTCGCGGCCGACGGTGCACTGGCGCACTGGCTAGAGGATCACCAGGAGTGTCTGTACCTGCCGGCCGAGCGGGAACTGTCTGCCGAATTGTCCGACGAGTGGGTGCGGATGGGTGCTTTGGGAGCGGTAATCCACGTACCTCTGCGCACCCGGGAGCGGCTGAGCGGCTGGCTGGCGTTGGGCCCCAAGCGCTCTGGTCAACCCTACCGCTCCGACGATCTGGCTTTCCTCAGTGCGTTGGCTGACCAATCGGCGTTGGCGGTGGAGAACGCGCGCCTCTTCGCCAGTGTGCGCCGCAATCTGGCCGCTATCACCGAGATGAAGAACCTGATGGACGACGTCTTCAGCAGCATCGCCAGCGGCGTCATCACCACCGACGTGCAAAATAAGGTGACGTTCTTCAACCGTGCCGCCGAAGCCATCCTGGACGTCCCGGCTGGCGAGATCATCGGTCGTCCATGCAAACAGGCTCTTCCCCCCCTGGGCGATGAGTTGCATCACCTGGTTGACCAGGTCAAACACAGCGGGACTCCGGTGATGGCCTACGAAGTCCAGCCGGAACTACCCGCCCGTGGGCCGGTCTGGCTGCGCATGAATCTCTCCCCGCTCAAGGATAGCCACGATGTGACCACCGGTGTGACGATCGTGGTAGATGATCTGACGGAGCGGCGGCGGTTGGAGGCTCGTGTGCGCTGCATCCGGGAGACTTTCGAACGCTACGTCGCCCCGGCCGTGGTCGAGCGGTTGCTCTCTAACCCCGAGAGCGTCCGCCTGGGAGGGATGCGGCAGGAGATCACCAGTTTCTACGCCGACATCCGGGGCTTCACGGCCTTTGGCGAGAAGACAGCGCCAGAGTTCCAGATTGAGGTGCTGAACAGGCACTTGGCGCTGGCGACAGAGGCGATTCTGGCCCAGGAGGGCACGCTGGACAAATTCATAGGCGATGCTGCGATGGCCATCTTCAACGCCCCGGAACCGCAGGAGGATCACACTCTGCGCGCTGTGCTCGCGGCGTTGGCGATGCAGCAGGCGATCCGCGAGCATCACACACAGGTGGACGAGCGGGAGCGGCTTCACTTTGGCCTCGGCATCACCGTCGGCGAGGCGGTGGTGGGCAACATTGGCTCAGCCGTGGTACAGAACTTTACCGCCATCGGCGATTGCGTCAACTTCTCGTGCCGGCTCTCCGACATCGCCGAGCCGGGCCAGATTCTCGTCAGCGTTGAGGTCTACGAGCGCATCAAGGAGCGCGTCGAAACCAACTTCATCGGCCACGTGCCGGTCAAGGGCCACACCCAGCCCGACCCGGTCTACGAGGTGGTGGGGCTGAAGTCGGCAGATTGGTAGATTGGATGAATCTGCAATCGGGATCATTCGCTTGCGATTCGAACGAGAGGGCCATCAGAGGGACAGTGTGATCAACGAAGCGGGCTCAGCGGAGATCGTCCAACGGGCTGCGGACGGCAGGCTTTCCCTGGCGGAGGAGGTGGGTGTAAATCATCGTCGTCCTCACGTCTCTGTGGCCGAGGAGTTCTTGCACGAGGCGGACGTTGTAGCCGCTTTCGAGCAGGTGGACGGCAAAGGAGTGGCGCAGGGTCTGTGGGGTGACACGCTTGGGAATCCCCGCCGAGCGAGCGGCCTCTCGGATCGTCTTCCGTAACCCACTGGGGTCAAGGTGATGACGACGTACACGGCTCGTGTGCGGAGCGACCGAGAGCCTCTTGGAGGGAAAGACGTATTGCCAACGGATGCTCACGTCCGCATCCATCTCCCCGTTGGCATTTGGGTGCTCTTGCTGCAACGCCGGAGGTAGGTCTACGCAGCCCAATCCTTTCGCCAGATCCTGGTCGTGCAACCGTTTGACTCCCTGGAGGTGTCGTTGCAGCGCAGGAATGACGCTGTCCGGCAACACTGTCACTCGATCCCGGGCCCCTTCGCTATTACGCACGACGATCTGGCGGCCAGGCAAGTCCAGGTCACCAACCCGCAGCCGCATACACTCCATCAGCCTTAGCCCGCTGCCGTAGAGAAGCTGTGCGGCCAGGCGGTACGTATCCGATAGGCGCTCGATGACGGTGAGCGCTTCCTGCCGGGTCAACACAGTGGGAAGGCGTTTGGCGCTCTTCGCCCGGATCGCTTTGATGGGGCCGTCCAAGTCCTTTTCGAGCACCTCCCGATACAGGAACAGTAGGGCGTTGAGCGCCTGATTCTGAGTGGAAGCAGCAACGCCTTCCTTCGTCGCCAGGTGAAGGAGAAAGGCTCTGACGTCCGAGTAGCCCATCTCTTGAGGATGGCGTTTGTCGTGGAAGAGAATGAAGCGCCTGATCCAGTCGACGTAGGCTTCTTCGGTACGGACGGAATAGCCCTTGAGACGTATGGCATCGCGAACGCGATCCAAGAGTCGTTTGGAGTGGTGTTTCATTGCTCCTCCTGAAACAGATTTGCGCTACAGAGATTTCTGTTTTATACTATGTGCGATCAGGATGGAACCCTATTATACAGGGCAATTCCGAAAATGCAAACGATGGAGACAGGTAGAGGGACTCTCTCTAGTACATCCGTTCTAGCATGGGGGGGGGACTCCTTCTACTAATAGTTATGTGGCCGAAGCTACACTATGAAAAGTGAAATCCAAGTAAAAATCAAGGAGCAAATATGAAACCAGACCCAACAAAACTATTAGAAATAGCAGGTATAAAAACCCCACTAATCGGATTCTACGATGTATCTGATCCAAAGCCTTTTGAACCTTTTGCAAAACCAAAACGATGCTATTTTTCCAGTTATGAGAATTGGCTAAAAGGAGACCGGTGAGTTAGTCAAGAGGTGTCGCCTTTTTTACGGGGGCAGTTTTCGGCCCCATCCACGAGTAACACGGATAATCGGACACGTCAGGTAGATGATTGGCAATAAGCTCCTCCATTGTGAATGTGCGCGCGCCGGGATT
>JAUWNP010000173.1 GCA_030612585.1 Anaerolineae bacterium
CCCCTCTGCAGGTAGTCCCGCGCCTGCTTGACGATTTTCGGTTCGTCGTCTACCACCAGGATTGTTTCGTTCATGCTTAACTCCACCGACCCATTTTTATCATAAATGTCACGGATGTGCAAATTGTCAAACTGTAGGAGTCTGTCTCAAGAGGCAGATCCCAGTTACTACTCACCCTCCCGCAGGTTTTGACGGGTTTTCAACGCAAAAGCACATCCCAACGGCTATGCAAGCCTGCAAGTACAGCAAATCGTAATCTGCGGGAGGGTAGTCTGAGCAGTAACTTCTTTTCTAATTTGGTCATCCTCATTGTTGGTAATCCTCAGCCCGGCTGCTTCGATGGCGTCCACGACTTTCAAAGGCAATGTCGGCGCGAGCAAATATCACCGCTTCTTCATCCTCAAAATCAACGATCCATCCGGGTTGTGACCGGAAGAGGTTTAGCAGGTCGGTGTCATCGTGGCGGTCCAGTACCAGAAACTGAACATCATGCTCATCGAACACCCGTGGCCAATTCTCGACAGATTTATGTTCCGCCTGCGTAACAGGATAATTCTGTAGCATACCACTCCTCCCTAGCGGGACAATTCCTGTTTCGAGAAACTGTACGTGCGCTTGCCTTTGCTCACCAGCCTGAACAAGCGGTTGCTCGTGACCCCGACAATGATTTTGTCCTCCTGCATATGAGGATCGTTGAAAGATAGCACGCCATCGGGCTTCAACACGCGATGCAACTCCGCCAAGATCGCCTGTGGATCGCTCAGCATGTGGAAAATATCGTACAGCAGGACGATATCCACGCAGTTGTCGGGCAGGCCGGTCTCACAGTCGGAGCAGATGGTCTCCACGTTGGTCAGTTGCCTTTTTCTAGCGACATCCTGAACACGCTGGATCGCAAGTGGATGAATGTCCAGCGCGTAGACCGTCCCCGATTCGCCAACCCGTTCCGCTGCATCGGCGACGTACCCGCCAGGACCACAGCCGTAGTCGAGCACCCTGAGCCCCGGCTTGATACCCACCTCTTCCAGGACCTTCCTGGGCGGCTGCAACAAGTCGCGCACTTTGAACACAACAGACATCCCATTAAACATCAAGTCAGGCATTGGTCTATCCATGGTACATCTCCCTCCTCAGATTTGTATTTAAGGAGGCCGGCCAAGGTGGCACCCACCTCCTCACATCTGGCTCCAGTATGCCACAAACCTGTGAGGAAATTATGAAGAGGTGTAGGAAATGTGATGAAGTTAATGGTAGCGCGTTATGATAGGGTGTGGGCGACTACGGTATCGGGTTCTGGAGAACCATCCTACGGAATATGAGACCACTCACTACCTTCTGGCCCCAGTTCCCATACCCCGCCGTCCAGCGCCTTGACGTAGGTGACGTTGTACTTGAAGCGAGAGGTGCGCTGGATGGCCGTCGGATAGCCCACCTCAGTATCCACGGCCCAGCCCAGCCGGTCGCGCACGCCCGCCTCCTCCCGCCACACCAGGCCAAAGCCGCGCACCGGCTGGTACAGGCCCGCAGGCGGCGTAATGCTGGGGTCCGACTCCGGATCACCCTCGCTCCACACGTCCGTGAACATCTTCCAGTCGAGGTATGCCTTATCTTCGAAGAGCACGTAGATACGGTCTTCGGCCCTGTTCCAGAGCATCACACCGCGCTCAAAGTGTTGTTCAGCCCCATCGGTGAAGATGGCAGGGCCGCTGGGACACTCATCAGAGGCCGGAGAGAAAAACCAGGTGTCGGGGCAGCGCAGGGTCACCCCTGTGACGACTCGGGCCGTGCGTCCGGCTTCGTCGGAGACGACGAGTATGAATCCATCCTGGTTGCGGGTCTCGGGCGGAATGGTGTAATCCAACGAGCCGGTGGGCTCGACATCCCAGGAGGGGAGACTATATTGACCAGTGGGCAGCAAGTGGGTTAACGTGGCTCGAGTGACGCCGCTGGACCACCACTCCAGGGTGATGGTGTCCCCCGGGTCAGCTTCGGTCACGTTCGCGCGGAAGTAGACGATGACCGGTCCCTCGCCCGGTGTGGGAGTCGGCGTGGGAGCCGACACAGGTGTAGGCTCCACCGGTGTCGGTGTGGATGGTATGAGGGTGGACGTGGGAGCCGGCGTAGGCATGGGCTCCACCGGTGTCGGCGTGGATGGCACAGAGGTGGAAGTGGGAACCGAGGTCGGCGCAGGCTCCACCGGTGTCGGTGTGGATGGTACCAGGGTGGACGTGGGAGAAGGACTCGCTCCACAGCCACTCGTAGCAAAGGCAAGAAACGTCGCGAGAATAAGCAATACGGTGAGATTCTTCATTTTGCCTCCTATTCACTATTCTACACTCACCTGAACAAGATACCGCACACCGACACGAACGACGTGCCGTTCTGATCGGCCGGGCAGCGATCGTAGGCCACTCGCTCCCCTTCCACCGGGCTCAGCATTCGCAGCGCCAGGTAGATGGGCGGCAGCCCGCACACATTGCGCCGGTCTCCCTCGCGCTTGATCGCCGTGAAGAACCCGCTGGCGTCGCCCGCGCATATCCGCTCGATCAGTTCATCGTCGGCCGCCTGCAGCCGGGCGCGCCCCACGAGGTCCAGCGGTTGGCCGCCGAACGCCGGGCCGACGTGCGAGAAATCACCCGCTACCACGACGATCACCCGCCGCCCAGCCATCGCCTGTGCGAGTGTGTCCAGCAAGACGTTGATGACCGGGTCGTGCTCCGGCTCCGCCTCGCCCCGCACAAAGTGGCCGAACGAACCACACAGGATCGGCACCAGTTCGCACAGCTGACCCTCGCGCACGTACTGCAGCCACACCGCCGCCAGTTCGATGGAATGTTCGCTGCGATGGTGGAGTTCGTCGGCGAAGGCCATTTCCGCGCCCAGCGCCCCGGCCAGCGCTTCCACGACCTCGCGGGCCGTTGGCAGCACCCCGAACGGCGTCGCGTAGTGCTGGCGCGTCAACGTCAGCCGGCCATCTCCGCCAAAGTGGTCGGTGCCCAAGAGCACCACCAGTTCGGCCGCTTTGACCATCTCCGCCGCACGTTTCCAGACACGGGCGTAGACCGGCCCGCCGCGAGCGTAGTCAATATGCGGGCAAACCAGGCCACGGCCACCGGCCAGGCCAGGACTCACGTCGTCTACGGTCTCGAAATAGCCTTCCAGCAGATGTCGCAGTTCGTCCGCGTCGGCCGGGTACGACTGCCCGGCCAGGACGGGCGGCCGGAAGGATGCCTGGCGGTATTCGGCCAGCGCTCGTTCTCGCGCCTGGGCAAAACGGTCGTTGTCCAACAGCAGCGCCTCGTCGAACGCGGTCAGTACTTGCTCCAACACGTCCGGCCCGATGCGCAATCCGAATCGCACGGCGAGTGATGCGCGCAAACCACTGCTGTCCCGCGTCCCGTCGCACAGCGCCAACAAGGGAGCCAATTGCTGCGGAATGACCACCGTCTTATCGGCCAGTTGCAGCGGATCGCGCAGCAGGATGGATGGCCGCCCGCCCTGGACGACCGGGCGGGCATCAACGGCTCGCAATTTGGGGAATTGACCGCGTGTCTGGTTCATTGTGTATTTGCTTCTGCCAGCAGCCCCTCACAAATGCGCACCGCTGCCACCGCGTCCGGGCCGTAGGCATCACAGCCCATCTCCTCGGCCAGGCGCGGGGTGGTGCACGCTCCACCGATGACGATCTTCACCTGGGAGCGTCTCCCCGCCCCGGTGAACGCCTCGACTACCGTCTGCAGTTGACCCACCATCGGCGTGAGTAGTACCGAGAGTGCCACCACGCCGGCCCCGTGCTGCCGCACCGCCTCGACTATGCGCGCAGCCGGGACGTCCGTCCCCAGATCCACGACCTCGAACCCGGCCGCGCGTAACATCGTGCCCACCAGGTTCTTGCCGATGTCGTGGATGTCCCCTTTCACCGTCGCCAGCACGATGGTGCCCTTGCCACGGAGGTCAGCCTCCTTCAACAACGGCTCCAGAGGGGCCAGGCCCTCCTTCATCACCTCGCCCGCCAATACGAGTTCGGTCAGGTAATATTCGCCGGCCTCAAAGCGCTCACCCACTGCGCGAACCCCGGCGCTGAGGCCGTCGTTCAGCACATCCAGCGGCGCGGCTCCAGCCTGCAGCGCCTCGCGCACCCGTGCCGCCACCCCATCAATATCCAGATCAACCACCGTCTCCAGCACGCGCCCAACGGCTTCCCCTATATTGTTCATAGCATGCCTCCCCCGCAATTCGCCATTCGCTATTCGCCATTCGCCATTCGCTATTCGCTATCCGTCCAGCGCCAGCGGATAGGTTCCGTAGCGATGGGTAAACTCGATCATCCAGCGGCTGTTTTCGACTTTGACACCGTTGTGAGAGTTGGTCATCGCCATGACGAACCCGCCATCCTGGGCTGCAACCCGCAGCGCGTACTTGACCGCCTCTTCCACCTCCTGGCGGGTGCCGTGGCTGAGCACGTGGGCGATGTCCAGGTTACCGAAGATACACATCTTGTCCCCCACGCGCCGCTTGACCTCGGCCAGGTCTATGCCCGCTGTGGGTTCCAGCGAGTGCACGCCGTCGAAACCCCAATCCACAAACAGGTCGAGCAACTGATAGATGTTGCCGCAGGAGTGGATGATAATCTTGAGACCACGCTTATGGGCCTCGTCGGCGATACGCCGCAGGCTGGGGCCGAAGAACTCCTCCATCACACGCGGCGAGGTCTGGGGACCACTCTTATAGCCCATGTCGTCGGAGTAGACGAAGCCGGGCATTCCTGCGTCGGCGGCGGCGTGGCCAGCCGCCAGGTAGAGTCTCTCGTAGTACTTGACCATGCGGCGCACGAAGTCCGGGTCACGGCGCAGCGTCACCGCGAAGCCCGGCAGGCCCATCACCTGCGAGACGTTCTCCCAGATGCCCCAACACAGACTGCCCATCAAGTAGATGCGGCCGCCGTAGCGCTGCTGCAGGTCGGCGAAAACCCGGTATATGGTCTTGTGAAGTTTGTCGGGGTCGGGGTGGGACCAGGCCTCCCACCGCTCCGGCGTGGTCAGCAGCCCCTCGCGGTACATGGGCGTGTCCATATTGCCATCTAGGTCGGCGACCAGGTCATACAGCCGTCCGTAGATGTCCGTGGCCTGCCGGTTGCCGCGCAAATTGAAGATGGCCGAATACATCAGCCAGGAGCAGTCATAGCCCATCGCGACGTCGGCTTCGACCTTTTTGCTCATGAACTTCTCGATCTGGCGATTGAACCAGCCCGAGGCGTTGACCAGCGGGACAGCCAGTTTGACCAGTGTACCGATGAAACCCTCCTGGATGAGACTAAGCGGCACCGCGCCGCTCTCTCCGCCCAGGATCTCGTAAATCTGGTTCTGCTCCTCGGTACAGGAGAACACCGGCACCCGGTCCGGCTGCCCCAGGTTCAGCGCGGCGATCATTCGTTCGTGACAGTTCATCGGTTCCTCCCCTTTTTGTTCATTGTCCATTGGTCATTGTTCATTGGTCATTGGTCATTAGTCATTGCTCATTCCCCTCTTGTCACAAGTATAGTGCAAATTCGCACGGAAGGCAACATCACCAATGCACGCCCATGCCCGACTGCGCCCCGGCGAGGACCGCCTCCGAAACAACCATCACGACCGCGTAAGCGTTCACCTGCCCTCGGGCCGTGTGTTGAAACACACGGCTGATACCAGGAAACCCGTTGAAACGGGTTATTCTGGCCCGTTCATGAGTGCGTTTCAACGCACTTTGATTAGCAGACGATGAATTCATTCATCGGGCTGGATGGACCCTGAACGCTCACGAGTCTTTGACTTTGCAGCGAATCTACAATATACTGAGTAGAAAGTTGTGCACAAAAACCTTTCGCCAGAAACACTACAACGAATTTAGAATGGAACGAATCCGAGGCTCAATCCAATCCGTGTACCCCGCTTGGGCAGCGTAGGGCGGTTTTGCTAACCGCCACATGGTCGGATAGCAAATCCGACCTACTTTCGCCTGTATTCAATGCTGTTTCCGGAGTATCCACGACGTCAAATTGACCGATCTTATCCCGGAAGTGACTATTCGTCTCTTTATTCGTTTCTTTCCCCATTCGTTGTAGTGTTTTTGTGAATGATCAGATAGCCATGCCGACAAACCTTCCCCCAGAGTACTTCGAGGTAGAGAGGCGATATCGTGCAGCCAGGTCGACTGCAGAGAAAATCGCCTGCCTCGAAGAATTGATGGGCACCATTCCCAAACACAAGGGCACGGACAAACTAAGGGCCGATCTACGCCGGCGACTCTCCAAACTGAAAATCTCGCCCCAGGCCAGAAAAGGCGCCAGTAGACAAGAGTCTGCCTTCCATATAGACAAAGAAGGCGCGGGGCAAGTGGTGATCGTCGGCCCTACCAACGTGGGAAAATCCGCGCTGGTAGCAGCGCTGACCAACGCCACCCCCGAAGTGGCCGCTTCCCCTTACACCACCTGGAGACCTACCCCTGGCATGATGCCAATGGAGGACATCCAAATCCAGTTGATAGATACGCCGCCACTGGACAGGAACTTCGTGGAGCCGGAATTGCCGCATCTGATCCGCAGGTCAGACCTCATCCTGTTGGTTGTAGACCTACAGGCAGATCCACTTCAACAGGTTGAGGATACGATTGTCTTACTACAAGAATACCGCATCGTGCCCCGCCGTCTAAAAGACCGTTACACCGAAGGACACACCAACAAACGACCGCTGACCTTCATACCGCTATTGGTGCTGGCCAACAAGAACGATGACGAGAGCACAGACGAGGATTTTGAGATCTTCTGCGAACTGCTTGAGATTGAGATTGAGGATGAGGATGAGGACAACTGGCCTTTGCTCCCTGTCTCTGCCGCTACCGGTCGTCACCTTGAACGATTGAAGCAAGTTGTGTTCGAGCAACTGGAGATAATCCGCGTTTACTCCAAGCCCCCCGGGTATGAGCCCGATCTCGGCACACCGTTCGTACTGCAGAAGGGGAGCACCGTAGAGGAGTTTGCAAGAAAGGTTCACCGGGATTTCTTCCAAAAACTGAAAGCTGCCCGCGTCTGGGGCAGTGCTGCCGTATATGATGGGCAGATGGTCAGACGAGACCACATCCTTCACGATGGTGACGTGGTGGAACTGCGCATTTAGACCGCGTCTTACTGTGATTATTGCACCGGTGGCAAGCGCAGGTCGAATTGCTCCAGGCGTTGCTGCCACGCAGTGCATCATCAGACCCACAGCAGCGCGGATCGTGATAGATGCCATATGACAAGAGCATCTGCCCTGACTTGCCCAAAGAACATGTCCGTGGTACACTTTTTTCAGGTGGGAGGAAGCAGAAATGAATGCCCTGAAAGCGAGTAGTTACGAGACTGTTCTCAAAACCATCCACCAATGGTCACCAGACAGGCGTTTCGCTCTGGTGCGGGATGTCATCAACTCTCTAGCGCCAGAAGTGGTGCCCTCTCGACCCAAGCGCAAGACCCTGGAAAAGGCCCTCGGACTTCTGGCTACGAGCCGGCCTGCCCCGTCCGACGCAGAAGTCGAACAGTGGCTGAATGAACGTCGCATGGAGAAGTATAACTGATGTTTTTTACATTGCCCGTCGGCTAACTACCCTGGAAACCGCTCGCGCAGCAGTGCGTATTTGCCTGGAAGCATTTGAAGTCTGTACGGTGAACCTCAAGGCTCTGGAGCAAGCAGAGACGTTGCCGGGAAGCGACTTCGAGGACAATCTGCAAATCGCCTGCGCCAGCCTTGCGGGGCTTGATGCAATTCTGACCCGAGACAAGAAAGGCTTCAAGGCTGCAACGATGCTCGTCCTGACGCCAGCGGAACTACTCATGCGACTCACGGCTTAAGAGGCCGCGCACCCCAAATTGTGCTACAGACCCAGGTAGGCATGGGTGGATTCGAGCCGCCGCCACCCTCCCGCTCTTGAAGCGGGCGGCTCTGCCAATTTGGCCTACGTGCTCACAGCCACGGTTTCTGAGCCCCGCTAAGCGCTCTCTTGTTTCATCCAGCCTTGTGTGGCATACTGATAATGCAGATTATCTGCATCTTCAGAAATACAGGGGGAGGAACGAGCGATGGAAACGAGCATTCAGGTTCGACAGAGGGGCACGCTGACGCTACCCGCCGATTTGCGTGAGAAATACGCGATCCAACCGGGTGACACCTTCCGCCTGGTGGATCTGGATGGTATCTTTGTGCTCACGCCGATGGTGCCGCTGGTGCCGGAACTGGCCCGCGAGATCGAGCGCATGCGCCGGGATGCTGGGCTGAGCGTCGAGGAGTTGCTGGCCGGTCTGCGCGAGCAACGTGAGTTATACCATCGAGAGCACTATGGCGACACAGAAACCCCATAAACCCCGGGTCTTTGTGGACGCCAACGTGCTCTTTGCCGGGGCCGCCTCGCCGAGCGAGCATAGCGCCAGCCTGGTGGCCCTGCGACTGGCGGAGATCACGCTGGTCGAGGCCCTGACCTCAGAGCAGGTGATCGTGGAGGCAGAGCGTAACCTGGCCAAGAAATTGCCCCAGGCGCTGCCAGCGTTCCGGCTTCTCGTCAGCCGGTGCCTGCGTGTGGTGCCCGACCCGCAGCCTACGGACCTCTTGCCGCACGCCGGCCTGGCCGACCCCAAGGATTTGCCCATTCTGATAACACCGGTGCGCGAGCACTGTCCGTGGCTGGTGACGTTCAACGTCCGCCATTTCCAACCCGGCCACCCAGCCGTCACCGCTCTGCGGCCAGGCGAGTTCGTGTTGCACGTGCGTGATCTACTCGCCCACCTGACTATTGGGGGAGAAGGTTGGGGAAGAAGAATGACATAGGAGAGAAAGATGCCCAGAATCAAAAAGTCGGAAAAAGTGCCCAAAAAGATGCGGGAGAAGTTCGATGCCATCGTAACGCTTACAGATGCGGTCTGCAAGGAGCACCTGAATGAGGAATACGCACAGTTGGCCCGCCAGGCAACTGCCGCCTTATGCCGCAAGCGCCCCACCCCTCTACTGAGTGGCCGTGTCAGTTCCTGGGCCTGCGGCATCGTGTACGCCCTGGGGTTTGTGAACTTCCTGTTTGATAAGAGCCAGCACCCCCACGTGAGCGCTGCTGAATTATGTGCGGCGTTCGGCGTTGCCAAAAGCACAGGTGCAGCCAAGTCAAGAACAGTACGCGAGACCTTGGGTATGACGCAGATGGACCCGAATTGGTACCTGCCGAGCCAAATAGATGACAACATCATGGCCTGGATGATTATGGTGAACGGCCTCATCGTTGACGCGCGCAGATTGCCGCTGGAAATACAAGAGATAGCCTACGAGAAGGGATTGATTCCCTACGTGCCGGGCAGGCAGAAAGGGTAAC
>JAUWNP010000152.1 GCA_030612585.1 Anaerolineae bacterium
GAGGCGCTGGCAGAGATGAAGGCGGATGGGACGCTGGAGGCGTTGATAGCGGAGTGGCTGGAAGGGGGATTCTGAATTGCAGGAAAACTTGACACTCAATCAGTTCGTGCTACCATGTCTTTGGTAAATCAAGCGTAAGCATTAAGGGGATAGGCCAAACGTCGGTTGAGTAGCCCCAAAGGGGCGTATCGAAACCACGTTTGGCCCCCCACTCGTGCGATCACTTGGTTTCGATACGGCCTGCGGTCTACTCAATCGGCGTGATCGCACTGGGGCTGAACGCTTACAATCAAGCAATAGGAGGAAATCGTGGACAAAGAACTGTTTCAGGCCATGGCCCAGAGCACCATTGACGGCGAGCCCGATGTCGCAGAACGGCTGGCGCGGCAAGCCATCGAACGGGGTGTTGACCCGCTCGAGGCCATCAATCAGGGGTTCGTCGCAGGCATGAACTACGTGGGCGAGCAATTCGGCCTGGGCGAGATGTTCCTGCCCGACCTGGTGCTGGCCGGCGAAGCGATGAAGGCCGCCGTGGCCGTGCTCGAACCGGAGATGGTCAAGCGCGGAACCGAACGGCAGACGTTGGGCAAAGTGGTGCTGGGTACTATCGAGGGCGACATTCACGAAATCGGCAAGACGCTGGTAGGGACGATGCTTTCGGCTAGCGGGTTCCAGGTGTACGACCTGGGCGTGGACGTGCCGGTCGAAACGTTCGTCGAAAAAGCACGCCAGGTCAACGCCGACATTGTGGGTTTGAGTGCGTTGCTCACCACGACCATGGCCGGGCAAAGAGACGTCATCGAGGCATTAGACGACCTGGGGCTGCGCCCCGAGGTCAAGGTGATGGTGGGGGGCGCGCCCGTCACCAGCGGCTGGGCCGACGAGATCGGAGCAGATGGCTACGGCGAAGACGCCATTGGAGCAGTGGCTGTGGCGAAGAGGCTCGTTGGAGCATAAGAGCAGCCGTTAGCAGTCAGCAGTGAGCAGTCAGCACTAACTGCTAGCGGCTAAGGGCTAACAGCTAATAGAGGAGGTATCCGTCATGATTAGACCTACCCTTCAATTCCTCTCCCCGGAGACAGTGAACCGCGTCATCGAGGAGGCCATTGAACTTCTGCAAGACCCCGGCGTGCGGGTCCACTCCCAACGGGCGCTCAGCCTACTGGGAGACCACGGAGCACAGGTTGACCTGGAAGCGAAGGTGGCCCGCATCCCCGCCGACCTGGCGCACCGCGCGGTGGAGACCGCCCCCAGGTCCTTCCACCTCTACGACTTCGAGGGCCAGCCCGTGGTCCACTACGGCGGGGACGACGTCCACTTCGACCCCGGCTCGGCGGCCATCGAGTTCCTGGACTACGGGGCGACGGCCTCCCGGGCCCCCGTCACCGCCGACTTCGTCCGCTACGTCAAACTGGCCGAGGGGCTGTCCGTGATAGATGCCGTCAGCACCGCCCTGGTCTGCTCCGACGTGGCCCAGGAGATATCCGACCTGTACCGGCTCTTCCTGGTGCTCCTCTACGCCCGCAAGCCGGTGGTCACCGGAGCCTTCGCCGTCGAGACCTGGCACGTGATGAAGGACCTCCTGGTGGCGATGGCGGGCAGCGAGGAGGCGCTGGCGGAGAAGCCCACGGCCGTCTTCGACGTCTGTCCCTCACCGCCGCTCTTGTGGTCGGAGATCACCTGCGAGAATCTAATGGACTGCGCCCAGTATCGGATCCCGGCGGAACTGGTGAGTATGCCGTTGACCGGCGCCACCAGCCCGGCGACGCTGCTGGGGGCCATCGTCCAGCACGCGGCGGAGTGCCTGAGCGGGGTGACCATCCACCAGTTGGTCAACGCCAGCGCTCCCATCGTCTGGGGCGGCTCACCCGCCGCCTTCGACATGCGCACCGGCACCACGCCGATGGGTGCCGTCGAGACGATGATGATTGACTGCGCCTACGCCCAGGTCGGGAAGGCGCTGGGCCTGCCTACCCACGCTTACCTGGGGATGTCCGACGCCAAGATCGTGGACGCCCAATGCGGCTTCGAGAGCGGCATCGGCGCGGTCCTGGGAGCGCTGGCCGGCATCAACATGATCTCCGGGCCGGGTATGCTCGACTTCGAGAGTTGCTTCAGCCTGGAGAAACTGGTCATTGACGCCGAGATCGTGGGCATGGCCAAACGGCTCGTCGCTGGCGTCGTCGAGCGGGAGACCCCACTGGCGGTGGACCTGATCCGGCAGGTCGGTCACGCCGGCAACTTCCTGGCCACCCCCCATACCCGGCGGTGGTTCCGCGAGGAGCTCTTCATACCCAGCGAGGTGGTGGACCGGGACTTCCGCCGCAACTGGGAGGTGAAGGGAAGCAAGGACGCGGCCCAGCGGGCGTACGAGCGGGCCGAGGCGCTGATCGCCGCCTATCAGCCCAGGGACCTGCCCGCCGGTGTGGCCGAGGAACTTTCGGCCATCACTCTACGGGCAGCACAGGCGGTGGGGATGGACCGCCTCCCGCCGCGCTGACCTCCCACAGTTGACTTTAGGGGTCGGATATGCTACAATTCCAATGTCAGTAGATCGCGAATTGGGCTCGTAGTAGCGACTTTAGTCGCACTTGTGCCAGGACGACTGAAGTCGTCACTACGAACAAATTGCCAGTGTCCCGGAAAGGAGGTGATAGGAGCGAATCTGACTTGCTCTGTGTAGGATAGTCTTAACCACAAGTATCCCCAGGAGGAGGAAAGATACCATGAAAGCGTCAAAAGTCATTAGTCTGTTGTTGGCAGCCGTCGTCCTGTTGGGCCTGGCTGCCGGTTGTAAGCCCAAGGAAGAAGAGCCCGAGGACCTGCTGGACCAGGTTCTGGCCGCCGATGTACTGAAGGTCTCCAGCGACGCCAACTATGCCCCGCAGAGTTACCTCGACGAAAACGGCGAATGGACCGGGTTCGACGTCGAAGTGGCCCGCGAGGTGGCAAAGCGGCTGGGGGTCGAACTGGAGTTGATGTCCATTGACTGGGACATCATCACCGGTGGGACCTGGAGCGCCCGCTGGGACGTGAGCATCGGCAGCATGACCGCCACCGAGGAGCGGGGCAAGGCGCTGTGGTTCACAAACCCGTACTACTATGTCCCGGCCGGCTTTGCGGTACATGTAGACAACACCAGTTTCTCCTCAGTCGAGGACCTGGCCGGCGCCACCATCGGCTTCGGCACAGAGACGACCTACGATCGCTGGTTGCACAAGGACCTGACCATCGCCATCCCCGGCTACGACATCGTCTACGCCGACTGGGAGGCGGGCGAGATGCGACCCTACAGCACCGACTCGGAGGCGATCCAGGACCTGGCGTTGGGCGACGGTGTCCGTCTGGACGCGGTGATGTCGGCCATCCCCACGCTGCAGGAAGCCATTGACGTCGGGCAGCCGCTCAAGTTGTTGGGCACACCTGCCTTCTACGAACCGCTGTGCTTTGCGCTGGACCAGGGTCGGGGCACCAGTGACAAGATGCTGGCCCGGTTGAACGAGGTCTTGGCCGAGATGCACGCCGATGGCACGCTGACCAACCTCTCTATGCAATTCTATGGGGAGGACCTGACCAAGGAGCAGTAGGCCGCCGCGACGGCAGAGCACGCGCGATAGAATCAGGGACGGGCACAGGCGGCGTGCGGCCTGTGCCCGTTCCCCTACATATATCTCGCAAAGAAGGACAAAGATGGCAGGGGTAAACGTCAACGACACGTCATTCGGGAGTGTCCATTTTGCACGTCTCTCCGAGGAGCAATGTCGCAAGATGCACTGGGCTAGCCTGGAGATGCTGGAGCGTGTCGGAGTGCGCTTGTACCTTCAGGAGGCCGTTGATTTGCTCAAGAAGGCAGGAGCCGATGTGACCGACGGCAATCTGGTGCGTGTCCCGTCTGGCCTGGTGGAGAAGGCTTTCACGACTGCGCCCAGGCGAGTGGTCCTGTACGACCGCCATGGCAACATGGCTATGCCCCTGGAAGGACATCGCTGTTTCTACGGACCCGGGTCGGATTGCCTGAACATCCTCGATCACCGCACTGGGGAACGCCGAGAGCCGATTCTGAAGGACGTTGCAGAAGGCGTGATTCTGTGCGATGCTTTGCCGAACGTAGACTTTGTGATGTCTATGATACTGCCGATGGACGTAGACAAAACCATCGCTGACCGTTATCAGATGGAGGTCATGCTCTCTAATACGACCAAGCCCATCGTCTTTGTCACCTACGAGATAGGAGGCTGCATTGACGCCGTGGAAATGGCCGAAGCGGTGGTAGGTGGCGAAGAGACATTGAGACGGAATCCATTGGTAACGTGTTACATTAACGTGGTTTCCGGGCTGTGCCACAATGAAGATGCTCTGCAAAAACTCCTTTTCCTCTCTGGCAAGGGTCTCCCGTCTCTTTACATACCCTCGTCAACCAGTGGCGCCACGAGCCCCGTAACGGCGGCGGGTGCTGTGGCCCTCGACAACGCTGGGGTGCTGGTGGGATTGGTGCTCTCTCAGTTGAAGCGGGAAGGCGCGCCTTTCGTCATGCCTGGCATGCAACCTTCGCCGCTGGATATGCGCACGCTTGTTTCAACATATTGTGAACCGGGGCGCGGGATCATCCAGGCTATGGGGCACTTCTACGGCCTGCCTATGTTCGCGTTAGGAGGGGTCTCTGAAGCCAAGGTCGTTGATCAGCAGGCGGCAGCCGAAGCGGCACTGACCCTTATGTCCGAGTCGTTGTCGGGGGGCAATATCATTCACGACCTGGGGTACCTGGAATCTGGTCTCACTTTCTCCTTCGCTCAGTTGGTCATATGCGACGAGATTGTGGACTGGATCAAAGCCTTCTTCAAGGGCATAGAAATATCCGATGAGACTCTGGCTCTGGATTTGATCGCCCAAGTCGGCCCTGAAGGCCAGTACCTGGCTACGGATCACACGCTCAGGCACTATCGGGAACGCTGGTATCCGCATCTCTTCGAGCGGGCCACCTACAAGGCCTGGGCAAAAAAGGGTGGCAAGACTCTGGGCGAGCGAGCAGTGGAGCAGGTGGAGCAAGTTTTGAGCGAGCACAAACCGGTGCCTTTGCCCGATAATGTCAGGACGCGTCTTCGGGAGATTGTGCGGCGAGCCGAAAGCGACTAAGGGATTATCGCTATGAATCGTGAGTATGTCATCAAACTGGGCCTGGTTTGGGTTGCCATCTTTATCGCCCTGGCGGGCACCTTTTTGCTGCTCAAGTTCGACCTGGCGTTTATGGCCCACTGGGTGGGTTTCTTGTTCGAGGGCATTGGCTACACAATCCTCGTCTCGGCCCTTTCCATCTTTTTTGCTGTCATCCTGGCACTCATCAGCGCGTTGGCACGGCTGTCCGGGAACCCCATCGCCAACGGCATCTCTACCTTTTACGTCTCCTTCGTCCGGGGCACCCCGCTCCTGGTGCAGGTCTACGTGATTTACCTGGGCCTGCCCCAGGTGGGCCAAAGCCTGGAGGCGCTGGGGGCATCTGGCTGGCTGGCCAACCTGTTCGTGTTACCCGCCATCCCATCTGGCGTCCTGGCCCTCTCGATCAACTATGGGGCCTACATGAGCGAGACCTTTCGCGCTGGCATCCAGTCCATTCACCCAGGGCAGCGGGAGGCGGCGCTGTCGTTGGGGATGACGCCGGCCCAGTGTATGCGCCGCATCATCCTGCCCCAGGCGCTGCGTATCGTCATCCCACCGGTGGGCAACGACTTTATCGCCATGCTCAAGGATTCGTCGCTGGTTTCGCTGATGGGAGTGATGGAGTTAAGTTGGCGTGCCACCAAAGTCGGGCGACGTTACTTCCGCTCCCTGGAACTGCTGAGCATAGCCGCCATGTTCTACTGGATCATAACCATGATTCTGCAGGCCGTCCAGGGACGTATTGAAGAGCGCCTGGGGCGCGGGAGGAAACGGTGATGGCACCCGTCATCAAGGTCAGAAACCTGCACAAGCGGTTCAAAGACCCGGCCCGCCGGGGCGAGTGGCTGGAGGTCATCCGAGGGGTGGACCTGGACGTCGAGCCGGGCGAGGTGGTGGTGATCATCGGCCCCTCCGGGGCGGGCAAGAGCACTCTTCTGCGCTGTCTGAATTTTCTGGAAGAACCGGACGAGGGAACGGTAGAGATTGACGGAGTGGAGATCCGGGCCGGGGAACACAGCCGCGAGCGCAGCAACCACATTATTGAGATCAGGGTGAAGACAGGGATGGTTTTCCAGTCCCTTAACCTCTTCCCGCACATGACGGGGCTGGAAAACGTTATCGAGGGGCTGATCACGGTGAAAAAGTGGCCCCGGAAGAAGGCCATCGCTAAAGCGGAGGAAGAACTCAGTTGGGTAGGGCTGCTGGACAAGCGGGACGAGTATCCCATCCGCCTCTCCGGTGGTCAGCAGCAGCGTATCGCCATCGCTCGCGGCCTGGCGATGGAACCCAGGATTATGCTCTTCGACGAGCCCACCTCGGCGCTGGACCCGGAATTGATCGGCGAGGTAGTGGAGGTGATGGAGCGGCTGGCGCGGGAGGGTATGACGATGGTGGTGGTCAGCCACGAGATGCACTTCGTGTGCGATGTGGCCGACCGGATCATCCTCATGGACGACGGCAACTGGGTTGAGGAAGGGCCACCGGAGGAACTGCTTACCAACCCGAAGAAGGAACGCACCCGGCGGTTCCTGGCTCACATTCTGTAGCGCCGCCGTGGTCGGCACCGGCCTAAAGAGCCGGTGCTGGGCAGGTTTGCAACCCTTCGACAGGGTTTCGACAAGCTCAACCTGGCGGCTCAGGACACCGCCCAGCACCGCCTGTTTGCGGCGGTGCCTTTTCCCGCCCCCCCAACAATAAATCCGCCGCGCTCCTCGACGATAGCCTGCACCTCGGCCACCAGTGCCTCCGCACCCTGTTCGAGTTCGGTCAATTCCGCCAGCCAGGCCGTCGCCTGCGCTTTGTCCTCCACCGCCGCCGCATTGACCCGCACGTTGAGCGCCGCTCCCGCCACAGCCGCCCGCGCCACGTGCGCCGCCGTCCCCGCGTCGGTGACGGCGTTGACGTTGCCGGCCTGCGCCGCCGTGCGGGCCAGTTCCAGCGCCGCGACCGTTTCCCGTGCCGTCGCCAGAGGCACCTCAGCAGCCTGCGCCAGCGCGGCCTGGATCGCCGCTCGCCGCGCCGCTTTCTGCTCAGCCCCCCCTCTTTCCCCCCCATCATTGGGGGAGATGAAAGTACGGGGCAGCCGGTAGGCCGACATCACCGCCTCAAAGGCGGCGGCGTCGCCGGCGATGCGGGCTGTGAGCGATTGGCGCAGCCGCTCCGCCTCCGCCACCAGTGTCTCCATCTCCGCCTCCACCCCGGCGTACTTCGGCTTACCCAGCGTCAGCCGCCCGACCATCGCCGCCAGCGCCGCCGCCAGCGCACCGGCCAGCGCGGCTACCGAGCCCCCGCCCGGAGCAGGCGTTTCGGCCGCCACCGCGTCGAGGAAGAGAGTCGGGGTGACGTCCGGTTCCAGGCCCGCCAGCCGGTTCTCCAGCACCTGCTCAGGAGCCAGGTTCAGTTGCAGATACCAGCAGGCCGCGTCCACGAGCGCGCGCTGGGGCGTCAGCCCCACCAACTCGCTGTGGGTCACCGCCACGCCGTAGCGGGCCGCCTCGCTGCGGATCATCTCCATCACGCGATGGATGGGTGTGCGGCGGAAGTCGGTCAGGTTCATCGAGACCTGCGCCTGTCCTTCTACCAATAGTCCCAACGCTTTGACGTGGTGCAGCCCGCCAGAGGAGTGGCGCACGGCGCGGGCGATACGTTTCGCGACGGAGACGTCACCGGTGTTCAGGTAGACGTTGAAGGCGATGAGAAACGGCCGCGCGCCGATGACAGTCGCACCAGCGGGGCCGAGTTTGGCCGGGCCGAAGTCAGGGGCACGGTCGGGGTTCGTCTCAATCTGCACCTTGAGCCCCTCGTACTCGCCGCGCCGGACGTCAGCCAGATTGACACGATCAGATCGTGTGGCCGCCGCCTCGTACAGGTAGACCGGGATGGAGAGTTCCTCCCCCACGCGCCGTCCCAGCCGGTGCGCCATCTGGGCGCACTCCTCCATCGTCACACCGCTGACCGGGACGAAAGGGACGACGTCGGTCGCGCCGATGCGCGGGTGCGCCCCCTCGTGCTCGTCAAGGTTGATCAGTCCGGCGGCGCGGGCGATGGACCGGAAGGCCGCCTCCTCGACCGGTTCCGGCGGGCCCACCAGCGTGACGACCGAGCGGTTGTGGTCTGCGTCCGATTGGACGTCGAGGACGCACACGCCGGGGACGCTGGCTGCGGCCTCGACGATGGCCTGGACGACCTCCGGCCTGCGCCCTTCACTGAAGTTTGGTACACATTCGACGATAGGTCTCACGGGACACCTCCTCCGACTCTGCTTCGTTGGGATAACAGCAATTCCCGTTTTGGCATCAAGACCTGACAGGTTTCCACGAATTTCGTCACTTGAGACTCCATTTGTCACCCGGCAACTGCGTTGAACAGCAAGTCTCGGGTAAAAACCTGTCAGGTCTGATCATGCCGGGAATTGCTGGTATAACAGTCTTGCCAATTGCGCCAGGTCATCAGCGGTGGAGAGCATCATCCCGGCCTCGCGGGCGCGGGCGATGGCAGCGGGGGTGAAGCCGGAGCGAGAAATCAGCCAGCCCACCGCCTCAACGCCGCACGCCTTCTCCTGCAGGCGGTTCACCTCAGCCACCCCTCCACGCTTTGCGCGCCATTTGACCTCGACCGCCCAGCGCGTGGCGCCATCGTCCGCCTCGGCCAGGCCGTCCAGTTCCACCCGACCGTCCGGCGAGCAGTACGATTCCACCCGCCGAAAGATGGGCAGGTGAATGGTGTCGCTCAGTCCCAGGAGTGCACCATCCACCTCCTGACCGTTGAAACGGCGTAGCAATTCTCGCACTTCTGACTCTTTGGCCTGGCCCAGTTCGGTGGAGGCACGTTGGAACTGCTCGTCCAGCCGTGCGATGAGTCCCACCACATCGCTCCGGCGTGGGAACTCGTCTATCTCAATCCCTCGCTCCACAGAAGCGACCCAATAGCGCAGTACCGGATCCTGGTAGTAGTAGCGCCCGGCCCGCTGTGTCACCATGCCGATCTCGACCAGCGTGTTCAGATAATTGCGCGCCGTCCCCTGGGCGATGCGCAGCCGCCGTGCGACCTGGGACTGATTCAGTTCTTCCTCGACTGCCAGCACTGTCAAGACCGATTTCAGAGCCGCGTAGCGTGTGGCCTTCTCCAGCGAAACGTCATACATGTAGCGGCAGTGGTTGTGGATGCCACCCGTTGGAGCCAGCGTCTCGACCATAAATGCCTGCTTAACCAGGTCCTCGTCCAGGGGCAGGTCGTCCAGGCGATGTAGCAGTCGCATGCGCCGGACAATCTGAGCTATGTAATATGGATAGCCTGAACTGTAGCGATAGACGGCACCCAGAATGGAATGATCTACCACATCCGGGATGATTTTGCGGGTCAGTTCATCCGTGTCTTCGCGGGTGAAAGGGGTCAGGGCGTGTTGGTCGAATTGTAAAAATAGAGGACTCCCCGCGTCGGCGATCAGCCTGCGCATCGCGCTGACGAGCGACCCGGCCAGAACATAGCCAACGTTCTCCGTGTCGGTGTGGGCGCGAAACACCCCCACGACGTTTCGCGCACCCTTGTAGGCAGACAGGTCGGCCAAGTCCTGAAACTCGTCCAGGAAAAGGAGCAGTTTGACGCCCAGTGACCGGGCAACCTTTTCCGGGAAGGCGAAGGCCAGGTTCAGCAGTGTGTTCCGGTTGACATCTGTGCTGCCCAGGACGCGCTCAATCTCCAACAACTCATTCTGCAGAGCCCGATATTCGGACGCCTGCACCAGCAGGCGTGACGGGTGCAGGAAATCCTCGATCCGTCCGTCGCCACGAGTCAGCAGCCAGAAGGTCACCCAGCCCACGTACTTCAGGGCAAAGTTCTCAGGGTCGGTACAGATGTTCTCGAAGTTGACGTAGGCAGGAACGACAGTAGTGGCGACACGATGGCGATGGATGAACTCTTTGATCAGCCAGGATTTGCCGATGCGCCGGGGGCCAAACAGGCCGAGACGGGCCGGCCGGCCGTGTGTCAACTCTTCGACCAAATAGTTGAGCCGGTTCAGCTCTCGGCGACGGTTGGTGAACAGCCGCCTTTGTCCGGCGGGATATAGTGTGTCGAACATAATACCTCCAGGTACGGCATTTATGCCTTAAGTCATTTCTGGCTTATTATAGCCAGTTTCGGGGAAAAGACAAGGGTGGAGGCAGTACTCGAACCCGCTCTGTCTTACGCCATCTCCCCCCGATCCCTCCACTCCCGCCCCA
>JAUWNP010000098.1 GCA_030612585.1 Anaerolineae bacterium
AGACATCCCCGGTGTGAAGTTTGTCGTCCAGCAATTCGTAGCGTTTCTTGTGATTGTCCGGCAGCGTCTTGGGAGTAGCACGCAACACATGCCACACCTTCTTCAATTCAGATTGTTGGATCACGCACCGCAGGCCCAGCGCCTCCGCAGCGCTGACTGGGATCATAAGTCTGGTACCTGGCTGGCCCAGTAGATTGATTCTGTAGTACAGAGCGCTGTTTCCGCGCAATTGCCGCTCCTCGACACATATCACGACACCTGCTCCACGAACGGGGTGAATTATCGCGTCGCCTGCCTTAAACATTGTCACTCCCTCCTCAAATCCCTACCTATGCCGCATAAGAATAGACCTGGCTGGCCGCAACCCCTAACACCGGTCTTGGCACAAACCAGGTCTACAGTGAGTCCTGGGCCCGGATTATGGAAAATCGCACATAAAATCAGACGGGATCTAGGAACGATCCGCTGGGCGCGCGCTTCAGACGGTCAAGGTAACGCCGTCGCCCTTTACGACCTCCACGGGTAGTGGCTGTTGAGATAACTGTCCCAGTGTGCTATCCAGCCAGGCTAACTCTGCGGTGGCTAGAGTCAGCCCATAGCCAAACGTCAGACGTTGCCCAGAGTCCATCGTCCCTTCCAGCGCCTCGATAATCTGCCTCAGGGTAGCGCGATGGGCTACAACCTGTGAGCGCCGTTGCTGCAGGTGAGCGATCAACTCAGTGTGCGAGAAGTTGCTGGCCAGGATCAAGCGCACCACGAAAGTCTTCAAGGAAGCATCTAGTGCGACTGGCTGACCTATCCACTCTCGCAACGCTAACCTGCCGGCCTCTGTAATGGTGTAGATCTTTCGAGGTGGCTTACCCTGGCGGGGAACCACCTCCACGGTCACCAGTCCATCTTCCCGCAGAGCGCGCAAGGTAGGGTAGATGCTGCCGAAACTA
The DNA here is from genome assembly GCA_030612585.1 of Anaerolineae bacterium. The sequence continues at coordinate 942 of JAUWNP010000098.1, forward strand.
GGGCTGTCAATCAGCCAACTCAGGCTCTTGAGGAAGCGCTTGATGTCATAGCCGGACATTGGCTGCTGGGTCAGTAAGCCCAGGATCAGGTGACGAATACTCACGGCTCTAGCCATAGCACGTTCCGTTATGTATATATTGTTATAACAACTTGTCATATTATACCACAACTCGTTAAGACTGACAACTCTGGCCGATACCCCTGCGGTAACGTTTGTTCGTGAGGCAGCACGATCGTACTCATTCACCTAAAATGAGACCGAAAATGAGCGAAGGCTGGGGACCGGTCCTCACGCGCCGATTTGCGCAGGCGGGGATGGTAGGGTAGAATCCAGCGCGTCTACCTGCTGGACTGGCGCTGGCGGCGGCAGTCGATGTGCAGGACGCAATATGCACAAAACGCAAGATGCGACGGAAGGTGAGCGATGAAGCGGATGACGTGGCTGGCGGGGGCCTGCCTCCTGAGCGGGTTGCTGGTTGTGGCGCTGGTGAGTGGGTTGCGCACATCGGCGCGGGCGGCGGAGATGGCAGCCACCTCGGCCGATGCTCTGGACGTGGTCATCAACGAGGTGGCGTGGATGGGCACGGCGGCCAGTCCTGCCGATGAGTGGATCGAACTCTACAACACAACCGCAGACACCGTCTCGCTGGAGGGATGGCATCTGGTGGACGATGACAATCTGGACATTGCCCTGGGTAGAGACATCTCTCCCTATGGCTACTACCTCATCGAGCGTACGGATGACTACGCAGTCAGTGACGTCCCTGCTGATTGGACCGGCAGTTTTGGCTACGGCCTCTCCAACACCGGCGAGGCGCTGACGCTAACCGACAACCTGGACAATGTCATAGACACTGCCAATGGCGACGGCGGCCCATGGCCAGCGGGCACTGCCTCTACCAGTGTTTTCGTCTATGCGACGGTGGAGCGCATTAACCCCACCGCCCCCGATGCCGACGCTAACTGGGCCACCAACGACGGTCTCACCCGCAACGGCCTGGACGCCAATCTCGACCCCATCAACGGCACGCCGAAGGCGCAAAACTCCTGCTACGCCATCCCTGGTCTGAGCCTGGCAAAACTTGGCCCTTCCGTCGCCACAGCAGGCCTCACCCTTACCTGCCACCTCTTCTTGAGCAACACGGGCGACCTGACAGCGGCCACCGTTGTCGTGACCGACTCACTCCCGGCAGGGTTAGAATTCATCACCCAGACCTCCCCCTACACCTTCACCCAATCCACGCCGGACACCCTGCGCTGGGAGGTAGGGGACCTGCCCACCAGCACGCTCCACATCATCACGCTGACGCTGCACGTCGCCGACACCCTCTCCGGCACGGTGGCCAACGTGGCGACGGCCACGGAGCGGACCGGCCGCACCGAGACCGCCTCCTGGACTGCGCCTGTCCTCCCCTGCGTGCGTCTCTACGCCCTGGCTCCCGCCAACTACGGGGGAAGCAAGGAGGCGGCAGCCCTTCTTAACCAGAGTCACTACACCGTCTCCCTGGACGGATGGCGACTGAACGATGACACCGGCACCGGTGGTCTGTCTTTCCCAACCATCGCCACCATCGGACCGGGGCAGGTCATCTGGCTGGCCCAGGACGCCGACGGCTTTTACCCCGTCTGGGGCTTTGACGCTGACTGGGCCGCCCAGTCCATCACCCGCCCCGTCCCCGCCCTGGATGGCTCCTGGCCCGGTTTCACCGACCACGGCGAGGCCGCCTACCTGCTCGACGCCGACGGACACGTGGTGGACACGCTGGCCTACGGCACCGGCGCGGCCACAGCGGGCTGGAGCAGTACTGCCGTCCCCTACCCTTACGCGGGTTACGGCGCAGGGCAGGTGCTCTACCGCAAGTTGAACCAGACCACCGGCCTGCCCGTTCCCGACACAGACGCCGCCGCCGACTGGGCCCAGGACCCCGACGACCCCATCAACGGGCGCAAACTGCGCTACCCCGGCTGGGACCTGGAGGCTCTGTTCTTCCCGGCGGAGATCACCACCACGGCCACCCTCACCCTGGCCGTGGCCCCGGAGGGGGCGCTGGACCTGGTCTCGCAGACCATCGCCTCGGCGCAGCACACCCTGCGCATCGAGGCTTACACCCTGGAAAGTGTCGCTCTCCACGAAGTGATCAGCGACCGCATCCGGGCCGGGGTGGCAGTGACCATCCTGCTGGAGAGCGGCCCCGCCGGCGGTGTGGACGATGTGGAGAAGTGGATCGTCCAGCGCCTGCACAACCCGCCCACTAACACCGTCTACTTCCTGGGCAAAACCGCCCCCCGCTACCGTTACCAGCACGGTAAGTTCATCCTCGTGGACGAGCGACTGGCGCTCGTGAGCAGCGACAACTTCGGCGCAAACTCAATGCCCTCCGACCCCAAAGAGAACGGCACGATGGGACAGCGTGGCCTCGTGGCGGTGACCGACAGCCCCGGTCTCATCGCCCGCCTGGCGGAGGTCTTCCGCCGTGACTGCGACCCCATGCGCCACCTGGACGTAGCTCCCTACGACGACACATACGCCCCACCCCCCGACTTCACCCCCCTGCCCTCGCCGGACTGGACCACCTACACCGCTGCCTTCACCGCCCCGTTGGTGGCGACGACCACCCACGTCACAGTGCTCCACGCACCGGAGAACGGCTTGCGCGATCAGGATGCCCTGCTAGGATTGCTCGGCCGCGCCAGGAACGGCGACCGTATCGCGGTGCTGCAACTCAACGAGCCGGTGACCTGGACCACCGGCGTGGGCAACGAGGGGCTGAATCCCCGCATCCAGGCTCTGGTAGCGGCGGCCCAGCGGGGCGCAGAGGTGCGCCTCCTGCTGGATGGGTACTACGACAGCGGCGGGAACACCGCCACCTGCCTCTACCTCAACGACCTGGCCCGCAGTGAGGAACTGTACCTCACCTGCCGCCTGGCGAACGTCACCGGCCTGGGAATCCACGCCAAAGTCTTCCTGGCAAGCGTGGGCGACGAGCGCTGGACCCACCTGGGGAGCATCAACGGCACCGAGAACTCAAATAAAAGCAACCGCGAGATGGCACTTCAATTTCGCTCGGTGGAGGCTTACGAGTGGATGCAAACCGTCTTCGAACACGACTGGCAGTTGGGCTACAGTCCGATGCCCTACCGCACCTACCTGTCCCTTCTGATGCACGACTACGTCCCTCCGGCCGGCTACCCCCTGGTCACCGAAGTCTTCGTCAACCCCGACGGTGACGATACCGGCAAGGAGTGGATCGAACTCTACAACCCCGGCACCGAGGTGAGTATCGCCGGGTGGGCGCTGGGGGACGCGATCAATACGGGAGATTACGGCGACGGGCGTTACGCCTTTCCCGCCGGGGCACAACTCCTTCACGGTCAGGTGGTCGTAGTAGCGGCCTGCGCGGCGGACTTCTCCGCCGCCTACGGCTTCAATCCTGCCTACGAGTGGACGGACTGCGACACGACGGTGCCCAACTTGACGCCCGTGGCCTCCTGGGACGGCTTCGGGATAGCCTTGGGGAATGAGGGTGACGAGATGCTTCTGTTGGACACGAGCGGTGGGCTCGTAGACAGCGCCGTCTGGGGTGGCGCTTTCCGCGCTGGCGTGACGCCTTTCACAGATTTTATAGTGCATTTCCCGTCGGGGGCTTCCCTCAAGCGCTACCCGCCGGGTACCGACCGTGACGACTGCTCCCGCGATTTCTACGTGAGTTACTACCCCTCGCCTGGGCAAGTCTCAGGGGATTAACTGGAGAGAAAATACCACTTTCCCTAATGCACATAATGGATTATACTATACTCAGCGCAAGTGAAAAAGGTGCAACTCGCTTGCTCGAACAAAAGTGCGTTGCACCTATACCTCCCAACTGAAAAGGGTGAAGCGATGATGGAAGATAAAGACAAGTCGCCCACTAGTCCGCTGAGAAAATTCTGGTATCGGCTTACAGAACCCCCCGCGTCTGTCGAAGAGCCTGGGGGACGTCGCCAGGCGCGCTTGCTGGCATCGTTGCTGACCATTTTCGTTGTACTGGCCGCACTGATCGTTGTGACATTGGCCATACCAGACACATCTACACCCGCTGTGTCTGCTTTGCAGAATCCGGACATCTACGTGGTCGCGGGCACCACCGTCCTTTTTGCGATTGCGTACAGCATAAACCGCGCCGGGCATTACAAACCCGCAGCAATGCTTACGGTGGGGGCCATTTCCATTGGGGTTCTTGCGACGGCGGTCGTAGTTTTCGCAGGCCTGAATTCCTACTACGCTCCTACCGACATCGCGGTACTAGACTACATGGTTCTGCCCGTGTTATTTGCCAGCATATTACTTTCTGTACCGGCCACGATCATCGTTGCTGCCCTCAATGCGATCGGCATGGTGCTCCTGCCGACATTCTTCCCTGAGACGACACTCGCCGCCGCCCCTCCGATCTTTGTCATTAGTGCGTATGCTCTAATCATCCTGGGTGCCCGTCACCGGGCACAATTGGAAGTGGATCGGCGATCTGAGTTGGCCGAGAAGGAAGAACAGTATCGCAGCCTCCTGGAGACCACTTTTGAGGGCATCGTCGTCAGCGAAAAGGAAGCAGGGGAAGTGATTGACGTCAACCTGGGCGCTGCGAAGATGTTTGGCTACGCCCCTTCAGAGGTCATCGGGATGCCATTGCCGGGTTTTATCGCCGAGGGATCGCGCGATCTGCTCGCGCGGAAAGTCGACTCTGGAGTCGAGCAACCGGTTGAATCGGTCGGCATCAGAAAGGACGGCACGGAATTCCACGTCGAACTGGTCACCCAGGCGTTAACCTACCGAGGACGCCCCGCCCGCATCGTCGCCATCCGCGACATCACCGAGCGCAAGCAAGCGGAGGAGACACTGCGGCAGCAGACCCGCGAGTTGAAACTGCTCAATCAAGTAGGACGAGCGCTCGGCTCTACGCTGGATCTGAACCAGGTGCTCACAACCATCCTGGAAGAAGTGCGCCGTCTGCTAGGTGTGATCGCTGCCTCTGTCTGGCTTGTAGACCCGGAGACGAACGAACTGGTTTGCCAGCAGGCCGTTGGCTACAAAAGCGAGATCGCGCGCGGGTGGCGACTCGCGCCGGGAGAGGGGATCGCTGGCAGAGTGGCGACAAGTGGCGAGAGCCTGATCGTGCCGGACACGCGGGCCGACGAGCGCCACTTCAGAAAAGTGGACCAACAAATAGGACTGGAGCAACGGTCTATACTCAGCGTCTCTCTGCAAGTGAAGGAGCAAGTGATTGGCGTGCTCCAGGTGTTGGACACGGAGGTGAATCGCTTCCGGCCTACAGACTTAAGACTGGTGGAATCACTGGCCGCGACCGCGGCGATAGCCATCGAGAATGCACGACTATACGAGGAAACGGAGGGCCTGCGGGTGTTCAACGAGAACATCGTGCAGAGTATGAACGATGGCATCCTCCTCGAGGACGCGACGGGGTACATCACCTTCGTCAACCCCAAAGGTGCTGAGATTCTGGGCTATACCCCGGAGGAGTTGACAGGCCAGCATTGGAAGGACATCGTACCGCCCGAGCACGTAGCGAAGATCGAGGAAGAGGCAGCCATGCGACCCCAGGGCATCGCCAGCCAGTATGAGGCAGGCCTGCTGACGCGAGAGGGCCAGCGGGTGCCCGTCATCGTCAGCGCCCAGCCATTGTTCGAGGATGGGCAATTCAGCGGCGTGCTCGCCGTTTTCACAGACATCACCGAGCGTAAGCAGGCGGAGGAGGAAATCCGCCGCCGGGCCGCCCAGCAGGAGGCCCTCAACGCCATTATCGCCGCTGCCGTTACCGCGTCCGACCTGCAGGAATTGCTGGAGATCACCCTGGACTACACCCTGCAAACGGCGGGGCTGGATATCGGGGGCATCTGGCTGGAGAATCAGTTAGCCACGCGCGGCCTCCCCACAGAGCATAGACAACTGATTGCCCAAACGATCCAAGCCACCCCACCGGACATACCCGACACTCTCGTCGTGGAGGATTGGCAACAGAGGGAAGATAGCCTACAGACAGTGGCCGACCAGCGTGCGGCTCACCTGGGAATTCAGGCTTACCTGACTGTCCCCATTCTGGCCGAGGGACGACGCATCGGAGGGCTGAACCTGGCTTCCTCCACCCCCCGCCCCTGGTCCGCCGAGGAAATCGCGCTGGCGGAAGCGGTGGGCCGGCAAATGGGTGCGGCCTCCGAACGGCTCCGTCTGCTGGAGAAGACACAGGATCAAGCCCGGCAGATACAGCAGATCGTGGACACAGTGCCGGCAGGCATACTTCTGCTGGCTCCCGACCTACACGTTCTCCTGACGAACCCGGCGGCACGAGAACACCTGGTCGCGCTATGCGGTGGCGAGGACTTCGGCGAACTCAGCCAGGCAGCAAAGACGACGCTGACCCACCTGGGTGGATACCCGATCGAGGAATTACTGGCGCCTCCCACAGAAGGACTGTGGCACGAGGTGGAAGTGGACGGCCCCCCGCGCCGGGTCTTCGAGGTAGCAGCCTACGCGATCACGTCGGGACCTGAGGCAGAAAGTTGGGTGCTGGTTCTGCAAGATGTCACCCAGGAGCGGGAGATAAAGGAGCGCGTCCAGCAACAGGAGCGACTGGCTATGGTGGGACAACTGGCGGCGGGCATCGCCCACGACTTCAACAACATCATGTCAGTGATCATCCTGTACGCCGGTATGATGTTGCGGAAGCCGGACCTGACCCCCAAGGACCGCGAGCGCCTGGTGACAATCTCTCAACAGGCCAAGCAGGCAACCAATCTGACCGGGCAAATCCTGGACTTCAGCCGCACTTCGGTCATTGAGCGGCGCGCCTTGGACCTGGTACCGTTTCTGAAAGAGTTGATCAAACTGCTGAAACGTACGCTGCCCGAAAACATCGAGTTACAACTGGTGTATGGACACGACGAGTACACGGTGAACGCCGATCCAACGCGCATCCAGCAGGTGGTGATGAACCTGGTCGTCAACGCCCGTGATGCGATGCCAGAAGGCGGGGAGATGTCTATAGGGTTGGAGCGGATACTGGTCGGGCCTGGCGAGCCGCCTCCCCTGCCAGAGATGGAACCAGGGGAGTGGGTGCAAGTGACCGCCTCGGACACTGGCACAGGCATCCCACCCAACACCCTATCACACATCTTTGAGCCATTCTTCACCACCAAACCGACAGGGCAAGGCACAGGGTTGGGGCTGGCGCAGGTGTACGGCATCGTCGGGCAGCATGGGGGCCACATTGACGTAGAGAGCGAGGTAGGGCGCGGCACGACCTTCACCCTCTACTTGCCAGCCCTTCGGGTGTCCGGGGGGGAACCATTGGAACTGGAAATCGGCACCCCGGTACACGGGCACGGAGAAACGATCCTGGTAGTGGAGGACGAGCCGGCCGCGCGAGATGCGGTAGCCGAGACGCTGCAATCGCTTGGTTATCAGGTGCTGGTGGCAGCGAACGGTCGGGAGGCGCTGTCTATCTTCGAGCAACACAGTGACGAGATCGCCATGGTGCTGAGCGACCTCATGATGCCGGGCATCAGCGGTGCCGAGTTATTTCGCATCTTGAAACAGAAGAAGCCGGCCGTAAAGATTGTAGCAATGACCGGCTATCCGCTGCAATTCAAGGCCCGGGATCTACCGGTGCAGGACATTGTAGATTGGTTGCAGAAGCCCCTGAGCGCGGAGCAATTGGCGGAGGCTGTGCAGCGGGCGCTGGAAACGTGAAACGTGAAACGTGAAACGTGTTGCGTGAGTCGGGGAGGACACTTCAGTGCATAGTAAGAGGGGACTTCACATACGCCGGCTGGGGTTGGACGACTACGATGAACTGCTGGCATTGTGGCAGCGAGCGGGGTTGCACTCGCTCAAACCCCATGGGCGCGATAGCCGCGCTGGCCTGACCCGGCAACTCGCCAGCACCGTCCAGATAATCCTGGGGCTGGAGGTGGACGGCCAGTTAGTGGGTGCGATCGTCGCCACGCATGACAGTCGCAAGGGGTGGATCAACCGGCTGGTGGTGGGCCCCGACCATCGCCGGCGAGGTTACGCGGCCCGGCTGATCGCGGCGGCTGAGGAGACACTACGTGAACATGATATACACGTCATCGCCGCCCTCGTCGAAAGCGACAACCCCGCGTCACTGGCGCTGTTTCAAAAGGCGGGCTACGTCGAGAGTGACCCCGGCATCCACTACCTGACGAAGCGTGACAGCGAAGATGCCTGAGACCTTCCTGCAAGAGTGCCTCTACACCAGCACCCGTTCGTAGACTGCCTCGTATTGAGAGACGATATCGTGATAGTCAAAACGTTCGACCGCGCGTTTGCGAGCCGCCTGGGAAAAGGCACGGCACAGTGCACGGTCAGACAGAAGACGAATGGCGTAGCCAGCCATCTTTTCCACGTCGCCGACCGGGGCCAGAAAGCCCGTGACGCCGTGCTCGACAACCTCCGGCAGCCCGCCAGCGTCGCTGGCGATGACCACCACGCCGCTGGCCATCGCTTCGAGGGCCACCAGTCCAAAGCTCTCCATCTGGCTGGGGAGTAGCAGCAAGTTGGCGGCCCGCAAAAGCGGGGCCACGCGATCCACGACGCCGATAAACATCACTCTATCTGCAACCCCCAGCTCCTGCGCCTTATGCGCCGCCAGCCCCGCGTCGGGCCCATCTCCGACCATGATCAAACGGGCATTGATCTTTTTTGTGACACGCACGAATATCTCAATCACGTCTCCGACGCGCTTGACCGGTCTAAAGTTGGAGATGTGCATCAGCGTATATTGCTCTGAGTAGCCGCAGGAGGGGATGCACGGTGGAATTGGATGATCGTGCCGCACCGGATCAATAAAGTTGCGGATGACGCTGATCTCTTTGCTCACCCGAAACTGGCGGTAAGCCTCGTCTTTCAGAAAGTTAGACACCGCTGTCACAGCATTTGATTGTTCGATCACCATCGCCGTCACCGGTTCGAAGGAGGGATTGTTGCCGACCAACATCACGTCTGTGCCATGCAAGGTAGTCACGATTTTGAGGTCTAATTCCGGCACGGTCTGCTTGGCCAGCAGCGCGGCGGCGGCAAAGGGGATCGCGTAATGCACGTGCAGAATCTGAAGCCGCTTCATCCGCGCCACGCTGGCCATCTTGGAGGCGAGCGCCAGGGTGTAGGGAAAGTTCGTAAGCAAGGGGTACTCGATGACGTCTACTTCGTGAAAAGAGACGCGCGGCGGCAGTTCAGCCAACCGCAGCGGCGTGGAATAGGCAATGAACGCCACCTCGTGGCCACGCCCGGCCAGGTGCTTGCCCAACTCGGTGGCCACGACGCCACTGCCGCCGTGGGTAGGATAACAGGTGATTCCGACACGCATGGTTCTCCTTTCAAAAAGAGGAAAATTTGACTTCCAAAGGATTGTCGACCTCCATCCTGCCACGGATGAGAAAGCCCTCTCCATACTGTTTGCCAATCAGCGAGCCGTAATAAGCCATCCGATGGACAAGCGCCCAGTTGTACTGGCGCGACGTGAGACGAGTCTGCTCGTAGAACGAGTCGCCCGGTTTGAACTGTGTGGAGAAAGCGTAAATCGCGTCCATTTTTTGGTCAAACTGCGCGCTGATATCCACGATGAACGTCGGCTCGAACTCGTACCAGTCCATGTAGTAAAGCACCCTGAGCGGGCGATAACTTTCCTGCCCCGTTTCGTACTGCGCCAAGCCAGCCAGAAAGATGCCCTCGTAGGCCACTTGACTGGCGTGATAGTGATCGGGGTGCCGGTCTTTGTAGTAGGGAATAAACGCCAAGCGCGGGCGGTGTTTGCGGACGACCTCGACGACCCTGCGTTTGGCTTCCTCGTCGGCGCGGATGTTGCCATCTTCAAGTTTCAGATTCTCCCGCGCGACCGCGCCGATGATTTTGGCAGCGGCAGCGGCCTCGGCCCTGCGGGTCTCGACCGTGCCCCTGGTCCCCATCTCGCCCTGTACCATGTCCACCAGGACAACGGAATGCCCCAGGCCCACGAGCTTGATCAGCGTGCCCCCACAGCCGAGTTCGATGTCGTCTGGATGGGCGCCAAAGGCCATCACGTCAACTTTCGGCATACCCTTCCTCCAGGGTAAGTACGTGGTGTGCAAAGTCGGCCAACTCGCCGGCGGAGAGTATCTCGTCTATGAACCTCCCGCCATAATCGTTGACAAAGTGGGGCAGAGAAAAGACGCGCTCTTGCAATCGTCCCCTGGGTAACAAACTGTTTCGTAGGGCCTGCAACTCTCTTTTGGATAACCCCAACCGGCTCATTCGCGCTCTTGTGGCCCGCTCTTCGAGCTTGGCCAGGTTGCGCACCGAGCTAGACAGCGTCTGTTCCCAGGTCTTCCCCAGGCCAGGATCAATGCCCTCCAAATAGGGCTGCAACGGCGCAATCGCTTCCGCCAGTTCGCGCCGTGCCCGGTCGAATAGCGCCCGTTCGGACGCCGGCACGAGATCGCGGAACGTACCATCCACTTCCAGTTGCCCGGTCAAAATGGCGCGCACGTTTGTCCCGTAACGGGCGATTTGCCCGGCCTGGCCGGCGGAGACGACGGTGTAACTCTTGCGCGGGAACAAGAGCGGCTGGGGCAGGTCAAACAGGTCGTAGAGCGGTCGCAACATGGCCTGGTAGGCAATCTCGCCTGGGCCGAGCACGCTGGCCACGATCGGGAATATCGCATCGGCGAACAAGGGGCGCAGGGCGGCGTCGGTGGAGTAGCGCTCTGGATGTGCGGCCACCTGAGCGAGATGTGTGCCTGGGTCTTCTACTCGCACCCGGCGCCCCGTCGTGTCGAACGTGTACAACCGCCCCGCCTGTGGTGAGGTCAACGCGGGCTGGTATCCATCGGCGCGCAGACGGTGCGCGACGCCATTCAGACGATTGCGGACCTCATCGCTCTGCTCCAGCGCGCGCTGGAAGAAGCCGCTCGCCAGTGAACGCAAAGTGCTCGGTTCGACGATCACCAGGCCGTGCTCGGCGAAGAGGCTCGACCAGATCCGAGCGTGCCAGGCGCAAAAGTCTTCCCCAGGTTGAGGCGCGAACAGCGCTTTGGCTTGTGAATGGAATGGCCCTGGCAAGAGTTTCTCGAAATAGTCGCCGTAGGCGCGTGTTATGCTTGCGGTGACGGGCAAATCGGCGACTGGATGCCCCACTTGCTCCCAGTCGAATTTCACCCGTCCCACTTCGCCGTCACGCTGGGTGACGTAGGCGTGGTTGATCTCATGAAAGTCGTGGTCTTCTGTAGCCAGCCAAAACACTGGGATAAACCGGGCTCCCAGGGTTTCCTGCAGGTGCGCAGCCAACCGGATGGTGGTGATGATCTTGTAGGCCGTGTAAACTGGGCCGCCCAGGAAACCGGCCTGCTGCCCAGCGATCACGCAAAAGGTAGCGGGATCGCACAAGGCATTGATATTGACCAACGTGCGAGGCCCTGCACCCAACCCGCTATTGTATTCGACCAGAACGCGCACAGCCTCCTGGCGCGGGTAGGGGTAGCCCCGGCGCGCCTCAAACACAGCGCCAAAATCCAGCGGCGCGTGCGAAAAAAAATCGGCGGCTGAGCCTATACCTGCGATGTAATCCAGATACAGCCTGTTTTCAGCCTGCGCGGGCAACGCCCGTGGCTCAATCTTGGTGATCAATGATCTTCTTTTCGGGCGACCAGGATCAGGCGCTTGCTCTCAGGGTCGTATGCCTGACCGTCGAGTGATCCGTAACAATGAATGTCTATGAACCCGGTGACTCTTAGCATAGCAACCATCTCGGCTTCAGAATAGAGCCGTACCGACTCGTGGAACTGACGCTTCCCGCCGGTACTGGTAGTTACGGTGATGGTCTTTTCGACTCGCCGACGATCACCGATCAGGCAGCGCACATTCTGAATGTGCCGACCGGGAAACACCTTCTCGTCGCGTTCGACCAGGTGGGCGATCACGTAATCTCGGTTGAGGTAATCAACCAACACTCTTCCACCCGGCCTCAAGGCGCGGTGAACGGCCAGGAAGACAGATTGATTCTCTTCGTCGGTCTCAAAGTATCCAAACGAGGTAAAGAGCGATAGAATGGTGGCGAAATAGTTCGCATACGGGATCGCGCGCATGTCCGATCGCACCAACTGAACGTGGTTGGGGATTTGCTCTGGGTTGCCATCTGCATTGACCAAATTGCCGGCAGCAACGTGCAACAGTTCCTCGGAAAGGTCCAACCCAACCAGTTGGCCAAAGCCCAGATCGCGCAAGACACACAAGTGCCGACCCGCGCCACAGCACAAGTCGAGCAGCGGTTCACCCTTTGGCGGAGAGAGCAGGCGGACAATGGCTTTTATGTCTGCTCGCGCTTCGGCAGCGTCGCGGTGTGCGTATAACTCGAGGTATTCCCGTCCAAAACTCCTCTCGTACCACGGGGTCACGAGATTCCGTGTGCCTTCTTGTAGGCTTCCCAATTGCGTTTCAGGTGCACAAAGGCTTCGAAATCTGGCTGTAGAAAAAACGGGTTCGTCTCTCGCTCGTGGGCGATCGTAGATTCGGGAGCAGTGCCATAATCGTGTCCCGGAAAGACACGGGTGTTATCGGGCAACGCGAAAAGTTTCTGGTGCAAGGAATCATATTCGGCCTTGGCTCCCGGCCCCAAGTCCGTGCCGCCGACTTTGCCCACGAACAACGTGTCGCCCGTGAAGACAGTGTCCTCGACGTAGATGCAGATTCCGTCGTTGGTGTGCCCAGGCGTGTGGAGAATCTGGATCTCTAGATTTCCTAGCGGGAAACACGCGCCGTCCACTACGGTGACGCCGGTTTCTGGGTCGGTCATCCCGAACAGGAGTGCGCGTTTCCCGGTCAGCCTTGCGACCACGGCGTTGCCGTTGGTGTGATCAAAATGGTCATGGGTGCTGAACACGTATTCGATCTCATAGTCACGACCGCGAGCAAATTCGACTATCATTTCTGGCGAGTAGGATGGATCAATGATGGCCGCCTTCTTTGTCGTTTCGTCGGCGACCAAGTAGCCAAAGTTGCGGTCGCCGCCGGTGCGGAATTGTTTGACAAACATGGCTCCTCCAGGGGTTCTTGGTGGTTCGTAGTAACGACTTTAGTCGTCGTTGAAGCGAGAGAAGCGACTAAAGTCGCCACTATGAACTGGCGTGCTACTCGTAACGCTTATAACTCTGGAACACCTCGCCGACGCTGCGACCCTCGTGAACGCGCAGGATCACCTCCCCCAGCAAACCGGCGACGGAGAGGACGGTGAGATTGGGCAGTTGCTTCTCCGGCGGGATGGGGATAGAGTTCGTGGTCACGATTTCCTTGATGGAGGGTTCCCGCAGCCGCTCGACCGCTAGCGGCGCTAGGACGGCGTGAGCAAAGCACAAGTAGATATCGCGAGCGCCGTGCTCCCGGACGATGCTGACTGCGTTGAGCACCGTCCCGCCGGTGTTCACCTCGTCATCCACAATGATGACGTCGCGCCCCTCCACCTCACCCACCAATGTGAGCGCCTCCGTATCCTCTGACACCCGACGTTTTTCGACCAGTGCCAGGGGCAAACGCAGTTCAGATGCCAGGTTACGCGCCTTCTTGGCGAAGCCCAGATCCGCGGCGACGACGACCGCTTCTTGAAGCCGCTTGTCGCGAAGATAGTCAGAGAGGATAGGAAAGACGGTCAGAGCGTCGCCTGGGATACTGAAAAAACCCTGGATCTGGTCGGCGTGCAGGTCAAGCGTCATATAGCGGTCGGCGCCGGCGACACCGATAATATCGGCCATCAGGCGGGCAGTGATCGGCACGCGGGGCTGATCCTTCTTGTCGGAGCGCCCGTAGGCCAAATAGGGAATCACCGCCGTGATGCGATCCGGCGAAGCCCGCTTGAGCGTATCCAGGAAGATCAGCAACTCCATGATGTTGTAGTTGGACGGTGACGAGGTGGTCTGAATCAGGAAGACGTCCTGACCGCGTATGCTCTCGTGTAGCCGCACGAAGATGTTCTCGTTGGGAAACTGGATGAGGTCGCGTCCCGATAGCGGTACGCCGAGATACTGGCTGATCTCCTCAGCAAGCGCGGGACAGCCGCTGCCACTGAACAGTTTGATAGTACCGTGCATGCCTCCTCCGCTCTCACTCATCTGCCTTGAACTCCGATTGTAGAATGCTCATCACGTACTGATCGTGGTACTCACCCGCCTTGAACACCGCCTCGCGGGAAGTTCCCTCCCGCAGGAAGCCAACCTTCTCGTAACAGCGGATGCCCCGCGGGTTGTCCGCGTCCACCCGCAGGAAGACGCGGTGCAGGTTCATCTGACGAAAGGCCAGACCCAGTAGCGTGCGGATAGCGTCGGTGCCATATCCTTGATCCCAATACGCTTTTTCGCCAATAGCGATGCCCAGTTCGGCGCCACGGTCCTTCCAGTTGATGCTGTCCAGGCCGATGTTGCCGATGTGCACTCCCTCGGCCGTCTCGACAGCCAGCAACAAGTCCTCCTGCCGCTCCAGTCGCTCCAGCAGGCTCTCGAACCAGCGCTCCTCCTGCGCCAACGAGAACGGCAGATAGAGCGCCAGATGGCGGCGCACTTCGGGATCGCCGAACCACTCGACGAAGCGCGGCAGGTCGTCTCGCTCAATCGGCCGCAGTCGGACTTTCTCTCCCACGATCATGTTGTTCCTCCCAGATGACAGGTATCGTTCAAAAGCGCGATGCGCGGTCGCACCGGGTTCAGTTCGACGATGCTCAGCGACCCGTTGCCGAAGCGGAAGGGCGAAAGCCAGGTCCGCAGCCCGATCAGGTGATTGAGGTAGATGCCCAGGGTGCCCCCGTGTGCCACCACGCCCACCGTTCCCTCCGTGTGCCGCGACCCGATCTCGTCGAAGGCCGCCGCCACTCGCGCCCGAAACGGCGCGCTCCCCTCCTCCCCAGGAATCACGAGGCTCCCCGGCCCCTCCGCCCCGCGCCGCGCCACTTCCGGGTACCGCTCCTCTATCTGCGCCCCCGTCCGCCCCGGGATCGCGCCGACGTCGTGCTCCTTGAGTCGCTCGTCGGGCACCACCGGCACGCCCAGCGCCTCCCCGACAATCTCCGCCGTCTCCTGCGCCCGCTGCAGCGGGCTGGTGTAGAGCGTTACGGGCGCATCCTCACGCAGCCGCTCCGCCAGACGGCGAGCCTGCTCCCGCCCCACCCCGTCCAGCGGCGGGTCGGCCTGTCCCTGGATACGATGATCGGCGTTCCACACCGAGCGTCCGTGCCGAATGAGAAAGAGACGAGTCACTGCGTTACTCCCCAACGATCAGCACTTCCGCTGTCTGGCGCGTACTCAATACGTACTGATAGCCATCCAGCCTGTGCACCCGCACACGCTGTTTTACCTCCCGC
>JAUWNP010000158.1 GCA_030612585.1 Anaerolineae bacterium
AAGGAGGGTGTCGTGAACAAGAGACGTTCATCAGTTCTACAGGCGCTGCTGGCTCTGATTGCCGCAGCGATTGTCCCCATGCTAGCCTGCGGCCTGCCCAGCAAGGGCAAGGGCCCCACTGTGGTCATCATCTCCCCGGCCGATGACTCGACCGTCGTCGCCGGTCAGCAAGTGCTTATCCAATCCTCCGCCTCCGACGAGAAGGGCATCGCCCGCGTCGAACTCCTGGTCAACTCCGTCGTCGTCCGCGCGGACCCGCCGGTTGAGGGTACGCCCACTACGTTCGCTATCGCCCAACCCTGGGTTCCTGAGGCCCCCGGCGACGTCACCATCCACGTCATCGCCTACAACACCGCAGACCGGGCCTCCCAGCCCGCTTCCATCACGCTCCACGTCGCGGAGGGCGCTGCCCAAGTTACCCCTACCCCCGGCCCCACCCAGACCCCCGTGCCCGACGTGACCGAGGAGGGCGGCTGCACGCTCAACGCTTCTTACGTGGCCGACCTGACGGTCCCCGACAACACCGTGCTCCAGCCCGGCGTCGCCTTTACCAAGTCCTGGCGCATCCGCAACTCCGGCACCTGCGACTGGGACCCGGGTTTTCAACTCGTCTTCGTGGGAGGCAGCCAACTGGGGACCCCAACCTCGGTCGCCATCCCCGCCACTCCCTCCGGGGCCACCGTGGACGTCACAGCGCAGATGGTCGCGCCCACCGAGCCGGGCACCTACAAGAGCCGCTGGCGTATGCAGTCCGATCAAGGACAGGTCTTCGGCAGCACCGTCTACGCGCTCATCGTCGTACCAGAGCCGGTCACGCCCACCTCGACCTCTGAGCCAACTCCCACAGTCACGCCTACATCCACTGTGGTCACTGCCACCGCACAGCCGGGCCCGGACCTGGACATTGCGGACGTGATACCAGCGTCCATCTCGGAGGAGGTCGGCGACTGGTTCGAGATCCAGGTGGCAGTGCGTAACAACAGCACTGCGCTGTCGCCTCCCACCAGACTCGAGGGCACCTTCCCACCCGATGGTGGCACTGAGACAGTGGGTATCCCCGTCCTCGATCCTGGTGAGGTGCACATAGCCACACTTCAGTACCACATCACCGAACCCGCTTACGGCGACGGCATCATCAGGGTGGATTCAGAAGATGTCGTGCACGAGACGAACGAGGATAACAATGAGGTCACCCTGCAAATCATCGTGGACCCGCCCGATCTGATGGTGAGCGAATTGACGTTGAACGAGGGCAACTTTGTCAACCTGGACGGCATAGGCGCTTCCGACTTTAGTTGGAATGACGATGGGGGCAACTACTATCTGCGCCCGCAGGCAGGTGCCGTAGCGTACATCATGGCAGGAGTGACCGGTAGCGCGCACTACGCCCAGATTGATCCCCTCAGGTTCGGCGCGGGTGACATTCCCGCCAGCGATCTGGCGGCGGGCACCATCATCGCTGTGCGCACCGACACCAACTCTCGCGGGTTCATCCAGGTCGAGACGCTAGACCTGGGCGGCGGTACTATCCATATCTTCTGGAAGATCTGGGATTGGCCCCCGTCCAACTGATCAATGACGAATTACAAATTACAAATGACAAATGACAAATCGGGTGGGATGCTATCGCTTGACCAACAGGAGGCTTATCGCAGGCGCTACGCCGGGAAACGGCCCGGTTGGCAGCCCGCCAGCCACGTCTACCAGGACCTGGTGGCGGCTCGCCTGACTCCCACCAGCAGGGTGCTCGACCTGGGCTGCGGACGGGGCGGGGTGATGGAGCGGCTGTACCCCCGCGCCGGCTTCGTCGCCGGGCTCGACCCTGACCTGAGGTCGCTGCAGGAACACCGCGCCCCGGCGCTGGCGCGATCCAGCGGGCTGGCGAAAACACTGCCCTACGCCGACGCCACCTTCGACCTGGTCTGCTGCTCGTGGGTGCTGGAGCACCTCGCGGACCCGGCACCGGTCTTCGCCGAGGTGGGCCGGGTACTTGCACCCGGCGGTCATTTCGTCTTGCTCACACCCAACCTGTGCCACCCGCTGTTGACGCTCAACCAGGCCCTGCGCTGGAGCCAGGGGCGGCTGGTAGGCCGGTTCTACGACCGGGCGGAGGCGGACACCTTCCCGGCCTTCTACC
Organism: Anaerolineae bacterium; assembly: GCA_030612585.1. Next base: position 2,138 of record JAUWNP010000158.1, read on the forward strand.
GCGCCAACACGCCGGCGCAGATCGAGCATCTGGCGCGGGATGCCGGGCTGGAACAGGTCTCATTGCACTTCATCGGCGACCCCACCTACCTGGCCTTCAACGAACTCCTGTTCCGGCTGGCCTGCCTGTTGGAGCGGGTCACGCTGCGCCGGATGCGGGTGCATCTGGTGGGGGAGTACGTCGCGCTGTGACCCGGTTGGAACGGGACAAGAATACCGCAACCAACGATCTTGTGATATACTGGGAGAGTGTGACAAAACCACCACGTTCCCCGTTTATGGCCGGGCGAGAAGAAATCTTGATCGTCTCTCAATCCGCCGTAGTGCTGTGAGCGAAAAACGGGCTTTCGGAGCAAGTTGACAGCGAAAGAAGGAGGCGCTTATGCACAAGACTGTGGTGAGCACGCAGTGGAGAGAACTCGTAGGCCCACGCGAGTGGGCACGAGCACATAACACACCATAATGAGGAGGTACACGCGATGAATCGTAAGTGTTTTATATGCCTGACCCTAGCTCTGACCATGCTGTTTTCTTCCTTGGCTGGCGTGACGCTGGCCCAGGAACCAGAACCGCCGGTGGATGATGAGCCTGGCAGCACATCCAGCGTTGCCATCACCTCTCCGCCTGCGATGCGGGTAGGAGAAAACGCTGCTCTGCTGGCTGCAGCCTTCTCCGGCGCCCCTGTCTACGACAGTGGCTGGGTTACTCTGGCACAGGACGAGGCCAAAACGCTGACCCACAACCTGGGAGGAAACACAGACAACTATGTGGTGGATATGCAGTATAAGTACAGCAGCACTGTCAACCAACGCTACTATGGCGGGGCCGACTTCGGGGCCAACGTCAGTGGGATGGAAAACCACCGCGTGGGTGCGTACTGGCGCAGCCTGACGGATTCTGCCATCACCGTCTACCGGCGTCCGGAGGATACCTTCGCTGCACAGGTGCGCATCCGCATCTGGATCGACTCCTCGCCGGACTACGTCAGCGGCTGGGTCAGCATGGCCCCTGGTGCCGCAGCCACCGCCATCACCCACAACCTTGGAGGAAACACAGATGACTACGTGGTGGATATGCAGTATAGGCATGGTAGTACCATCAACCAGCGCTACTATGGTGGGGCCGACTTTGGCACTAGCCCTGCGCCCGGGCACGGCGAGAACGACCGGGTGGCGCTTTACTGGCGCACCCTGACCAACTCCACCATTACCCTGTTCCGGCGCGCCGAAGACAACTACGCAGATGACGTGCGCGTCCGTATCTGGGTCAGGCCCAACCCTACCTACGACAGTGGCTGGGTGTCGGTCAACCAGGACGAGGCCCAGACCTTGACGCACAACCTCAGTGGCAATCCTGAGGACTACGTGGTGGATATGCAATACAGGAGCCAAGGCACCAGCGGCGTCAACCAGCGCTACTACGGCGGGGCTGATTTTGGCGACAACCCTCCCAGTGGTATGAACGCGGACGACCGTGTGGGGGCCTATTGGCGCAGCCTGACCAACTCAAGTATCACTGTGTATCGGCGCCCGGAGGACATCCACGCCCCCGAAGTGCGCATTCGCATCTGGCACTTCCCGGAGTCACAGTTCCCCGTCCCTGGCTACGATAGCGGCTGGACGGCCATCAACCAGGGTCAGGCCATACAGTCTGTGCACAACCTTGGTGGTGACGTGGATGACTACTTGGTTGATCTTTCCTTCAAGGACGGCGCTGGCTTCAACGGGATCAACCAGCGCGCCTACGGTGGAATGGATCGTGGGGCCAATTACCCGCCCGCTGACAACCGTGATGGCGCGTACTGGCGACACTTGACGGGCACCGACATATACGTCTTCCGCCGGACCGAGGATACCTACGCCGATGAGGTCCGCGCCCGCATCTGGGTTATGCCCTCACCTACCTACGACAGCGGCTGGACGGCCATCAACCAAAACCAGGCCCTCCAATTCATCCACAACCTGGGCAGCGATCCGGAGAACTATCTGGTTGATCTCTCCTTCAAGGATGGCGACAACTTCAACGGGATCAATCAGCGCGCCTACGGTGGGATGGATCGTGGGGCCAATTACCCACCCGCTGACAACCGGGATGGTGCCTACTGGCGGCACCTGACCGACACCGACATCTACGTCTACCGCCGGGCCGAGGACGCCTACGCCGATGAGGTCCGCGTCCGCATCTGGGTCAAGCCCTGGGCTGATTACGATAGCGGTTGGACTGCGATCAGCACAGAGGAGGCTCTCCAATTCCTCCACAACCTGGGCGGTAATCCGGACAACTACTTGGTTGACCTTTCCTTTAGGGATGACAACGCCTCTTTCGGAATCTGCCACCGCGCCTACGGTGGGATGGACCTTGCTTCTGATAACCGGGATGGCGCCTACTGGCGGCACCTGACCTACACCGACATCTACGCCTACCGCCGGGCCGAGGACACCTACGCTGACGAGGTACGCTTCCGCATCTGGGTGACGCCATACCATATCTACCTGCCCCTTGTCGTACGCAATTACTAACCTCGGTGATAGACCGGGGCGACTATGGCCTCGGCATCTCTATGTCGAGGCCAAAAGGAGGACAGAAATGAACACGAGCGGTTCCAGTTCTTGGAACACTGGCCGGGTATTTCTTACCCTGGCTCTACTGCTTGGCGCGATGGCCGTGCCACCTCCGACGAGCGCCAGTCCTAACGGGGCTGTCATCATCACCCCTGCATCTGGCCCACCCGGCAGCCGGGCCGTGGTGGAGGGGAGCGGCTTCGACAACGCCTACACCGTTTCGATCTACTGGGAGAGCACCCAGGGGCGCCGCATCGGCTCCGGCACGGTGTCAGATGGCTCTTTCAAGACTATGGTACGCATTCCGCCTGAGGCCACCAGCGGGCCGCACACAGTTGTGGCCGACATCTACCCTTACAGCCCTGCCACCACCACCTTCACTGTCACCGCGTCCACCCGCTCGGCAGCCTACATCTACGACGACGATCTTGGCACCGCCAATGCGTTTAAGGACCTGCTCGACAGCAATGCCATCTCCACCACACTGGTGCAATTGGATAACGTGGATGGCACTGATTTCTCCGGCTTTGACCTCATTCTGGCTGGCCCTGATAGCGGCAGCATGAGTCAGTGGGGCACTACCGCAGCGGTCAATAAGGTGCACAACTCCGGCAAGCCGGTCCTGGGCCTTGGTGAGGGTGGTTACGCTATATTCGGCGAGTTTGAACTGGACATCGGTTACCCGCACGGTGCTCATGAGCCTGAGAATCAACTGTACGTCGTTGATCCTGCTCACCCTGCCTACAATGCGCCATACCGCATCTATGTGCCCTACGATCGCTTTTTGACTATCTACGATGCCGCACCTAACTCCGTAACGATCCATTTACCCACACCACCGGATGACGTCGTACTGCTAGGGCAGGAGGTCGGCGACCAGACCCACTACCTCCTTGTCGAGCAAGCCAATCGCTACCTTTTCTGGGGCTACGATGGTAGTCCGGGAGGCATGACCTCGGCCGGCAAGGACCTCTTCGTCAACGTCGTCTGGTATCTGATCCGCGCTATGCAAGTGGATACTCTGATCCTGACCGACTACGACCGCATGGAGAACCTGGGCTACAGCCACGCCGACGTGGTCGCGTTGGAGAACGACGTCAGCAATCTGATCGGACTGCCCTCCAGCACCACCAACATGACCGCTATCCACAAGGACCTGAGCGACGACGGGCCCACGGAGGTGCAAACGGAGTGTGGCGACTGGGAGGGCGATGAGGGGGACGTGGGCAAAACCAACGACTGCGTGGAAGCCATTGACGACTACATCGAAAGCCTCAAGCAGGGAAGTTACCCCAACCTCTCCTACCTGGTCATCGTCGGCACCAACGAGGTCATCCCCATGAAAGCCCGTGAGCAGGATCACCTATTCAGTGCTCAGGAGAGGCTCTGGGGGGCCGGGCTGCCCGCTCCCAACAGTTACATCCATCAGTTATACTCAACGCCAGGCGCGGTCAATGGCTGGGGCCACTATCTCACCGACTCTATCTACGGCGACCTCTCCTACGTGGATGACGGCTGGGGCGATCAACACGAACTGGTCCCCGAACTGGCCGTGGGCCGCCTGGTGGAAACCCCGGCGCAGATCAGCGACCTGATTGACACCTACATCGCCAGTCACGCTAGATTCTCCCGTACCAACCGTGTCTCAATCGCCTCCAATGACTACGTGGACGGCGGGACCCTGGCCGCAGACTATATGGACCCCGGCACCGACGATGCTCTGGTACAGAATAGTTTCGACTCCAACGACGTACCGCCCAAACTGAACGCCAAGAATGACCTGGTCTACTTCGGCGGACACGGGAACTACAACTCGATCTCGACCGGCGGTGAGTCATTCAAGGCCGGCGATCACGCTACCTATGGTGACACCGCCGATCTAAACGACATGCCCAATGCGGTCATCGTCACCTCCGGCTGCCACAACGGGGCCAGTTTCGGCAATCGGCTCTACCACGCCCCCGAAGTAGCCAACACCACTTACTCTGAGTTCCCGGAGGAATTCGCCGAGAGACAAGCGGGAGTCTACGTGGGCGCCACCGGCTACACCGCCATCACCGGCAGCGGGGCCAGCACTGACGTGAACCTGGTAGGTCACAACGAGAAGCTCTCCACCTACATCATCAAGCACCTGGACCAGGATGGCTACATCACGGTGGGCGAGGCCTTCCGGCGAGCCGTCAACAGTTACGTGACCGACATGGGTGCCATCGGCACCATCGAGCGGCGCGTCATCGCCATCACCACCTTGTATGGCATTCCCAACTATCGTCCGACTACCTTGCTTATCCCTCGGCTGCCGCTGATCAGGTACTGGCTGAGGCCGCTGTTCATTGACCCCCCACCCTACATTGATCCGGGACCATTCCGGTACCGGATTGAGCTGGAACTACGCGATTGGATGATCCGCAGGCCTGGGATCGGCTCCGAATGGTATCTCGACATCCCTGGGGCGACCTACGGGGGTGGTGCGGCAGAGCCTCTTCTGCCTGTGCTCAAAGCGGGCACAATCCTGCCACCAGGCTCGCTCGTTGATGGGGTCGAGTGGGACCAGGCTGCCTCGGAGAGCACTACCTGGACCGCCGACGGCCCGATGTATTCGCCACCGGTCACAGAGACCGTCGAAGGGCCGGTGTATGCACCAATGACCGCAGGAGACCCCATGCGAGCGCAGTCCCCGGAGCTCCTTGTCTTCGAGCGCCAGGGGCTCTTCCCCGATCAGCCTTACGGCGCATACACCACAACCACCACGGGGGGAGCAGGCACCCTGGCAGGGTTGCGCATCGTCCCCTTACAGCACGATTCCCGAACCCTGAGCACTACCCTGTGGACGAAACTGGTCTTCACGGTGACCTGTCAGGCGGGGGCTTCCACCGATGCCGATGGCGACGGCCTGCCTACCTACTGGGAAGCCAGTCTTGGGCTAGACCCGAACGACGCCACGGGAGACGATGGCGCATCCGGTGATCCCGAGGACGACGATCTGTCCAACGACGAGGAATTCAGCCGCGGGACAGACCCCCAGGACCCGGATACCGACGACGATGGCTGGAGTGACGGTGAGGAGGTCACCTGGGGGACCGATCCCCTGAACCCAGGTTCCCATCCTTATCGCATTCTCCTCCCCCTCGTCCTGAAAAGCCACTCGTAGCCCAAGCGAGCAGACGAGATACGCAAACCGCAGACCCCCGGCTTTTCGGAAAAGCCGGGGGTCTGGCATTGGGGCAGTCTATTCCATCGTTTGTCTGGCCATCCTTTCAGCCGTATAATGACACAATCAGAAATGCAGTCTGTCAGGAGGTAACGATGGCTGCCACAGAGAAAGTCACGCTAACCTTGCCCAAAGACTTGATGGAGACTGTACGCGAGATAGCCCCGCAGCGGGGTATCAGTTGTTTTGTCGGCGAGGCGCTGGAGTGTTTCATCGCCGCCCGTCGCCGCCAGGCTCTCCGCGAGCGGCTCAAGGCCGGCTACCTGGCCGATGCGGCGCTGGACCGAGAGATGGCAGAAGAATGGCGACCTCTGGAAGAGGAGACCTGGATGCGGTGCGTGCCTCCCTGCGAGGTCGGAGGCACCTCTCCGAGGAGAACATGGCCCACGTAGACGAGGCGCTGAAGATCAGCCTGGGGCTGGTGCCAATCTGAGACCCCGTCTGTGGTTGTCAAAGTAGCCTGGCAGTGCTACAATATGAGATGTTCCTCCAGTCTCAGACATGTTGGATATGAGCAAGGTTGATGGAACAGGAGGCACGAAATGGCGATGGTTGAAGTAGAAATAGATCTCTACTACTTCCTCGACGCCAGCGCGATAGTCAAATACTACGTTGACGAGCCCGTTTCGTAGTCCAGGGAAACGGATGAGACACACAAACGCCCAGAGCCCCGGCCTCTCAGAGAAGCCGGGGCTCTGGTTACACTACTCTACTGTGCTATCTTCGCCCAATCGGCCAGGAACCGCTCCAGCCCCACGTCGGTGAAGGGACTGCGGATCATCTTCTGCAAGACGCCGAAGGGCAGGGTGATGATGTCGGCCCCGGCCAGCAGCGCGTCCACTACGTGCGCCGTGTGGCGGATGCTGGCCGCCAACAGTTGGCAGTCGAAGCCGTAGTTGTCGAAGATTTCCCGCGTCTGGCGCACCACCTCCATCCCGTCCAACCCCGCGTCGTCCATCCGCCCCACGAAGATGGAGGCGAAACTGGCCCCCGCCCTGGCCACCAGGTAGGCCTGGGCCGGGGAGAAGATCAGCGTAGCGTTGATGCGCCCGGTGGGCCAGGAGGAGATCTCCCGCATCGCCTTCAGCCCCTCGACGGTGGTGGGTATCTTGACGAAGACGTGCTCCGACCAGGCGAGTATCTCCCGCGCCTCCTCGATCATCCCAGCAGCGTCGGTACTGAGCACCTCGGCACTTGTCGGTCCCTGCACGATCTCCACGATCTTGAGCGTGTTGGCCTTGAGATCAGCCGTGCCGGCGCGTTGCATCAGCGTGGGATTGGTCGTCACGCCGTCGAGGACGCCCCAACTGGCCGCCTCACGGATATCGTCTATGCTCGCGGTGTCCAAAAATAGTTGCGCCATCGTTTGCCTCCTATGAAAGTAGAGTGAATGAACGAGGAATGAGTAAATGAGTGTACGAGTATATGAGGAGTGAGTACCTCATCTACCCATTCCTCATCTACTCATCTACTCCATTACTCATCCACTCATTCCTCATTTACTTCAATGAAATGCGGCCCGCCCAGGGCGTATGTGCCCAACAGTGCACGGGCCGCCCTGACCATCATAGCAGTGACAGCGAACACCGCCTCGGGCGTAGGCCCCAACGCCACCAGGCCGTGGTTTTGCAGCAGGATGACCCGTGGCGGCTGGTCGTACCGGTCGTTGTAGACTAATAGGCCCTCGTGCACTGCCCGCGCCAACGGCTGCCCCGGCGGCGCGTAGGGCACGAAGAGCGGCTCGCCGCAGACGACTGCCTCGGCGGGGAAAATGTGGCCGGCGAAGGCCGCCTTCGCCCCCTGCGAGCACAGGATGGCCTTGATCGGTGTGGGGTGAGTGTGGGCCACGTACTGTGCCCCGCCCAGGGTGAGGGCCAGGGCGTGGAGCACCGTCTCCATAGAGGGCCAGGCCTGGGTGGTGGGATCCACCCTGGCCGCCGCCAGCCCTCGCTTGACCTGCTCATCCGAGAGACTGCTATCCAGTGTGGCCAGTACCCCATCGAAGGCCATCTCCACGAAGCCATTGGTATCAATCTGGTACATTTCGACGCCGCTGGCTTTGACCCAGAATGTCGTCTCATCTATGCGGGCCGAGGTGTTGCCCTCGCTCAGAATGACGTAGTCCTTCTCAGGCTGGCCGAGGTCACGAGACATAGCGACCAATCGTCGCAAGACGTCATGCTTATCAGGCACTTCTCCCCCCGGTGCGCCACCCATCATCTACTCGTCTACTCATCATACTCATCTACTCGTCTACTCATCCTGCTCATCTACTCGTCTACTCAT
>JAUWNP010000242.1 GCA_030612585.1 Anaerolineae bacterium
CACCCACTGTGGCACACCTGGAGCCGGGAGTGTCACCTGAACCGGGAGACGACACGGGCTGTAGCAGAAGCAGGGTTCAAAGTACAGCACGTAGAGCGGCATGCGCTGGGAATCGTGCGAGTGATCGAAGCCACAGTTTGACGGAGTATATGATGAAGCGTTTCTGGCGTGAGAATTGGTTGGTGATCATAGTGATCGCCGTGATGGTAGGGGGCTACCTGTTCCTGCATACGCCGGGCGACGAACTGGCCTCGACGGCCGAGTTCGACGCGCAGGTGACCAGCGGCACGCCCACGCTGGTGGAGTTTTACTCCAACACCTGAGGCGCGTGCCTCTTGGCCAAGCCCGTCGTGGACGGGCTAGAACGGGAGTTAGAAGGTCAAGCGCAGGTGTTGCGGCTGAATGTGATGGATGCTGTGGGCGGGAAACTGGCGATGCGCTACGGCATGCGCGGCGTGCCTACTTTGGTGCTCTTGAACGGCGCGGGTGAGGTGGTGTTGAAGCAGGTCGGGATGCCGGAGCGGGCGGATATCCTGGCAACGGTTGCGGGTTTATTGGAGGAATAGTCGTCAGTTTCAGTCGCCTGACAGTTCGATAAACACAATCTCCGGCCGGCACAGAAACCGCGCACGGGGCATCCCGCCACCCTCGAACCCCAGCCCACGGCTGATGTACATCTTGGTGCCGTTTTCCTCGAACATACCCGAAGCGTACCGCCTGCCGTACATTGACGAGGTGATGATAGCGCCGTAAAAAGGCAGGCGGAGTTGACCGCCATGGGTGTGCCCTCCCAGGTACAGGTCCACTTTATGCTCGGACGCCTCGCGCATCAGGTCGGGCGAGTGGTAGAGCAGCAGCGTGAAGGCATTGGCAGGGAGGCCATCCAGCGCCTGGGTCAGCCGTGCCACGTCCAGTTCCTGCCGGTGACTGCAGGCCACCCCCACCAACGTCACCGGCTGCCCACGCACGTCAACCGTCACCGCCTCCTGCTCCAGCCACACAATGTCCGTCCCCTCCACCAGCCAGACCATGGACTCCAGCGTAGGTTCCACCGACCCGCGCACACCATAGATGCCGTAGGGGGCTTCGAGTTGCGCGACGAACTGGCGGAAGTGAGCGGCGGACGTAGGGTCGGAGAGGTACGAGAGGTTCAGGTAATCGCCAGTGAGGAGGATGAGATCGGGTTGGAGTGCGTTGACTCTCCGGATGACCGTCGCCTCCCTGAAACTGCTGCGCTCAATGTGAGTATCGGTGATGTGCACCACGCGGACCGGCGGCGCTGCCGGGACCAGGTCGTCGAAGGCCAACGCTAGTTCCGTCGTTTCCACCAGCAGAGGTTCCACGACGTAAGCGTCCAACTGCATGGCGGTGAAGCCCAGGTTGACGATCAAGAACAGGATGACTGCCGAACGGGTATGCACTTCCACGCTCCGGCGGCGGCCCCGCCAGCGAGCCAGCAGCGCGGCTCCCAGCAATCCCCAAAAGACGAGTAGACGCACAGAGAGGCTGGCGAGCAGCGACGGCACAATTTCGGTGGAGAAGGAGAGCCGCAGACGTGGCAACGCCCACAGCAGTGCCCAGTCGGCCAGGCAGAACAGCAGGAAGACCAACGCCAGCGGCAACCCTTCCATCGCGAGCGTGTGTGCCTCCCGACGCCGCCCAGCCAGGACCGACGTTCCCACCCCGGCAATGACCCCGACCACACTGAGCACAGCCACGCCGGCCACGACCTCTCCGGGTTGGTGCCATATTAGGAATAGTATGAACTGGCGGACGTGAGTCAGCATCGGACACTCCTCTCACCCGCCCAACGCCGGTCGCGAGGGTGGTCAGCCGTGGGTGCGCATCTGCACCAACGCCAGGAGCGGGGATCCAGAACCCTGGCAGAGATTGCGATCTCGCGCCTACGGCAGATGAACGTGGGGGTCCACCGGACGGCCCTGGTAGCGCAACTCGAAGTGCAGGTGCGGGCCAGTCGAGTAGCCGGTACTCCCCGCGCCCCCCAGGAGTTCCCCCTGCCGTACCTCCTGCCCAGTCTCGACCACGATCTCCGAAAGGTGCGCGTAGTAGGTGCGCCAGTTGTCATCGTGATCCACGATGACCAGGTTGCCATAGCCGCCTCCCCACTCGGCAAAGACCACCACCCCGTCCGCCACTGCGACGATGGGGTCCCACATTCTGGCGGCGATGTCGAGGCCGATGTGGCCGGGGTTGCGGGGGTCGTGGAAAGTCCAGCCGGAGATCTCACGCCGCGTGGTGGGCCACTGGAACCCTCCTTGAGTGGTAGCGGCGTGACCGCTGGAGGCTGCCACAGTCGGCCGTGGAGGGGTCACGCCTGGTGTGACCAGCGCGGGTGCATCTGAGAGGGTGAGCAAGAGGGAATAGCGGCCCGGCGCGCCTGAGACCGGCATCACCTGGACGCGGTAGATGCCGGTGTCTGGGAGGTGGGGCTCGACCAAGTAGGGAAGCAGGAACACGGAACCTGTCTCGTGCGCCAGCACGCTCCCGTCGGGCCCGATCAGGTGGACGGCCAGTTCGGCCTCCACGCTGGATCCAGAACCGGGATGGAGCCACATTTCAATGGTGGCAGACTGTCCGGCGCGGCCCTGAAACTGCCATTCGTCTCCGGCTTCCGCACCCAGCGTCCCCTCCACGGAGCCACTAGGCGTGAGCCAGGCAGCGGCCTGTGCTGGAACCTGCGTCTCGCTGGGAAGCGCCAGGGGCGACTCCATCCCACCACGCGCCAGGGATGGCTCCATCCAGCGACGCGCCAGTTCCGCCCCGGTCAGGTAGGCCGCCGCCGTCAGCACGGCCGCCAGGACCATCCACAGCAACAATGAAAGGGGGCCTTTCCCGCCCCCGGTTGGTTTCGTCTCCATTCCTTACCGTTGCACCACCCGCCCCTGCATATCCGGCGGCACCTGCACCCCCATCAGGTCCAGCACCGTGGGGGCCACATCCATCAGTTGCAGCCCCTCGACGTACTGCCCGCCGTGGTCCTGGCGCGGGTCCCAGAGGATGAGGACGCCATCTTGATCGTGGTTGGCATCGTCCGGTCCGAGGTCATTCTCGAAGGTGTAAATACCGGGCAGGCCGAATGAACCCATCGACCGCCAGCGCAGATTGCCTAAGTAGACCATCAGGTCTGGGGCGACGTTGCGCACCTCCCGGTACAGTTCCTCCGGCTTGAAGACCACGGAGCCCATCGGTTTGCCCTCGTGGTCGGGCAGGGCCTCGATCATCTCCTTAACCTCGTCCCGCACCTTCTCGTAATCTCGGGCGGGGATCTTACCCTGTGATTCACGCCCCTCCACGTTCAAGAACACACGGGCATAGTAGCCACCGGCCCCCCAGGCGGTAGTTTTCTCCCAGTCCACCTCCACCTTCTCGAAGGGGATCAGCCCTTCGTAGCGCGGTTCCTCCTTCAGCACCAGCAGCCCCTCCTGACGGAGCCACTCGTTGATGGCGAAGCCCCCATCCATCGCCTTGGCTCCGTGGTCGGAGACGACCAGCACAACAGTGTCGTTATCCAACATTCCCAGGATCTCACCGACTTCCCGGTCCAGGTAGCGGTAATAGTCGGGGATGGCATTCTGGTAGGGGTTGCCGGGCTCGTGCTTAGAGTGGCCAGGGTCCCAGAACTTCCACATGCCGTGGTGGATCCGGTCCAGGCCGATTTCGACAAACATAAAGAAGTCCCACGGTTTCTCGCGCAGGATGTACTTGATGACCGCGAACCGCTTCTCGGTCATCTCCTGGATCTGCCGCAAGAGATAGTCCTTGTCGTCGGTGCGGAACCTGGGCACGTCCACGTCGTAGGGGCGGCCCTCGAGCACCCGGTCAATCTCGTAGCGCAGTTCGTGGGGCTGCGTGTACTGCCGCTCGGTGCTGGGGGTGAGGAAACTGCTGATCAGGTTGCCCTTGAACGGCCTGATGGGGTAGGTCTGCGGCACACCGACGACAGCAGATGCCTTGCCGGCCTCGCTCAGGATGTCCCAGACACGTTTCTCGTGGATGGCATTGGCGGTGGCGATGGTCATACGCTCGTAAGAGTGATCGGCCCGGTTGCGGAAGCCGTAAAAACCCAACACGCCAGGGTCCTTGCTGGCGAGCATTGAGCACCAGGCCGGAACGGTGATGCAGGGGATGGAACTGGAGAGCGGGCCGTACAGCCCCTCGTCAATCAGGCGGCTCAGGTTGGGCAGTTGGTCTTTGAGGCCGAGAGGATGTTCGGCGCTGGTGCGGAACATCACCCGTGGCGGGGCGCAGTCGAGACCCACGACGAGGACTTTGCGGGGCTTACGGCGCTTGAAAAGCCCTAGCATGGTTCACCTCCTGGTGACGCGAACAAGTGAAACGTGATCCGTGAGCCTTCTTCACGTTTCACGTTTCACGTTTCTACGTTTCACGCTTACGTTTCGTTCCCTCCAGCAGCACGCGGGCGACCTCGGGGCGGGTGAACTCCTCCGGGAGCATCTCCCCCCGCTCCAGCATCTCGCGCACCTGGGTGCCGCTGAGGAAAATGCGGTCTTCTGGCTTATGGGGGCAGGTCTTGGAGGAGACGATGCCGCCGCACTTGCGACAGTAGAAGGCGTGCTCGAACCTGAAGGGGACGATGCCGATGTCCTCCGGTGGGAATTGGTCGAAGATCTTCTGGGCATCGTAGGTGCCATAGTACTTACCCACGCCGGCGTGATCGCGCCCGACGATGAAATGGGTGCAACCGTAGTTCTTGCGGGCGATGGCGTGGAAGATGGCCTCGCGGGGACCCGCGTATCGCATGGCGGCTGGGAAAACGCCCAGGATGACCCGCTCGGCGGGGTAGTAGTCCCGCAGGATGGCCTGGTAGGAGGCGATGCGCACATCGGCGGGGATGTCGTCCTTCTTGGTCTCGCCGACCAAGGGGTGGAGGAAGAGGCCGTCCACGATCTCCAGCGCGGTCTTTTGGATGTACTCGTGGGCACGGTGAATGGGGTTGCGGGTCTGGAAGCCCACGACGGACCGCCAACCCCGCCGGGCGAACATACGCCGGGTCTCTGCCGGGGTGTGGCGCAGTTCGGGGAACTCGGTCTTGACGGCGCTGGGCCAGTCCACCAGCCAGATATCGCCGCCCAGGAGCACCTCTCCCTGCCGGTAGAGCCGGGCCACGCCGGGGTGGGCCTCGTCGGTGGTCCTGTAAACCTCGCTGGCCTCCCGCTCCTTGACCTCCCGGTCGTAAGGATATTTCTCCGCCACCTCCATCACGGCCAGGACACGCTCTGCCCCTGGCCTGAGCTCTGTCGAAGGCTCACAGAGAGCCACTTCCTGCCCCTCCTGGATACGATCGGCCAGGTCTTTCCCCACGGCCAGGGTGACGGGGATGGACCAGACCAGGCCGTTGACCAGGCGCATCTCCACAACGCAGCGGTCGTAGTCGGCCTTACGCATGAAGCCGGTGAGGGGACTGAATGTGCCGCTAGCCAGGAGTTCCAGGTCAGAGAGGCCCATCTGGCCCAGCGGGACTTTGATCATCTGTTCAGCCCGCTCCCGCACCGCTTCTCGCATCTCGCCGCGCAGGACGCGGTCCACTAATACGCCGCCGTGGGGGCGGATGACGTCGTAATAAGGTTCGCTCAACTGTCTACTCCTTTACTTTGTGTAGTTTTTATGATAATGACCCAGGTCATCACTGCCCCTGGATCGTGAATGACATTCAGAATGCTGAGCCGCTTTTTTGTCATTTGTCATTTGCTCATTTGTCATTGGAACGAAGTTCCCAATGAGATTGTACCACGCTGGCAGGGAGTGTCAAGAAGGTGGCCCAGGCCCAGGGGTGGCCCAGGTCACCTGTTGATGCCTTCATTGGTACAATAGCAAGGTGGCCCATGCTTCTTGAATGACTTCGCTCAACCAAGCCACCTATCATCATAGCACACTTCCGTCCACATAGCGTTAAAGGAATGTGAAATATTCGTTAGAATCCAGGCTCTTTGGGATTTCGCGTGGTGAGACCCTAAGGGTTTTGCCCAAGATCGTGTAAACACCATTTTTCGCCAGCGTAACAGCTCTTTTTGCCAAATTTTGCACGAAAACCCTTAG
>JAUWNP010000279.1 GCA_030612585.1 Anaerolineae bacterium
TCTGGTTAGGGCCGGTGTCAAGTTTCCAAATGGGCAGGCCAAGATGCTGAAGGTGGATACCTCAGAGGATCGTTTATTCGCTCAGACTCCATCGATCTACGCTGCCACTGAGGCCTGATCCACAACATTTGACAATATCTCGACATCAAAAAGAGATACTCGTAAGAATGGAGAAGAAACGCGAACTGTGGATTGCAGGCATCATTGTTGGTTTTATCGTCAACATCATCGCGGGGGTTCTGATTGCTGTTCTTGGTGGATAGTAGAAGGAGGTATTCCAGATGGTACTGCACTCGAGCCAGGGCGGGCTAACACGCCGCTGGTGTGTCCTGAAAGCTGTCATCTACTAGCCGGTGAAAGTCCGGTCGCGGTAATGGTCAGGCAGCCGCGTAGCAGGCAGCCGCGTAGCAGGCAACCAGTGCTATCGGGTGGCTGATGGTGCTGAAGCGTTGTAACCTCCTGAGAAAGGAGAGCAAAACCGCAGCCCGCAACATAAAGTGAATCCTGCAGCGTCGAAAGGTTAGCCCCGGAAGGGGAACCAGGGAAAGCCGAGCTCGTCAGCGAGAGTGAAGGCCACGGAAGGCGTGAAGAACCTGGAAAGGCAGCGTCGAAGAACCCTTCGACAATCTCAGGGCAGGCTTCCCCGGTGTAGGGGGAACGGGATGTGGTGAAAGTAGATGATGGAACAGGAGAGGTCTCATTCGGTCAGTGGCCCACACATGGGGAGGTTTTGGCCGCAATTTGGCTTGAAAAGTGGGTTGTCTACCGTTCAAAGTCGTCAAAGAGGGCACCATTTTGTAAACCTCGGAGGTCTTGGCGAGCGTTTTCCTCGTGGGACCGCAAGCAAGCGGGTGGGGGGCTTGATAGTCCTCAACTTAACTTGACGCGCCTGGGCTCATCGCCCGTCGTGTCGCTCCTTCAACACACGTTCGATCTCTCGCTGGGCATCCCGCTTGGCGATACTCTGTCGCTTATCGTACTGGCGCTTTCCCCGCGCCAGCGCGATCTCGACCTTGGCCCGGCCGCCTTTCAAATACAGCCGCAAGGGCACGATGGTGTATCCGCGCTCTTGAACGCGAGAGACAAGACGGTTGATCTCCCGGCGATGGAGTAGCAGTTTGCGTGGACGGCGCGGCTCGTGGCCACGTCCCCCTGCCGGGTCGTAAGGCGCGATGTGCACGTTGGTCAGCCACAACTCCCCATCTCGAGGCTGTACGTATCCCTCTTTCAGATTCACCCGGCCAGCGCGGATGGATTTGATCTCCGTCCCCGTCAGGATCAGACCGGCTTCGTAGCGGTCTTCGAGGTGGTAGTCAAAAGCAGCCTTACGGTTAGTGGCAACGACCTTGATACCCGGCATTATTCACCTGCCAGCAGATACTCAACCGCTCGTTCCAGTTGAGGGTCCTCGTCCGGTTCTAAGTCCTCTTCCTCGGGCCACGGGACCTCAATGTCGGGCGTGAGGCCCTGGCCGTGGATGGCCCGGTCGTTGGGCGTGAACCACAGGGCGATGGTGACCCGCAACTCAGAGCCATCGCTGAGGGTAAAGGGGCGCTGTACTGATCCCTTGCCAAAGGTGGGTTCCCCGACCAGTATGGCCCTTTCCTGATCCTGCAATGCCCCGGCCACGATCTCCGATGCACTGGCACTGCTCCCATTCACCAGTACAACCAGCGGGACCTTTTCTCCCGTGTCCCCTGGGTCAGCATCAAATTCCCGCTCGTTGCCGTCACTCCAGCGCTCGACGACAATCACTCCATCATCAAGAAAGAGATCGGTGACTTCCACAGCCTGGTCCAACCAACCGCCTGGGTTCTGACGCAGGTCGAGGACAATGCCTCGCGGTTCCTGGGCCAGGAGTTCCTCCAGGCCTTGCTCGACTCGCTCGCTGGCCGTCGCGCTAAATTCGCGCAGTCCGATGTAGCCAATCCCGTCGTCGCGCATCTCCACCTCAATGATGGGAATCTCCAGACGCGCGCGGGTGACGGCGACCTCGAACGGTTCGGACACCTCCGCGCGCTCAACGAGCAGCGTGATCTCTGTGCCAGCCGGTCCGCGAATCAGGCCGATGGCCTCGTAGAGCGTGCTCCCGACGATGGAGACACCATCCACCTCCAGGACGCAGTCGCCGGCGAGCAGCCCCGCGCCCTCAGCCGGCCCTCCCTCGAAAGTCCCTATGATCTCCAGTTTGTTCTCCTCGTTCATATCCACGAACGCACCGATGCCCTCAAATTCCCCGGTCGCATCCTCGGCGATGACAGCCGCAATGTCGGGTTCCATAAAGGCGGTGTAGTCGTCGTCCAACGTGAGCAGCATCCCGTGGACAGCGGCATAGGTTACCTCTTGCATATCAGGCAGTTCGCCGTAGAAATTACGCTGCACCAGGTCCCACACTTCCCAGAAAAGTTGGAAGGCCTCCTCACTCTCGTTTGCCGGCGTGGGTCTAGGCGTGGCTGTCTCTGTCTCTCCCGCTGTCTCTGCCGCTGGGGCGGGGGATGGGGTGTCTGTCTCTGTCGGAGCGGCCACCGGCCACGCCGGCAACAGACCACGCCCGGTCAGAAGGTAGGCCGAACCGAAACCGGCGAGGAACGCGGTCGTTGAAAACAGCAGCACGATTGTGCCCACGAGCACAAATTTAGTTACGTTACGCAGGGTGCTATCCATCATTTTCTCCAAAGTTCTCCCAATCTTCAGTCGTTGTTATCCCGAGGCCGGGATTGCAGGTAGGTTACAGCGTGGTCAAGTTGCTCATCCTGTGGGCCATCGCCGCGCAGAACGTGCACGTCGGGTCTCAGCCCATGGCCCTGGATCTGATGCTGGTTGGGCGTCAACCAAATCGCCGAGGTGACGTGCAGCGATGAGCCGTCCGAAAGGTCGTAGATCAGTTGCACTGCCCCCTTGCCGAAAGTTGGCTCGCCTATCAGCGGAGCGCGACCGTGGTCTTGCAGCGCACCGGCGACGATCTCGGCTGCGCTCGCCGTTCCGCCGTTGACCAGCACGGCCAGGGGAACGTCGGTAGAGATGCCACCACTGCGCACCTGGAGGGCGCGTTCCTGGGCATCATGGCCCAGTTCATACAACACAATGCCATCGCGGAGGAACTGGCTGGCGGTGGCTACCGCTGGATCAATCAGTCCGCCATAGTTGTCTCGCAGATCCAGGACCAGGCTGGTGGCCTCTGCCTGGCGCAGTTCTTGAAGGGCCTCCAGTACTTCGTCGTCGGTCCTCTCGGTGAAGCCCTGCACGTGGATGTAGCCGACGTCGGGTGCTTGATCGAGCACGCGCCAGGTGACAGAGGGCACCTGAATCTCCTCCCGGGCGATGGTGAGATCGAACGGCGGGGTGGGGGAGCGAGAAATGGTGAGTGTGACAGGTGTGCCAACCTCACCATGGAGCAAGGCCCGCACGTCATCCACAGTTGTCTCGCCGGTGATCGTTTCGGCGTCCACCGCCAGCAGGACGTCTCCCTCGTTGACCCCGGTGCGCTCAGCAGGGGAATCGGGATAGGGAGCGAGCACCATCTGCCCCTCTGCAGCGCGCCACAGCGTGACGCCAATTCCGCCAAAGGAACCGCGCATCTGGTCCCGCTCCAGTTCACGGGGCTGGGGCTCGACCAGGACAGTATAGGGGTCGTTGAGCAGCCCGAGGGCCTCGTGGATGGCTCCGTAGGTGCGCTCACGAGATGAGGGGAGTGGGCCGTAGAAATGCTGCTCTACTCGATCCCAGGCCTCCCAGAACACACCCAGTGGCTGCGGGCGGGTTACCTGCTCCAGTTCGTCCCATAGCCGGTAGAGACCGAACCCGGCCGTAAAAGCCAGGCACAGACAGAGGAGTAGGGCTGCGATCAATTGCAGGGCGCGTTGGGATGAACTAGACATAATAATTAGATGTAACTATACATAACTATGACCATCGGCCGGTCAGTTGGACGGTCACGCGGTCACGAGAAGTCTCATAGAAACCCGTGCGGTATTCTAACACAAAGCAGTGGGCAGGCAAGTAGGCCGGAATCAGCATTTCGGCGTTAGAGCGAGGCAATGTTCGAGGCGCTTAATTCAAGGCGTTATGTCAAGTTAGGGGCGCAAAAAGCAGGCAAGGTGACATAATGTATCTAGTCGGAAGTTGAATTGGGGGAAAAGAAGTGCTCTTTCCAGTGTACGGAACGTGAAGCGTCAAAACGTCAAACGTGAAACGTCAAAAGAGTGTCATCTTTTCCTATTTTCATGTCCGCTTCCGTCCGCTTCTGTGCTCCCTCTCCCTGTCAAACTCGATGCAACTTCGTGTTAGAGTGACACTAATATTGGGACCAGGATTACCACGGATAGGAGAAATACACGATAGTGTCTCTCCACTACCTGGATTTGCTCGACAACAGAGTATCCCAGGTCATAATAGCCCGTCATTCTGAGCATAGCCCCGTCATTCTGAGCGTAGCCCCGTCATTCTGAGCGTAGCGAAGAATCTCGCCCTGGACAGGCGGTTTGGGCGCTGCGGCGTGAGATTCTTTGCTTCACTGCGTTCCGCTCAGAATGACACCGGGGGCGTTGGTGAGCCGGGCGGGTCGGGTGTTTGGCCTTTCAGTATCCCCTATCGGATCGAACTCGCTGTAACTCTGGAGACAACCGCCCTCCAACTCCTCGCTTCGGACTTTCAGTATCCCCTATCGGATCGAACTCGCTGTAACTACGTCCGCATATATCGCCACCCCGCGGCCCGCCACCCCTTCAGGTTACCCGATAGGTGCGCACTACGAGTAAACGGCGACCGGGG
>JAUWNP010000147.1 GCA_030612585.1 Anaerolineae bacterium
TTCACGCGTCACGTTTCACGTTTCACGTTTCACGCATCACGATAAACGACACCGCCGCCCCCTACCCCATCACCCTCCGCCTCACCATCACCGGCCTCCCGCCCTCAGCAGACTGGGTGGGTGAAAGCGATCAAGACAACGCCAGACTTGGCTACGCGCTCTCCACCGCCGGGGACGTGAACGGCGACGGCTACAGCGACATCATCGTCGGCGCGCCCTGGTACGATGGCGGCCAGACTGACGAGGGAGCGGCCTTCGTCTACCGTGGCTCGGCCACGGGGCTTGGCTCCAGCCCCGCGTGGAGCGCTGAGGGCAACCAGGCCGGGGCCCATTTCGGCCACGCCGTCTCCATCGCCGGGGACGTGGACGGTGACGGCTACGCTGACGTTCTCATCGGCGCGCCCGACTACGATGGTGGCCAGTCCGGCGAGGGCGCGGCCTTCGTCTATCACGGCGGGCTGGCCGGCCTCGCCACGAGCCATGGCTGGACCGACCATCCGACCGACCAGGCTGGCGCTCACTTCGGCACCGCCGTCTCCACCGCCGGGGATGTGAACGGCGATGGCTACAGCGACATCATCGTCGGCGCGCCCGACTACGGCGGCGACCAGTCAGGCGAAGGTGCGGCCTTCGTCTACTATGGTGGGCTGACTGGCCTCGCCACCGCTCCTATCTGGAGTGCCCACCCGACCGACCAATCCGAGGCCCACTTTGGCTATTCCGTCTCCACCGCCGGGGACGTGGACGGCAATGGCTACGCTGATATCATTGTCGGTGCACCCGACTACGATGGCGACCGGACCGACGAGGGCGCAGCCTTCGTCTACCGTGGCTCACTCACGGGGCTTGACGCCAGCCCCGCATGGAGCGCTGAAGGTGACCAGGACGATGCCCACTTTGGCTATTCCGTCTCCACCGCCGGGGACGTGAACGGCGACGGCTACGCTGACGCCATCGTCGGCGCGCCTGACTGCGACGGCGACCAGCCCGGCGAGGGCGCGGCCTACGTCTACCACGGCAGTTCGGCGGGGCTCACTACAGGCCTGGCGGACTGGACGGCCACGGGCGACCAGGCGGACGCTCACTTCGGCACAGCCGTCTCCATCGCCGGGGACGTGAACGGCGACGGCTACGCTGACGCCATCGTCGGCGCGCCCGACTACGACGACGCCCAGACGGACGAGGGGGCAGCCTTCGTCTACTACGGTAGTTCGACGGGGCTCACTACAGGCTCGGCAGACTGGAGCGCTCACCCGACCGACCAGACGGACGCCCACTTCGGCACAGCGGTCTCCACCGCCGGGGACGTGAACGGCGATGGTCACAGTGACCTGGCTATCGGGGCCACTGGCTACGACCACGAGCAGACGGACGAGGGGGGCACATTCGTCTACCACGGCAGCCCCAGCGGCCTGGCTGCCACCCCGACCTGGAGCGATACGAGCAAGCAGGCCGGGGCCCTGCTCGGCTGGTCCGTCTCCACCGCCGGGGACGTGAACGGTGACGGTTACGCTGACGTCATCGTCGGCGCGCCGAGGTACGACCACGGCCAGTCTGAGGAGGGGGTTGCTTTTCTCTACCTCGGCGGGCCGGATGGCCCCGCCACCAGTCCGGCCTGGATGGGGGAGAGCGACCAGGAGTGGGCCTGGTTCGGCTGCGCCGTCGCCGCCGCCGGGGATGTGAACAACGACGGCTACGCTGATATCATCGTCGGCGCACCCCGTTACGACGACGCGCAGATGGACGAGGGGGCGGCCTACGTGTACCACGGTAGTTCGACGGGGCTCACTACAGGCCCGGCAGACTGGACGGCTGCGGGTGATCAGGAGGACGCCCGCTTTGGCACGGCCGTCTCCACCGCTGGCGACGTGAACGGCGACGGCTACGCCGACGTGGTCATCACGGCCAACGGCTACGACGCCGGACAGACGAACGAGGGCGCGGCCTACGTCTACCACGGTAGTTCGACGGGGCTCACTACAGGCTCGGCAGACTGGACCGTCCATCCGACCGGCCAGGCTTACGCCAACTTCGGCCGTTCGGCCTCCACCGCTGGCGACGTGAACGGCGATGGCTACAGTGACGTCGTCATCGGTGCATCATGGTACGACGATACCCTGGCCGACGAGAAAGACAACGGAGCCGCGTTCGTCTACCACGGTAGTTCGACGGGGCTCACTACAGGCTCGGCTGACTGGACGGTCACGGGCGACCGCGATGGGGCCGAATTCGGCACCGCCGTCTCCACCGCTGGCGACGTGAACAATGACGGCTACAGCGACGTGATTGTCGGGGCCTACAAATACACTGAAGTCCTGTGGGTCACCCCCTGGCGCGAGGGGGCCGCCTTCGTCTACCACGGTGGTTCGGCAGGGCTCACTACAGGCTCGGCGGACTGGACGGCTACGGGCGGACAGGAGAGTGCCAAGTTCGGGCTTGCCGTCTCTACCGCCGGGGACGTGAACGGGGATGGCTACTCCGACGTCGCGGTTGGCGCGCACCACTACGCGGACGGCCAGTCGAGCGAAGGGGCGGTCCTCGTCTACCACGGTAGTTCGGCTGGGCTCACTGCAGGCCCGGCGGACTGGATGGTCGAGGGCGACCAGGAGGGAGCCGGGTACGGTTTTGCCATCTCCACCGCCGGGGACGTGAACGGCGACGGCTACAGCGATCTTATCATCGGCGCACCCACGTACAACGGCAATGAGATGGACGAGGGGGGAGCCTTCGTCTACCTGGGGAACGGCGGAGGTGGTCTGCCGGTGCGACCGCGCCAATTGCGTAGCGATACCCCCCTCAGTCCCCCCCACGGGGGGGAAGTGGGACAGCCCCCCCTCAGTCCCCCCTATAGGGGGGAAGTGGGACAGCCCCCCCTCAGTGTCCCCTATGGGGGGGAAGTGGGGCAGACCCCCCTCGGTTTCCCCCACGGGGGGGAAGTGGGGCAGGTCCCCATCGCCCCTTTGGGCCGTTCAAACTCCGCCAGCCAGGTGCGCCTACAGTTGACGGCGCGGACGCCGCTGGGGCGCGAACCGGTGGCGTTACAGTGGCAACTCGCCCCCCTGGGCACTCCCTTCACCGCCGCCAGCGCCATATCCGGTGCCAGCCCGGCCTGGAGCGACGTGCTGACCAGCGGCGTTGTCCTGAGCCAGACGGTGGATGGTCTCACGGGGGGCACCGTCTATCGCTGGCGCATGCGGATGCTCTACCCGCCCGGCAACCGGCTCGGCCAGACCGGCAGCCGCTGGCTGTACCTGGATTGGAACGGCCCGCAGGAGGCCGACTTCCGCACCCCGCGCCTGCTGGCGCCCGACCGGAGCGCGAATGTCCTGCCGGGCCAACCGGCTGTCTACACCCACACGCTGACCAACCCCATCAGCGAGACACAAACCTTCACCCTGACCGCCGCCTCGTCGCAGGGCTACACCGTGACCGTCGCCACGCCGTCGAGCGCACCGACCGTCACCTTATCGGCCTGCGGTTGGGGTCCCGTCACCGTCACCGTACAGACCCCCTCGACGGCTATCAGTGGCACGCAAGACACGACCGTCGTCACGGCTACCAGCGACCTGAGTGGGCACGACGCCGTCTACGACGTCACGACCGTTGTCCCTACCACGGCTGCTGCCCTGAGCGACGTCTTCCTGCCCCTGATCGTGCGCGGCTTCCCGCTACCTTGACCTGGCATGGTTTGGTGGTTGTGACCTATTTTGTTCTTGGGGGGTCGTTTGTTGTGGAACAGGATGTGGCGCTTGATCCAGGAGACGTAGGCTGCCTGCGTATGAATCGAGTAGTGCTTGCGCCGGATGGTTTCGCGGACCTGGTCGAGTAGTTGTTGGGGACGTTTTCCCATTTTCTGTCCCCCTTGGTTTTTGCATTTCGGGGTTTGTTGGTGTATACTTGCGTAAGAGTTGATGTGGGTTCCATTTTTCACGATTTGCCTGGTGGTGACAAGGCGGGTATATTACTGGGCAACAGCCCTGCATAATGTACTGGAAAGGAAGATATATGATAGAATGCTCACGTAAAACTCCGTGGCAGGGGTTTATGCAGCAAAATGCCCGTGTAGCACGCCGTAGGGGGTATTACGCAAGGAAAAGTCCGCAGAATCAATAGTTGGGCGGCCTGGTAGCATTGAGTGAAGGGTATGCGATACATCAGGTAGTATGTCCAAAATGGAGGAAACAGGTGAAAAGTAAAAAGCAGAATTTGTTCATCACGCTTGCCCTGGGCCTGGGGCTGACTCTGGCTTCACTCTGGTTGCTGAACGGTGGAGCCTCACAGGTAACGCTGGCCCAATCAGGCACAGGTGTCATCCGCGTGGCGACGACCGGCAGCGACACGTCCGGCTGCGGAGGACAGGCCACTCCTTGCCGCACAGTACAATACGCCGTGGACCAGGCACAGGCAGACGACGAGATCCAGGTGGCGGCCGGCACCTATACCGGCGTGCAGACCATAGGCGGGGCCAGGCAACTGGTGTACATCAACAAGACCGTGACCATCCGCGGCGGCTATACTGCCCCCGACTTTGCCGACCCGCCCAATCCAGAGGACAACCCTACAATTCTGGACGCCGAAAGCCAGGGACGGGTGATCTATGTCAAACAGCACATCTCCTCTACCATCGAGGGGCTGTGGATCACGGGCGGCAACGCCACTCACGCCATCCAATCACCATGGGGGGGCGGCGGCATATACGGTTACGACACCACGCTGGTCATCGCCAACAACGTGATCAGCCACAACGTAGCCAGCACCGGCACCAGCAGTTGGGGGTATGGCGGCGGTATGTACATATGGGGCAGTGCCGTCATCTCGGGCAACCGGGTGATCTCCAACGTGGCCAGCACGTCCTATTCAGGGGGTGGGGGTGGTATGTACATCTCGCACGCGGATGGCGTGCAGATAATCAACAACGTCGTGCTCAGCAACACGGGCAGCATCACCGGCGGCCAGGGGTATGGCGGCGGCATCTATCTCACCCACTCCGACGGGGCTATCGTGGACGGGAATCGGATCGAGCACAACGTGGCACAGCAAAAGCAGGGCTTCTCTGGGAGCTATGGAGGCGGCATCGTTTGTCTGTTTAGCGACGACGCCCTGTTCAGCCACAACACTGTCCGGCACAACATCGCCAGCATGGTGATGTTCGGCGGATTTGGTGGTGGTATATGGATCGGAGAATCGGACAGGATGCATATACAGAGTAACACGTTTGAGGGCAACTGGAGTACGGCGGCAGGAGGCGGCTACGGTGGCGCGCTCTGCGCCAGCGATGCCCACGACCTGTTCCTCAACAGGAACCGGGTGCTGTCCAATTCGGCAGTTCTTGGTGGAGGTTTCTACATAATAAGCGACAGTACCTTCACGATGACCAACAACATCGTGGCCGGGAACGTCGCCTCATCTCAGGGCGGCGGCCTGGCACTCAACACCAGCACCGGCGAAATGGTCACCGGCACGCTCCTGCACAACACCTTTGCCGCCAACAACCAGGGGTCTGGCGAGGGCCGGAGCGCCATTCACACCTATGCTCCTGACGTGAGCCTCATCCTGACCAACAACCTGATCTACAGCCACACCTACGGCGTCATCGTCGTGCCCACCAGCACCGTCTGGCTCTACAACACCCTCTTTCACGCCAACGATTCCGACACCAGCGGGGCGGGAGAGATCCATAACACCGATCCGATCACGGGGCAGGATCCGCTGCTGGATGCGAGCTACCGCCTCGGCGCTGGCTCCCCGGCCATTGATGCTGGCGTGGACACGGGCGTGAGCACCGATATTGATGGCGATCCCCGCCCGCTGGGTGACGGCTATGACATCGGTGCTGATGAGTTCGCGTGGCGACATATCTACTTGCCGCTAGTCGTACGCAACTATTAAGCTCAACACGAGCGAGTAGTTTCCCCAGCCAGGAGGAGGCCGCCCAACAAGTCGCTGGTGTGTCCTGAAAGCTGTCATCTACTAGCCGATGAAAGTCCGGTCGCGGTAATGGTCAGGCAGCCGCGTAGCAGGCAACCAGTGCAGTCGGGTGACTGGCTGTGCTGAAGCGTTGTAGCCCTCTGAGAAGATGGGCAAGGTAGGCTACCCCGCCCGAAAAAGAGAAGGAGCCTGCCCTGAGCGAAGTCGAAGGGACTGGCAGGCAGCCGTAGCCCGTGAAGGAAACCTTGCCCGGACATGGAGGGCTGGACAAACAAGGCCAACCTCACTGAGGGGAACAGCAACGACGCTTGGAGAGAAGCGTTTGCGGAAGCGAGGCTACCTGAGAAGCCCGGTGCGGGAAAACCGCACGCCGGGATGTGTGTCCAGCGAAGGCTGGCGTGTTCAGCGGGAGACAGTCCCGTCGGGGTAAAAGCCAGAAGCCCCGTAGCTAGGATAGCAGGGTGGAGGGAAACCGAAATTCTGAAGCCTATCGACAAAGTCATCTGAGGGATGACAGCGAGTCACCAGGCCGTAACGAAAGTGAACGCACAGGTGGCCTCGAAAGTGAGAAACCCCGGAGGTCGAGCATGCAACCGTGGGGCGAAGGCAGCATGGGCAGCGGAAGGCTGGCATTGACGGCTGACCCACTCCGGCGGGGTGGTAGCGACAGCATGGTGACAAGGACACGCTAAGCAACTGGAGAAGCCCTCCTCGCCCCAGGGAGAAATCACTGGAGAAAGGTAGGCCCTATAACCAGCAACACTGGGAAATGGGTTGAAGGCGAGAGGGTGGCGGATGGGTCCGTAGTAGCGATGAACCGGGGTAATGCCTGGGGAGCAAAGGGGCCCTGCTGTTGGTAATTCCTCTAACAAAATGGGAGGCAGGGACGAGATGACAAAGGCGTCCATCAATCTGCAAGACCTGAGACGGAGGATATACGTCAAGGCGAAGGCCGATTCGGCTGGAACAGATGGAGTAGGAAGTGGTTGTACCAAGCGCTGGAACTGTATGGAGACTACCAGGTGCGGTACTACCAGAATCCGAAAGTGCTGCCAGCGCGATAGGTCGCATAAGCCTTGACGAGAAGCCAACAGGACAGCCCAGTATGGGAAATCCATACGCTGGGTTGGACGAGGCGGGAGCTGGAAACGTGGCTATGGGAGCCGGACTGAGGCCCACAACGAAAGGCGTGGAAAAGCCACCGGACCCTAAAGTGCGCGCGCCTGCTCTTGACCCTACCTGAAGTAGCGGTGGGGGTCGAGAGACCCCTGCCGACTATAACTTATACATTAGGCCGTCTCAGACAGGCAGATTGCTGTTGGAGAGAGATATGGCAACATTAGAATGTGCAATTCGAATTGCTGTACAAGCACACGCTGGACAAAAGGATAAAGGAGGGAATCCATACATTCTTCATCCACTTCGACTTATGTTCAGGATGCATACCGACACTGAACGGATGGTAGCAGTTCTACATGATGTGCTTGAAGATAGCAATTGGACCTTAGACCGTCTGCGTGCTGAGGGATTCCCAGATGAGATAGTGATTGCCGTTGACCATCTGACGCGTAGACGAGACGAACCTTACGAGAAATTCATAGAGCGAGTGAATGTTAACGCTTTGGCCAGAACAGTAAAAATCGCTGACCTTAGAGACAATATGAATGTAAGCCGTATTCCTGTATTGACCGATAGAGATATTGCACGGATTAGGAAATACCAGAAGGCGTTAGCGGTATTGCTGGGTTCATCTCCCACCACATCTGGAGGTTAATACGATGAGACAACTCTTGAGACGGATTATTGCAGACATCCGGCAAGGAGAGAACATCGATCTATTGGTAACCGTTTTATTGGTGTTCGTTATCGCTATTCTGGATGGCCTTGGTGTTGCCACGGACCGGCTTGTGTCCTCCATCACTCTGGCAACTCTTGGGCTTATCGCGGTAGGCCTTCTACTTACCAGATACCGGATAGAAGAGATAACCTCCAAAACTGATGTCCGAGACCTGATACGCTTCTCAAGCGAGAAGCCCGTATCACTAAAGGATGATTTACGAAATGCCGACGAGGTTTGGATGTTAGGTGTCAATATGAGAAAGACAACACAGAACAATTACCATCATTTCACAGAAAAGATAAACTGTGGAGGGAGAATTCGTGTCTTGATTTCAGAACCTAATGATATCCATTTCGAGGAGGTTGCTGCACGCTTCGCACGCCCTGGAACAATTATTGGCGATATTACCTCACACTTTGAAGAGGTTTTGAGGTTATATTCCAAAATGAAGGAGTTTGTTGACAATGAGGGAATGGTTCAAGTCAAACTGATGGGGTTCATACCACCCTATAGCTTGTACATCTTCCCAAATAAGCAAGATGGTGGTGTCGTTTATGTCGAGGTTTATGGGCATAGGTCTGACACCGGGAGATCAGGTTCTCTGCCCAAGTTCCAGGTGACCGAATGGGAGAATCCAAGATGGTATCAGCACTTTGTAAACCAGTTCAAGGTGATGTGGAAGTATGCCAAGAACTACGATGACAGCAATGGTTCATTAAATTCGGGTAACCTTTAAGAGCGGGTAAAAGGCGGCCTAACCAGGGCTTCACCCGACTGCGCTATGTGCGACCAGAAAGGATTGTTGATGGAGTACTACGAAAAGTAGGCCCTGGGGTGTTCAGGTGTTCCTTCGGCAAGCTCAGGACAGGCTCCTACCCAGGCGTGCATCGCTGGCAACGGCTTTGTGCGAAGCCCTGGGGATGACGGCCATAACCTGCTAGCCTCGAGGCGGGGGCGGCCTAGGGAAGCACCGGAAGGTTGAACATACGTGAAGAGGTGTACATCTCGTGAGTCGGAAGCGGCCAAAGAGGCTGAGAGGCCGTGACCAAAATGGTGAGTGGGGCGTGTCAGATTTCGCCCGATATGGGGCCACCGATTTTCGGCCAAGATGGGCCACTCGCAGAGATGGCGCACGGGAAATTCCCGCTGAAAAAGTGGCAGACGGAATGCGTTCGTTAAGGTTGGTCTGAGGGTTCGATATGCACCGCATCTTCCAGACGACAAGGCCCTTGGACTCTGAAACTGGCACCGGTGATGACGACGACGTGGGCCCGGAGGGTCAGGCGATCCAGGTCCGCCGAGGCCAGCAAGGGGACGCCGAGCAACCGGCGTTCCTATCCCGACGCCCGCCTATGTCGCTGACACCGGAATGGAGAACCAAAATGACATCAAACAGCTTATTGACACTCCAGAGCACCATCATGAGATTGCTATCTCAGCCTAATGTAGACAGAAGACTTGGAAGAGGAAGGCATTACTTTACAGAAGCCGTGATGAACCAGTTTCCAGCACAAGAACGCCCTACGCCCGAACTCATCACACAAGTTCTCTGGTCACTTATTGGCAAGGGCTTGGTCTACATTGACATTGAACAGCCTGCGCCAGAGAACTGGAGCTGGCGACTCACAAACGCTGGTGCTGTGTCGGCGAAAGATGAGCAATTCAATCCCGATGACCCGGAACGCTATTTGCTCCGGCTGCGGTCAAATATCCCTGCCGTAAGCGACCTTGTGTTTATGTACGCTGGAGAGGCCGTTCGCTGTTATACTCACGAATGTTACCTTGCATCGGCTGTAATGCTTGGCGTGGCCTCAGAAGCAGCCTTCCTTGAGATGGCGCAGGCAAGTGTAAATTGGCTAGAGGCGGCAGGGCAAAAGCTTCAAGCAATCCTTGATAAGCCACGACAACCTTACGTAAAGAAATTCGAGGAGTTTAGAAAACGTATTGAGCCACGAAAGTCTGAACTCTCAACTGAGCTAACCGATGGAATGAGTTTGACATTTGATTCCGTACTTGACCTCCTTCGGATAAGCAGAAATGAAGCTGGTCACCCAACAGGCAAATCCATGCTGCGTGAAGATCAATACATCTCTCTTCAAATGTTCGGACGTTACATACAGAAGCTGTATGCCCTGAAGGCATTCTTCCTGCAATCTACAAGGAAGGCGGGCTAACCCCCGCTGGAGCTGACCGGGCTATCGCGCGCGAAAATCGACGGCGCGTTGCTTTCGTAGTTTGTCTTGCATTGAGATGCACGCTGCAAAGCCGCGCGGCAGCTCATCTTCACCGTTGATGCGCCAAGTGAACTTGGCGTTTCTTGCAGGGTGAAAGTCCCCTTCGACAGGCTCACCGCCACGAGTACTCGCGGTGGCAGGGCAGGCTCTGCTGGGTAAGGACTAACCACCCACCCATACCGAGTGTTGCAACTGTTAGGAAGGTAGTTCAGGAGATGTGAACATTACCGAACGAAGTGGTTGAGGCGTGCACAGGGAACCACATAGCCCGTAGGGGAGACCGCAATCCCCCAGGTCTTGATGACAGCCTCGATATAGCGCAGGGACGAAAGTTCCGAAATGCAGATGGCGATGGTGTTGACGGGCCAGAAGCCAACACAGAGAGCGACGCCGCCCGCACGAAAACCGAAGCGATAATCATGCGAATCAATCTCACAAAACCCTTTTTCACACCCAGAGAAACTGACTTCATCATAGACAGGCTCAAGCAGGCTTCGGAGGAAGGGTTTATAACGAGCAGGTCTGAAAATAACCCTTACCTGCTGGCATCATACATGGGAGTAGAAGAAAAGGGCATTACGCCAAAATGGAACGTCAAGATATACACCTACAACACGAAAAAGAAAGGTCACAGCCTGGTATGCGTTGACAAGCACGTTTTGGATAGGTTGCTGGATGGGGACTATGATAGTTTTATTCCGCCCGACCTTCAAATACTGCGAATTGATGATGCTGGCTGGGGGTTTCCCTTGTGCGGTGTGATGGTCGGCGTATCAGATGAACGAAAAGT
>JAUWNP010000063.1 GCA_030612585.1 Anaerolineae bacterium
GCCGAGGCGCAGAAGCGCGGTGGCGTCGCGGCCTACATTGACATGGAGCACGCCGTTGACCCGGACTACATGCGCCTGTGCGGCGTGGACGTGGACGATCTGCTCATCTCGCAGCCCGATACCGGCGAGCAGGCGCTGGAGATCGCCGAGGCTCTCATCCGCTCCGGCGCGGTGGACGTGATCGTGGTGGACTCGGTGGCCGCGCTGGTGCCCCGCGCGGAGATCGAGGGGGAGATGGGGGATTCGCATCCGGGTCTCCAGGCACGGCTGATGAGTCAGGCATTGCGCAAGTTGAGCGGAGCGATCAAGCAATCGAACACGGCGCTGATTTTCACCAACCAATTGCGGGAGAAGATCGGGGTGATGTTCGGCAGTCCGGTGACGACCTCGGGAGGGCGAGCGCTGAAGTTCTACGCCTCAGTGCGGTTGGATATTCGGCGCATCGCTGCGATCAAGGAGAAGGGGGAGACGATCGGGAACCGGACGCGGGTACGGGTGACGAAGAACAAGGTAGCGCCGCCGTTTCGGGTGGCGGAGTTCGACATAATGTACGATGAGGGGATCAGCAGGGCGGGGGATCTGCTGGACATGGCGGTGGAGATGGGGGTGGTTGAGAAGCGGGGTTCGTACTACTATCGTGAGGGAGAGAGCCTGGCGCAGGGGCGGGAGAACGCCAAGCGCTTACTACGCGAGCACCCCGACATCGCCGACCAGATCGAGGCTATCGTCCGAGAGGCGATGGCTCCAGAAGAAGTGGAGCCTGTTTCCGCTCCTGAGGTTGAGGAGGCAGGCGAGGCGAATTGACTGACTGATGCTCTAATTCTGTTTCACTGGCTGAAAGTGGCCATGGGTTGATCTCGAATACTGGCGCTTCTCGTGAGAAAGCGCCGGATGATAGAGTCTAGTTCTTCTTCGATGCGCATATTTGTTTCGCGAGGCACTGTCCTCGTTTATTGCTCCATATAGGGGTGCGGGGTTACAGAGCGTTTTTAGCCGGGCTTCAAGAGAGATATTGGGAGCGGAACGAGAGGAATCTGTACGCATTGTAGCAGGACGATTACAACGGGCGGCCGCGTCCGGTGCCTGATAGAGAAGGTTATACTTTGCCCTTAGCCGGGTAGACAGGCTGCTGACTCTATTCGTGAGATCAACGCTGACGATTATGCGTCGGCGTAAGCCGTGGCTATGAAAGCCACGGCTTTATTTTGTGACTGTTGTATTATGGCAGGAACGATCACGGCACTGCGCTTTCAGAAGCGCAACAAGAATCGTGTCAACGTCTATCTTGACGGCCAATTTGCTTTCGGGCTGGTCGCCATCGAAGCGGCTCGCCTTCGTGTGGGTCAAACGCTGAGCGACGATGATGTCGCCCGGCTGCAAATGAGGGATGAAGTTGAGCGGGCCTATGAGCGCGCACTCAATTTCCTATCATATCGTCCTCGTAGCGAGGCCGAGGTACGTCGCAATCTGCGCAAGAAGGATGTGGAGGATGAGGTTGTCGATGTCGTGGTCGAACGCCTGACGCGGGCTCTGGTGCTGGATGATCGGGAGTTTGCCCGCTATTGGGTAGAAAACCGGTTGCAATTCAACCCCCGGGGAGTGCGTGCGCTGCGCCACGAACTATGGGAAAAGGGGGTTCCTGCCCCTATCATCGCTGACACGTTGGCAGACTGTGACGAGGAGGCTGCCGCCCGGAAGGCGGCGGAGGCCGGGGCGCGCCGGCTGGCACGTTTGGGACCGCGTGATTTCCGCCGGAGATTGGGGGCGTACCTGGCGCGCAGGGGCTTTTCTTATGCGGTGATTGGACCGCTGGTTGAGGAAATGTTGGAGGCGATATGCTGCGGGGCTGTGTCTGACATCGAAAGCGAGGGAAAAGATGATGAATGAATGGGTGATTACAATAATAGCAGCGGTTTCGGCGTTGGCTGTCGGATTCGGGCTGGGTTTTTTGGTCTGGCGTTATACTGTTGGCGCTAGGATTGAGAAGCAGCAGCAACAGGCCGAGCAACTGTTGGAAAAAGCGGAGAAAGAAGCCAGTGAGGTTGTGCTGACCGCCAAGAACGAATCGCTCAAGGTCCGGACTACTGCAGAGAAGGAGCTGGAGCGGCGTCGTGGGGGCCTGCGACGAGAAGAGGAACGTCTTCAGAGGCGGCGCGAGAAGGTGGATCACCGTCAGGAACGGTTGGAACAGCGGGAACAGGCCCTCAGCAAGCGTCAGAGTGCCATGGACAAACAGCACAACCAAATAGAGCGGCTGCGGAAAGAACAGATGGCGACGCTGGAGCGGGTGGCTGGATTGAGCCGCGAGGAAGCCAAACAGGAACTTCTGGGGACCGTTGAGGAGGAGACGCGGCAGGATATGGCACGGGTAATCCGCCAGGTGGAGGCCGAGGCCAGAGAGGAGGCTGATGTACGTGCCCGCAAGATTATCACTACTGCTATCCAACGTGTAGCAAGTGAGCAGGTGGCTGAGGTAACGGTCTCCACTGTCTCGCTGCCCTCCGATGATATGAAGGGACGCATCATCGGCCGCAGTGGGCGCAACATCCGTGCATTCGAGCAGGTCGCTGGCGTGGACGTGGTGGTAGATGATACGCCTGAGGCGGTCACCATCTCTTGCTTCGATCCGGTGCGTCGCGAAATCGCCCGTCAAGCGATGGAGCGGTTGGTGATGGATGGACGCATCCACCCGGCGCGCATTGAGAAGGTTGTTGCGGATAGCCAGAAGCAGGTCGAGCGCATCGTCCGCGAGGAGGGCGAGCGAGCGGCCTACGAGATTGGCGTTCCTGGGCTGCATCCTGAGATCATTACACTGCTGGGACGGCTGAAATTCCGTACCAGTTACGGACAGAACCAGTATGCCCACGCTATTGAGACGGCCAAATTGGCGGGAATGATCGCCGAGGAACTGGGTGCCAACGCCAACGTGGCCCGCGCCGGGGGACTGTTGCACGACATCGGCAAGGTGGTGAATTTCGAAGCGGAAGGGACACACGCACTCATCGGCGCCAAAATCTGCCGGCGTCGCGGTGTTTCAGAAGAAGTAGTGCACTGTGTGGAATCCCACCACCACGAAGTGGAACAGAACTCCATTGAGGCTGTCATCGTCGAGTCCGCTGACGCCATCTCTGGTGCCAGGCCGGGAGCACGCCGCGAGAGTCTGGAATTCTATCTCAAGCGTATCCATGCCTTGGAAGAAATTGCGAACTCATTCAAGGGGGTGGCAGAGTCCTACGCTATTCAGGCTGGTCGCGAGATCCGCATCATCGTCAAGCCTGATGAGATTGACGACTTGGCGACAATCAGGCTCTCCAAGGACATTGCCAGCAAACTTGAGGAAAGCCTGGAGTATCCGGGGCACATCAAGGTAATGGTGATCCGTGAGGTGCGGGCGGAGGAGTACGCCAAGTAGTCTGAGTCTGCTAACCTACGGCAAATACGCTCGCGGGTTCTGCTGCGTGCCGTAGTAACGCACCTCGAGGTGCAAGTGCGGGCCAGTTGACCACCCGGTGCTGCCCACCGCGCCGATGACCTGCCCTCGTTCTACCGCCTGCCCGTCGAAGACGTAAATGTTGCTCAGGTGGGCGTAGTAGGTGGCAAAACCATTGGCGTGGTCAATCACGACCAGATAGCCGTAGCCTACATCGGTCCAGCCTGCGAAACTGACAAAGCCACCATCGGCTGCCACTACTGCGCTGCCGGTGGGAGCCCCAATGTCAATCGCCCGGTGGCCGTACCAGTATCCCTGCGTGATCATGCCCAGCACGGGCCACTGGAACCGCCCGGTGCCACGGGCACCCTCAGGGACAGCTCCCGCGTATGTGGTAACCACTTTGGGTACGTAAGGTTTCTTGCCCCCTGGTACAATGAGCCACATGTCTTCTTTGATCGAGTGGTCTGAGAGATCCAGTGGGTTGTACT
This sequence comes from Anaerolineae bacterium, assembly GCA_030612585.1. Next base: position 3,922 of record JAUWNP010000063.1, read on the forward strand.
CGCAGGTGGTGATTGCCTCGGACTCTATTTCATACTCTTCGGCGATGGACTCCAACGTGTCGCCCTCGGCAACCTTGTGGTAGGCTCCGTCAATAGGCAGGATGGTCGCTTTCTGACCGATCCGCAGCAAGTCGGGAGCGTCCTCGATGGCTGGGTTGGCCCACATAATCGTAGTGGGTTGCAGGCTGAAGAGGTCTGCAATGGACTGGACCGTGTCACCTGCCTGGACAGTGTAAGTAATGACGCCCAGGCGCGGGCGTTCGGGAATGATGGTGTGGGGTTGGGCCAGCCGGACAATGGCTCCATTAACTCCATTGCGGCCACTGAAGGAGGCTCTCCTGTTCTGCCCGTTGAACTGGGCCAGTACATCCTCCACCGCCTCATCGTTTCCCCTATCCCCGGCGGAGGCAGGCAGAGCGGGCATGGGCAAGGTGGAAGCGGCTTGTGCTGGCCACTCGACGTTACTCAACCCGACGGCGAGAATGGTTACGGCAATGACTGCCAGGTGTGCGCTGGTGCGTGTGAGCAGTGGACGCCAGCCACGCCAGTCGCCAGTCAACCGGTAGACTGTGGTCGCCAGCCGGGCGCAGACGCGCGGAAAACCCTCCTCGAACCAGCGACGGACAGGGTGTTGCCTCTCTGTATTGGATGGCTTGGTATTGCGCCGTAGTAGTCGCATGGTTCTCCCGGCCGGCGTGAGGGCCTACGGTAGATAGATCTGCGGGTCCTGTGGCACGCCGTTGTGTCGGATCTCGAAGTGAAGGTGGGGGCCGGTAGACCAGCCAGTGCTACCGCAGTAGCCGAGTAAGTCGCCTTGATAGACCGCATGCCCGCATCCTACGGCGAGTTCACTGAAGTGGCCGTAGCGGGTGACGAAACCATTGCCGTGGTTGAGTTCGACCAAAATGCCATATCCGCCATGCCACCCTGCTATGGTCACCACTCCGTTGTCCGCGGCATATATTGGATCGCCCAGTCTACAAGCGTAGTCGAGCCCGATGTGTCCCGGATTACGTGGGTCGCGGAAATACCATCCCGAGACGCGGGAACTGCCGGTGGGGAGGATGAACCAGCCTGTAGCACCAGGACCGGTAACCGCCGTGCCGCTGCAGACCCCGTAACTATACCCGGATGGCCCGGGGGCGGGATATCTGGGTGGCGGTTCCCATTCCACTTCCTCGCCCTTGCCGCCGGGCACGACAAGTAGTTGCCCTTCGCGCAGTTCCTCCTGTCCCTCTTCAAGGTCGTTCCACTCGTTATATAGGACTGTGGGCTGCACCTCGTACCCGGCCGCAATACCTGCTATCGTCTCACCAGCGCGGACAGTGTGGTATACACCATCCACCGGCAGGATGGATAACTCAAGCCCATCCTGAATGAGCCATGGAGCATCCATAAGTCCTTCGCGGTTACTCCAGACAACTGTCTCTGGGGACAGGCCGAATCGAGCAGCGATGTCAAAGACGTTATCGCCTGCCTGGACGGTGTAGGTGATGACCTGGGCACGCGGTCGCTCTGGGAAAGTGGTGCGAAGGGTGGGAATCCGAGCAATGGTATCGGCGACGGAGGAAGGTGACCAAATGATAGGGAGGGGTGGGGTAGGCAGTGGTTTTGCTTCTGGCTCTGTTGAAGAGCCCATCTCAACAGGGGGCACAGCGTCGGCACTGAACGAACCACCTATAGCGGCCCGGGGCGCCGGGATGCCCACGCCGCTGAGGACGATAGCGACCAGAGCGAGGGCGATGATGCTCAGGTGGGCAGTGGCGCGGGTCAGGAAGGGGCGTTTGGTGCGCCAGTCCACACAGGTGCGCCAAACTACAGTCGCGCACCAGGCCACGAAGCGCAGGGGAATGGGGCGTGAGTGAGAGGATGTGTTGGTTGTCGTGTCGCGCTCCCTTTCGATGGGGGGCGGGAGTGACGATTCATCCATTGGACTCAATCCGAGGTCCTGCAACGATTGTCGTCAGCCTCACAAGATTATTATACCACCAAAGAATAAGGATGACAATTCGTATCTTCTCAAAAAGTTGGGGCGAAAGTAGGTCGGATTTGCTATCCGACCATGTGGCGGTTAGCAAAACCGCCCTACGCTGTCCTTGCCCCAGGATATTGAGAAGATACGGGATGACAATTTGATCTGCTCGGGTCTAGCAGCGAGCAGACGTCTCCTGCGCCAGCAGGCGGCGGAGTGTGGACAGTGCCGCCTCGACGGCCCGGGCACGGTGGCTGATGCGATTTTTCTCCTCCTGCGGCAGTTCGGCCATCGTGCAGTTGTACTCAGGCAGGTAGAAGACCGGATCATAACCGAATCCTCCCCCCCCTGTTGGCTCAAAGGCGATCAGTCCCTCGCATACTCCCTCGGCGGTATAGAGTTGCCCAGTGGGCGTGGCAATGGCAATCACACAGCGGAACCGGGCCGTGCGTTGCTCCCGGAGCACACCGCGCAGTTGCGCCAGGAGCACTGCCACCCGGTCAGTGTCGTGTCCCAGAGCGTAGCGGGCAGAGTGAATGCCAGGAGCACCATCCAGAGCGTCCACCTCGAGCCCCGAATCGTCAGCCAAGGTGGGCAGTCCAGAGGCACGCACGTATGCCAGGGCTTTTTGACAGGCGTTATCGGCGTAGGTGTCACCATCCTCGGGAATCTCTGCCCGCAGGCTTAGTTCGGACGGGAAGCACAGTTTTGCCTCCAGAGGCGCAAGTAGTGCCCGGAACTCACGCGCTTTACCTGGGTTCTGAGTTGCGATAAGGAGTTCCATGACAATGTGTTTCTCCGATGCTACCTTAACACAAATTGGCTATTTTGGCAACTGTCTGCCAATGTTCTCCAGGGCAGGGTTGCGCAATGCGCCGCTTTCTGCTATCATTACAGAATGACCGACGATCTTTTCCGCTTCTCGACCACACTGGAGGTGCGCTGGCGCGACCTGGATGCACTGGGCCACGTCAACAACGCCGTCTATTTCACCTATCTGGAGGAGGCTCGCTTTCATTACCTGCGCGAGTTGGGGGTTGTCTCAAACGACCCTTCCGACATTGGCATGATCCTGGCCGAGGCCAGTTGTCAGTTCAGGTCACCGCTGGGATTAAGTGAGCGAGTGACGGTCTGGGTGCGGGTGAGCGAGTTGCGCAACTCCAGTTTCATTTTCGAGTACCGGGTGGAAGGAGATGATGGGCGCTTGGCCGCGACGGCCCGCTCAGCGCAGGTGTGCTACGATTACCAGAATCAGTGTCCCATTCCCATACCCGGCGAGTGGCGTAAGGTCATCGCCGTCTACGAACCAGGACTGTAACTGCATACCGGATGCTGGATACTGGAGGAGGAGACTTATCAATGACTACTGTGCAACCACTAGAAGCGCGACAACTGCGTCAGATGTGTGATCATTCACAATTCGACTTCGAGACGACGGCTGAGCTGGAAGACCTGGGCGAGATCGTGGGCCAGGAGCGGGCGGTGAGTGCGATTCAGTTTGGCATCAGCATCCAACGCGAGGGGTATAACCTGTTTGCCCTGGGACCCAGCGGTACAGGGAAGCGCACCACCATTCGCCAGTTCCTCGATCAGAGAGCCACCACTGAGCCAATCCCCTCCGACTGGTGCTACGTCAACAACTTTGAGCAGCCGCACAGACCGCGTGCCCTGCGGTTCCCGCCAGGGCGGGGGATCGTATTGCGCAAGGATATAGAGCAGTTGGTCGAGGAACTGCGCGCCGTGATCCCAGCAGCCTTCGAGAGCGAGGATTACCGCACGCGCAAGCAGGAGGCCGAGGAGGAGTTCAAGGAGCGGCAGGAAAAGGCCTTCGGCGAGATTCAGCAGCAAGCCCAGGAGCGCGGCATCGCGTTGATCCGCACACCGGTAGGTCTGGCCTTCGCGCCCCTGCGGGAGGGCGAGGTCATCAACCCTGATGAGTTTCAAAAACTGCCGGAGGAGAAGCGTAAGCAGGTCGAGACCGACATCTCCATACTCCAGGAACAACTCCAGGCGATTATGTACCAGGTGCGGCAATGGGAACGTGAAGCGCGGGAGAAGGTGAAGGAACTGGACCGCCAGGTGGCGATGTCGGTCGTCGGTCACCCGGTTGACGAACTGCGGAAGAAGTACGTTGAACTGCCGGATGCAGTGGACTACCTGAACGAGGTGCAGCAGGACGTGATCGAGAACGTGGACGAATTCCGCAAGACCGAAGAGGCCCCGCAGATCATGGGCATTCCGCTGCCACGCTCGCTGATGGGCCCGCCGGCCTTCCGCCGTTACCAGGTGAACGTGCTCGTAGATCACAGCGGGTCCAAAGGCGCGCCGGTGATCTGCGAGGATAACCCGACCTACAACAATCTCATCGGACGCATCGAGCACATCGCTCAGATGGGCGCGCTGGTGACCGACTTCAATCTGATCAAGTCCGGCGCGTTGCACCGCGCCAACGGCGGCTACCTCATCCTGGATGCGCGTCAGTTGTTGCTGCAACCTTACGCCTGGGATGGGCTCAAGCGTGCCCTGCGCTCGCGGGAAGTGAGTGTCGAGTCGCTGGGCCAGGTGCTGAGTCTGGTCAGTACGGTCTCGCTGGAGCCGGAGCCTATCCCGTTAGACGTGAAGGTCGTCCTGATCGGTGAACGCTTGCTGTACTATCTGCTCTACCAACTCGATCCCGATTTTGGCGAGTTGTTCAAGGTCGAGGCCGATTTCAGCGAGGAGATGGCGCGCAGCCCGGAGAACAATCTGCTGTATGCCCGCCTGGTGGCTACGTTGGCCCGCAAGGAGGACTTGCGCTCCTTTGATCGGGGGGCGGTGGTGCGGGTCATTGAGCATAGTGCCCGCGTAACCGGCGATGCTGAAAAACTATCCGTCCACCTGTTGGGCATCGTTGACCTGCTGCGCGAGGCGGACTACTGGGCGGGCCTGGCTGGCAACGGTGTTGTGACCGTAAACGATGTGCAGTGGGCGATTGACGCGCAGATTCACCGTGCCGACCGGCTGCGAGAGCGGGTGCAAGAGGAGATCAAGCGCGGGACGATCCTGATTGACACGACCGGAGAGTGTGTGGGACAGGTCAATGGCCTCTCAGTGATCGCGTTGGGCAACTTTGCTTTTGGGCAGCCCAGTCGCATTACCGCCCGCGTCCGTCTGGGCAAGGGCGAGGTGGTGGACATTGAGCGCGAGGTCGAACTGGGTGGTCCCATTCACTCCAAGGGGGTACTCATCCTTGCGGGCTTTCTCGGCGCTCGCTACGCCGCCGAGCGTCCCCTCTCCCTTTCGGCGAGCCTGGTGTTCGAGCAATCTTACAGCGGAGTGGAGGGAGATAGCGCCTCGCTGGCGGAACTGTGCGCGCTGCTCTCAGCGTTGGCAGAGGTACCCATCAAACAGTCGCTGGCCGTGACCGGCTCCGTCAACCAGCACGGACAGGTTCAGCCGATTGGTGGCATCAACGAGAAGATCGAGGGCTTCTTCGACGTCTGCAAGGCGCGGGGGCTGACGGGCGAGCAGGGGGTGATTATCCCGGTCGCTAACGTCCAGCACCTTATGCTGCGACAGGACGTCGTCGAAGCGGTGGAAAAAGGCCAGTTCTACGTCTACTCTGTGCAGACGATGGATCAGGCCATAGAACTCCTGACCGGCATCCCGGCCGGAGAGTGGGACGAGGAAGGACATTTCCCCGATGGAAGTATCAACCAACTGGTTGAAGCCCGGCTGGTTACATTGGCCGAAAAGCAACGTGCCTTCGCTGCGCCTCCTGAGAAAGTGGGAGAGGAAGAAGAGATGGCTGAGGAAGAAGAAGGCGAGGTATGAGCGAGCAGAATGACGAATGGACGATTCGACGTATCCTGGTGGCACTGGATGCCTCGCGTCACAGTCTGGCGGCGTTGGAGGCCGCGGTCGAGTTAGCCGCCAGCCTGGAGGCGGAGTTGCAGGGGCTCTTCGTCGAGGATGTTAATTTGCTGCGGCTGGCAGGGCTGCCTGTGGCGCGGGAGGTGCTGTATCCCTTCGTCGCCGCCACGCGGTTGGATCGGGCGCGGATGGAGCGGGAACTGCGGTCACAGGCGACACAGGCGCGCCGTGCGCTCGCGGCAGCTTGCGAGCAGCGACAGATCAAGTGGTCTTTCCGCGTCGTGCGCGGAGAGGTCGTGCCAGAGGTGCTGGCGGCGGCGCTGGAGGCGGACCTGCTCAGCCTGGGGAAGGCGAGCCGACCGCTCATTCGGCGGGTGCGGCTGGGTTCCACAGCCCGGGCGGCAGCGGCGCAGGCCCCGCATTCCGTGCTCCTGCTTCAGCGCGGTGCGGGCATCAGGCCCCCGGTGGTGGTGGCGTATGACGGCTCGTCCACCGCCAGGCAGGCGTTGATGATGGCAACCCATCTGGCCCAGGAAGAAGGGGGCTACCTGACCATACTGATCGTGGCCGATACGCCAGATGTGGTGCAGCAGTTGCATGCCCAGGCCGCCGATTTCCTGCGTGGGCACAGACTCATGATACGCTATCGGCGGCTGGTAGGTGCAGGCGTAGCAATGTTGACTCACGAAGTGCGGGCCGAGGGAAGCGGTGTATTGGTATTGAGCAGCACCATCCTGCCCCCTGAGGCGTTCCAGGCGCTGCTGGACGAGGTGGACTGCCCCGTACTGCTGGTGCGATAGGTCTACACAGCAAGGCCCCCACCACGACACGATCGCGGTGGGGGGCCTTGCTTGCCTTGCGATGCCGGTGTTACTTGTCCATTTGGCGCGTCGGTTCTACGTCCACGATGGTGGCACTGGCGGGCTCAGTGGCAGGGCGGGGTTTGGGCGGCTCAATCATCGGCGGTTCAATGTCGCCGTGCATCGTCGTCTGCCCACGCAGGTAGGCTCCCTCGTTGAGCAGCAGCGAGTTGATGGTCAGATCACCCCACACTCTGCCGGTTTCCAATATCTCCACCCGGTTACCAGTGATGTTGCCCTTGACCGCGCCGGAGATGGAGACGTTGTTGGCCTTGATGTCGGCGATGATTTTCGCTCCCTCGAGAATGACCAGGTTACCAGTGAGGTCAATGGTTCCCTCGAAAACACCGTCAATGCGGACGCCTCCATCGGACTGGATGTCGCCTCGAAAGTGGGCATTGGGGCCGATAATGGTCTCGATCTTGGAGGTGGAAGCCGCGGATGGGGCTTTAGTTTTCTCTCTTCCGAACACAGGTGTTCCTCCTTTACTATGACGATTTGTCGTCGGTCATGGCATAATGTTGCTCGGATAATACATCAGCATCGGGTTTTTGTCAATCGTGACCGACTGTGGCCCGACGTGCCTCCGCCAATGCTTGTTCTTCTTCCTCGCTCAGTGTTCTGGGTGAGAGCCAGCCCTGGACTGGCTTGGCGTAGATACGCGTCGCGCCACGCCCATAAAGCGCCGAGATGACGACGCCATTCCCCTCACCATCCGCCAGTGCCAGCGCGAAACTCTGGTCACCGCCGGTGTCCTGAAAGGCACGGAAGCGTACCAGCCCCACACCCTGCACGGCGTGGGACAGGGTCGCGTCGATTTGCTGGGTATGTGCCACCAAGCGCTCGGTGCGCGCAGTCGTATCCGAGAGGCGGGAGGCCAGGTTCTCCAGCGCCGTGGTCAGGCTGGTGTCCTCTTCTCCGGCAAAGATGTTCTCGTGGCGACCCTGCAGCCGGCGCAGCCGGGCCTGCAGGTCGAATATCCACACGATACCGACGGCTACTAGAATCGTCAGTGCAACTGCCCAGATCAACAGTGCAACGTCCATCGTTCCTCCTTACTTCCTATTCTACCAGCACCGGCCCCAGAATTACCCGGTCGCCAGCCAGGTTCCCCGCTAAGTCTACCACAGGAAGGCGACGAAGGGAAGTCATCCCGTACATTCCCACCTCCAGCCAGTAGTCGCCGGGAGGCAGGTCGGCCGGGAGAACCAGCCGATAGGGGTCGGTGAGGGTCTGCCCCGGCAGCCACTTGGGGAACCACAGGTAGGTGGGACAGGATCCGCCCAAGGGGGTGTAGTCGTGGATGAAGACGGGGCGGCCTGCGCCGTCTATCAAGTGGATGAATATCGTGAAACTGTAGCGGGGGGAGACCAGCGCACGCCAGGTCAGGGCCAGGTGGAGGGGTTGCCCGGCCTGGACTACCAGTGGTTCTGACCAGTGAGCCTCTCGCGCCTGCCAGCCAGACCGCGCCCGCGCTCCCATCAGCGCCACCTGGTTGTCCAGGTTCGCCAGCGCCCGTTCTAGCGTTCCCGCCGGGGGCGCGTCGGTGCTAGGAAGGACGGTGATGGCTGCAAGTTCCGCCGTGGTGCCGCCGGTTGAGAGGAGCAGTTCCGGCCGGCCGCCGCTCATGTCGGCATAGCCCAAGCGCAGCGGGTACTCCCCCGGCGGCAGGGTGAAGGGGACCGGCAATTCGTATTTCTCGGCAATAACTTCGCCCGGTTGCCATTGGGGGGTGAGCAACCGGCTGTCGGTTGTCCAACGGGTCTCGATCGGCCCCAGTCGTGCATACGGCATCCAGATGCTCTCAAGTGGTTCCGGCACGCTCTGGTAGAGAACCAACTCCAGATGTTCACCCACCTGGATAGTATCAGTGGGCAGGTCATAGCCCAGGATGTGGACGCGGTCGTCCGCCCAGATGTCCAGCGGATAGGCAGGATGGGCATCCGTCACCGGTGGGGCGACGACTCGGTAGAAGGATCCCTCCGGCACCAGGCGGAAGCCGGCGTCGCGCACGGCGGGACGGTAGTCGGGCAGGTAGATGGGGCCCTCCTCAATGTGGTCCCAGACTGACTCGACCCACGGGTTGGCGGTGGAGGCGTAGACCGGTGTCACATCTTCCTCGTCTAGTCTCTGCCCCTGGGTGTAAGCGTGGACCCAGAGGGGGGTCAGGTGTTCCCAGTCGGAGAGGAGCACCGCGCCCTCGCCACGCCCATCGAACCGTTGATGGACGGCGGCAACCCACTCCTCGGCGGCGGTGAAGTCGCGCAGGGAGATGCCCTGTTGGAGGTTGAGGGCAGCCTGGTAGAGAGGCAGAATGACAAATGACAAATGACAAATGACAAGTGAACAATGGACGATGAACAATTGCGAGTTGCGAGTTGGTCGGGTCAGGAGGTCGGTGAGAGCCAGTGCGCCGGTGCCAGCAGCGATGGACAGGGCCATGAAGGGTAGCAGCAGGTAGGCCATCACGTCCTGGACGGTGTTGAGGGTGAAAAGTAAATGAGTAATGAGGAAGAGGTAAATGAGGATGGCGGGTTTGGGAGCGCGGCGGGCCAGCCAGACGAGGCCCACGACGATGAGGGTGATGACTGGTAGGGAGTATTGGAGCCGCAGGAGGGACCAGAAGACCAGTGCCCGGTCGGGTTGATCGGCTAGGCCGAAGTGGAATAGGTTGCCCCGTAGCCCCCGGGCGGTGATATGCCCCCAGAAACCGTCCCAGGTGTGCATGGGAGGGGGATCGAAGGGGGCACTGAGGCTGCGCAGGGGGTAGTAGAGGAGCGGGGTCAGTCCCAGTAACAGGCAGCCAGCCAGCAACAATAGTGTCCGCCACTGACGCAGGATGCGCGGGCGCACGGCCAAGACGAATAGGCCGTAGGCCGGGACGCCCATCAGGGTGATGGGGTGATGGGTGGCGGCCAAGCCCAAGGTCACGGCGAAGGCGGCCAGGTAGCGGTCTCGTCCAGTGCGCCACCAGCGGATCAGGAGCCAAAGGTGGGTGGCAGCCAACGCCGTGCTGACGATGTGGGCGTTGGCGTGGATGGAGTGTTGCCAGATGTCGGGGGAGGCGGCGAGAGAGAGGGCAGCGAAGATATAGGAGGAGTAAATGAGTAAATGATGGATGGGTAGACGAGGCTGCATATACTCATTTACTCGTTCCTCGTTTACTCGTACTTGCTCACCCAGATCTTGAACGATAAGATACGCCGCCGTCACCACCCAGGCACCGGCGGCTGCGGCCAGGAGATTGGTGCGGAAGGCGATGGTGCCCAGCGGGACGAGGGTCTGCCAGAGTTTGGCCAGCAGGCTGTAGAAGGCGTAGCCAGGCGGGTGGGCGATGCCCAGGATGGCGGGGATGAATTGGTACTCGGAGGGGTCGCCGAAGAGGGCCCCGGGGGCGGCGGTGGTGGCGTAGAAGGTGAAGATGGCGGAGAACAGCAGGATAGGTAGCAGGCGCAGGGTTCCGGGTTTGAGATCGGATGTTTCAGATTGGGAATCGTTAGGGCTCATCTGAGTTGCTCAAATGCCTCGTGGAGTGCGCGGCTGGCAAAACGGCCCTGGAAAGCGCCTGGCGCTTTGGACTCCAGAATGACGCGGTTTGGCCAGGTGTCGTGGCAGTCGCGTTCCGGGTATGGCCGGGTGCCGGCGCGTCCCAGGACGACGGCTAGGATGTGGCACAGTTGTGCCTCATTGCCAAGCCGAGGTGCTTAAGCAGGTTCGCACCGGCGCTCGAACTCGTTGAGTAATTCTTTCTCGCGGTCGTTTTGCTCTTTGCCCCCGCAGGGTGAGAAGATGCGCCTTACGTCATGACTGGGATGTACTCGTGCATCTCCAGGTAGGCAATGGTCTTTGCTGCGCTCTCCTCCACCGTCTCCTGCGCTGTGTGGCAGACGATCTCAGGGTCCTCGGGCTCCTCGTAGGGGTCGGAGACGCCGGTAAAGTTCTTGATCTCCCCGGCAAATGCTTTAGCGTACATCCCTTTCACGTCCCGCTGGGCGCACACCTCAACCGGGCACTCGACGTAGACCTCGATGAACTCGCCGATCTCTCGGCACGACTTGGCCCGCCGCTCCCGGTAGGGGGAGATAAACGAGCAGAGGACTGCTACGCCGTTGCGGGTGAGCAGTTTCGCCACGAACGTCACCCGCTCGATATTCTTGTCCCGGTCCTCCTTGCTGAACCCCAGGTCGCGGGTCAGGCTCTGGCGCACGATGTCGCCGTCCAGCCGCTCTACCTTGAGGCTCCGGTCGCGCAGTTCCTGCTCGACCAGTTTCGCGATGGCGGTCTTGCCCGACCCCGAGAGGCCGGTGAACCACAGAGTGAAACCTTTTTGATCACACAATGTTCTACTACTCCTTTTCTGGGATTTTGATTGGACCGATGGCTGCACACAAGGCTGCCTCGGGGACAGCCCCATGCCGTAGCAGCAGCGGGGGAGAGATAGTGCAGTCGAGGACACTGGACGGGACGCCTCCTCGACAAGGACCCCCATCGAGGATCAGGTCTATCCAGCTCCCCAGTTGCTCCTCGACCTCCATAGCGGTGATGGGACTGGGCTGCCCTGAGATGTTAGCACTGGTGGCTGCCAGCACGCCACCCGCCTCCCGGATGAGATCCCGGGTGAACGGCGGATCAGGCACACGCACAGCCACGGTGGGGCCGGCGCTGATTGTGTCGGACACTATCTCAGTCTTGAGCAGCACCAGTGTCAGCCCGCCGGGCCAGAAGCGGGTGCTCAAGCGTCTGAACTGGGACGGAAGCGTGGCGACACGGCTCAACTGGCTGGCATCGGATAGCAGGAGCGGGATGGGTCTGTCGAGTGGGCGTCGCTTGGCTTCGTATAAACGGGCCACCGCCTCCACATTCCATGGAAGTGCCGCCACGCCATAGACGGTGTCGGTGGGGAAGGCGATCAGCCCTCCGGCTTCCAACACCTCGATAGCGCGACGTTGTGCGTTCTCGTTGCCTGTGTGAATAACCTCGGTCTTCATCGGTATCGGTCTGGACAATACGCGCGACCGCCGCAAATGCGGGGGCGTCAGTGACGATCAGGGCCTAACCCGTGATGCTGTAAACAGATGGCGTCTGACCCGCGCCGCCGTAAACAGGTGGCACGGGGGAGCCCTACACCTGCTCTTCAGGCTGGTGTGATCGGAAGCGCATTAGCGCCGAAGTATAACATGGCTCATAACTGCCGTCAACTCAGTATGAAAGTGGAGAAAACTGCCTCAACCCCCTTGACATCTAAAACGTTTTAGGGTATAATATTGGTAGTTCTAAAACGTTTTAGATTCCCGCTTTCCTCTTGTACAGGAATCTTGTTCCATGCCCGTGACCTTGCAGGACATTGCCACCAAACTGGGCGTCTCAGTCGCCACTGTTTCGCGAGCCCTGGCGGGTTACTCCGGTGTCGCCCCCACCACGCGCCAGCGGGTTTTGCAGGCTGCACGGGAGATGGGCTACCATCCCAATGTCACCGCTCGCCGGCTGCAGAAGCAGCGCACCGACACTATCGGTTTCATCATTCCCACCTTTGGCCCACGCTTCTCGGATCCCTACTTCAGCGAGTTGCTGGCCGGCATCGGCAACGCTGCCGGCGAGCAGGACTACGATGTCCTCGTCTCCACCTGCTCCCCGGACACGCCCACTGAGGCGCAGGCCTACGAGCGCTTTGTCCAGGGACGCCGCGTGGATGGTACACTGGTGGTGCGCACCCGCGAGCACGATGCGCGCATCACCTACCTGCTGGAGCAGCAGTTCCCCTTCGTCGCCTTCGGTCGCTCCCGCATGGAGGGCGATTTCTGCTACATAGATGTAGACGGCACTGCCGGCATTCGTGAGGCAACACAGCATCTAATCAACCTGGGTCACCGCCGCATCGCTATCATCCTTCCCCCGGAGAACCTGATGTTTGCCCACTACCGCTGGCTGGGGTTCGAGGAGGCCATGTCGGAGGCGGGCCTGTCCATTGAGCAAACGCTGATGGAGCATGGCGACCTGACAGAGCGCAGTGGTTATGAGGTCGGGCGTGCGTTCCTGATGCGGGACGATCCTCCCAGCGCCATCGTCGCCTGCAATGACCTGATGGCGTTAGGGGTCATCAGTGCCGCACAAGGGCTGGGATTGACGGTCGGGCGCGACGTGGCCGTGACCGGCTTCGATGATGTCTCCCTCGCTGCCCACTCCCACCCGCCGTTGACCACCGTGCGGCAGCCCGTCTACGAGATTGGGCAGCGCATCTGCGAGATGCTGATCCACCTGCTGCAAGGAGAAACACTGGAAGAACGGCACGTGATCTTGCAGCCGCAGTTGATCGTGCGAGAGTCGTGCGGGGCATCCGCTTCGCAGGGAGTAATGAGGAGGTGATGAACATACGCCAGATAGAATAGAACCGCGAACACTCTCAGTAGTTTCCGCTAAACCCACTATTTAAACAAGGAGGAGTTTCGAGATGAAGAAGTATACGTATCTGTTGATGGTCGGCGCTATCCTGGTTGGCCTGCTGGCGGCCTGCGCGCAGCCTGCGCCAGAGGTCGTCGAGGTAGAGGTCACCCGCGTCGTGACCGAGAAGGAAGAGGTCGAGGTGGAGAAAGAAGTCCAGGTCACGGTGGAAGTGCCTGTCGAACCGGGCGAGAAGACCGTCGTCGAATTCTGGACCACCGATAACGAGGAAGACCGCGTGAACGTGTACGAGGCAGTGGCTGCCGGGTTCATGGCCGAGCACCCAGAGATCGAAGTACGCATCGTCCCGATCGAGGAAGCGGGCGTTTCGCAGCGCATCGCGACGGCACTGGCCGCCAATCGTCTGCCGGACATCGTCCGCATGGGCATTGAGCGCGTGGCGACCTTTGCCGCCGACGAGATCCTAGACGAGGATGCTGCCGAGGCCGTGATCGCCAGCATCGGCGAGGACGACTTCCGCGCCGGCCCGCTGGCGATGGTTGTTGACCCGGCCACCGGCAAGTACGCCGCCGTGCCCTTCGACGGCTGGATCCAGGCCATCTGGTACCGCGCCGATGTGTTCGGAGAGGCGGGCCTCAACGCGCCGGTCTCCTGGGACGACATCAACGCCGCCTGCGACGCACTCCCCGGCACGGGCAACCTGCTGTACGCCCTCACGCTCGCCACAGACCCAGGCCAGAACTATCCGCACCAGGTCTTTGAGCAAGTGGCTATATCGAACAATGCCTGGCCGTTCGACGCCGATGGCAACGTCAGCATGGACACGCCAGAGATGGTCGAGGCGCTAAAGTTCTATTCCGAACTACAGCGTTGCGCGATGCCCGGCCCGCAGTACTGGCGCGGCGCGCGCGAGGCTTACGAGCTTGACCAGTCCGGGATGCTGTTCTACTCCACCTACATCATGGATGACCTGGTAGACGGCTCCGGCATGGAAGGCGGCGGCGCGGTCGAGATCGCCGTGGCCGACCTGGCGCTCAATACCGGCTTTGCGTCGCAGATGGAAGGGCCGAACGGCTCTGCCTCCTACGGCCAGTTGGTGACGCTGGGCATCATGCAGGGCGCCAAGCCCGAAGCGCAGATGGTCGTAGAGTACTTTTTGACCGAGGGCTACATTGACATCCTGGCCCTGGCACCCTTCGGCAAGGTACCCGTGCTAGAGAGCGCGGTGGATGAGTGGGGCGCACTCAGCCCCTACTTTGCGAACTACTCGGAAGATACGCTGGCTCAGATCGCCGGTGGGTTCGATTCCATGCAGCGCTGGCTCTTCCGCCCGGACTACGACGCCACAGAGCGGGCCGTAGTCGGCGACATCGAAGCCCGGCTGCTGATCCCGCAGGCCATCAGCAACATCGCCCTGGAAGGCATCATGACGCCTGAAACCGCCGCCGCGTGGCTGCAGGAGCAGGTCGAGGCTATGCTGGCCGAGCGCCAGTAGACGTAGAACGATGGCTGGGGATGCAGCACCGGCGTGCTGCGTCCCCGGCACTTTTGGTGAAGAAACCAGGTTTTTAAGAAAAAACATAGTTTCTAATCCCCGCTAGTGAATTGGGAGGGTAAGACCATGACTGTTTCGGCCAAAGATTCACGATTATCATTCAGCCGGCGTTGGAACTCGCTCGATGCCCGCGAGGCCCGTTTGGCCTGGATGTTGATCCTACCTACAGCGCTGATCGTCTTCGGGCTGGTCCTCTTTCCGGCAATCTTTAGCGTATGGATCAGTTTTCGTGACGTGGGACTCAAAAACCTGAACGACGTCTTTCAAGCGCCATTCGTGGGCCTGGAGAACTATCGCGCAGTCATCAACGACTTTGCCTTCAAGTGGCAAGGTTTGCAGAGTTGGGGGGCGGCGGTCACCAGCATCGTCTACTCGCTCAGCGCAGCGATCCTAACGTTGGTTGTCGGTTTGATCGCGTCGCTGCTGCTCAACCAGCCGTTCCGCGGGCGGGGAGCGACGCGCGCCATCTTTCTCTTCTCTTACGTCGCGCCTATCGTCAGTGTAGCCTTCGTCTGGCGCTGGATCCTCGACCCGCGCCCGTCTGGAGTGATCAACGACATTCTGATGAAACTGAACCTGATCGAGTTGCCGCAAGCCTACCTCTCCACGCGCGGTCTCGCGCTATGGCTGGTGGTCGTCTTTACGGCCTGGCGTTACTTTCCGTTTGCCATGCTAATGATCCTGGCGCGGCTTCAGGCCATTGACAAGACCATGTACGAAGCGGCCGACGTGGATGGCGCGAACACCTGGCACAAGTTCTTGTACATTACGATACCCGAGTTGCGCTACGTGTTAGGCTCCATCTTTCTGCTCCGCTTGATCTGGACATTCAACAAGTTCGACGACATCTTTTTGCTGACCGGGGGCGGTTTCGGCACGAACGTCCTCCCGGTGCTCACATATCAATTCAGTTTTGGGTCGTTCAACTTTGGCAAAGGGGCGGCCAACGCGATGATTTTGCTGATTATCCTGGTCGTGTTCCTGCTGATATACGTGAGTACCGTCATGAGAAACGTCGAGGAGTAAACGGAGGCAAAGATGACTAGAAATAATCCCACTTGTCCCTCAAAGGGCGAGAGTCTGAGTCTGATTGATCACATAGCTCAGTGGATCAACTGGCCGCGCTTTATTTTCGCAGTGACCATGATTTTCTTCCTGACCAGCATCCTGTTTCCCTTTTACTGGATGGTGAGTTCATCATTCAAGACCTATGCCGAGATCGGTGGCCGGGAGCCGGTCTACATCCCCAGCGCCCTGCGGCCGGAGGCTTACCTGGAGTTGTTCGACTTTTGGAACTTTGGCGCCAATATCGTCAACAGTATCAAAATTGCGGTTCCTACCGCCATCATCGCGGTGATCCTGTCCACGATGGGCGCGTACGCGGTATCCAGGCTGAACTTTCGGGGCAAGAACGCGATGCTCAATGGCATCCTGATCGTCTATCTGTTTCCGGGCATTCTGCTGATCATACCATTATTCGCCATGGTGTCCCGGATCGGCGCCAGTATTGGGTTCGAGATACAGGATAACCTCACGGTGTTGATCATCACCTACCTGGCGCAGACACTCCCCGTGGCGCTCTACATGCTGGCTAACTACTTTCGCACCATTCCGGCCGAGATTGAGCAGGCCGCTCTGATTGACGGGTGCAGCCGCGTGGGCGTGATCTGGCGGATCACGTTGCCCCTGGCTATCCCGGCACTGGTCTCAGTCGGCATCTACACTTTCATGATCGCCTGGAACGAGTTTCTCTACGCACTCGTGTTCCTGAACAGCCGCGATCTATTCACCATGCCGATCAAGATCAACACGATCTTCAACGATCCCAGCCCGCGGCCTCACGTCGTTATGGCCGCCTCGACCATCATGACCTTGCCAGTAGTCACTCTCTTCCTCGCCCTGGAACGGTTCCTTGCAGAAGGGCTCACGGCCGGGGGTGTGAAAGGATAACGGCAGCCGGCTGGCAATCAGTGAGGTCTGTCGCTGAAGGGCCCATAGATACGGAAAGAGCCTGCTGTTGTCTGGTAACAGCAGGCTCTCCTATCTCTTCTATAGAGCACAATGCAATCCATTCCTTATCTACCAAACATCGCCTTATCTGAGCAGGTAGAACAGCGCCTGCTCGATCACCTGACCTTCTTATACGGCGCGGAGCGAGCGCCAGCCCTGCTGGAGCGTCTACGCGTCATTCTGACGCAGTTCCAGCAACGGAACCCGCAACGCGCCGCGCAGGAGCCCCGGCCCCCCCAGGAGCGGTTGACGGAGCGGGACGCCATCCTCATCACTTACGGCGACCAGGTGATGGAGCGAGGCAGACCCCCGCTGCAAGCCCTGGCCGATGTGCTGGAGAAGCACATCCAGGGCATCGTCACCGGCGTCCACATCCTGCCTTTCTTCCCCTACTCCTCCGACGACGGCTTCTCCATCATTGACTACACAGTCGTCAATCCCGACTTAGGTGACTGGGCGGACATCGAGCGGCTGGGCCGTTACTTCCGCCTCATGTTCGATGCCGTCATCAATCACGTCTCGGCACAAAGCCGCTGGTTTCAGGAGTTCCTGAAAGGCAATCCGGAGTTCACCGACTACTTCATCGTCGTCGAGGAAGGGACCGACCTGTCGCAGGTCGTGCGCCCCAGGGCGCTGCCGCTTCTGACCCGCGTGCGGACGGATCGCCCTTCGACAGGCTCCCCGCCACGAGTACTCGCGGTGGCAGGGCAGGCTCCTTCGACAGGCTCCCCTCGACTACGCTCGGGGCAGGCAGGGCATCGCGGCGAGCGGTTGGTCTGGACCACCTTCAGCGCGGACCAGGTTGACCTCAACTACGCCAACCCTGACGTGCTGCTCAAGGTCATCGAGGTTCTCCTGCTGTACGTCGAGAAGGGAGCCGAGATCATCCGGTTGGACGCCATCGCCTACCTGTGGAAGAAGATTGGCACGACCTGCATCCACCTGGAGGA
>JAUWNP010000141.1 GCA_030612585.1 Anaerolineae bacterium
AAACGTGATCAAGAAGGCCGGCCAAAAGTTCGAGGCCGCTCTCGCGGGGATCAAACCATGGGCGGCTGCCTTACGCCGGCAACTGGACGATCTTCTGGCCGATGAAATCGAGGTGACCTTTGGCGTCAAGGCTGTCGGCGAAGCAGGCAACTTCGCCGTAGGCAAAGTGGGCGCTGAAGCCAATTACGAAGTGACGCTGAAGTGGAGCAACAAAGAATGACCAATGAACAATGACCAATGAACAAAAGCGGTCCAATCTTCTGAATGTTATTCCGACGGAGAACTGTCAACGGATTTCAGGGATCGGATTGAACGGATTTAGGCCCGGCTTGGGCGGAAGAAATCTCGCCGGATGAGTGATTATCCGTTCAATTCGTTCCAAAAATCCGTTGACAGTATGCCCCACGTAAGAAGTGCAAGACTACCGATGCTATGGACTGATGGGATATGACTACACAACTTGAGTCCTCCATCGTTCGGATTCGCGCAGCGAACGGCCGGACTATAGGTGTGGGGCTCTTGGTTGGCGAAAGGCAGGTACTTACCTGTGCCCACGTGGTTGCTGGGGCGCTGGGCCTGCCGGATGATGCGCCGGAGGTTCAGAAACCGGGTTTTTTCCGAAAAACCCGGTTTCTACTGGACTTTCCCCTGGTCGCGCCCGAACAACGCCTGACCGCACGGGTCGTGTGCTGGCAGCCCGCCCGCCCTGACGGGAGCGGCGATGTCGCGGGCCTGGAACTGGTGGATGATCCGCCCGCTGGGGCCTTTCCCGTCCGCCTGGTCAAGGCCGAGGAACCGTGGGGACACCCATTCCGCGCCTTTGGGTTCCCGGCTGGCTTTGACAACGGCGTGTGGGCATCAGGCCGGATGCTGGGCCGCGAGGCCACGGGGTGGCTGCAGATTGAGGACGTCAAACAGACCGGCTACTTCATCGCGCCGGGCTTCAGCGGCGGGCCAGTCTGGGATGAAACACTGGACGGCATCGTCGGGATGACCGTGGCGGCCGATACCAGGCAGGGAGTCCGGGCGGCCTTCATTATCCCCACCGACCGGCTGGTGGCAGCCTGGCCTGCGCTAGCGACGCGGGCCATCCCGCCCTGCCCCTACCGCGGCCTGCTGGCCTTCCGCGAGCAGGACGCGCCCTTCTTCTTCGGGCGGGAATCGTTCACCGAGCGGCTGGTCGAGACGGTGGAGGGACACGCGCTGACCGTCGCCGTGGTGGGGCCGTCGGGCAGTGGGAAATCCTCGGTGGTCTTTGCGGGGTTGCTGCCGCGCCTGCAACAGGCCCACAATAAGAATAGGGACGAGGACTGGACGATAGCCCGGCTCCGCCCCGGCAGCCAGCCCTTCGACGAACTGGCGAACGCGCTGCTGCCCCTGCTGGAGCCGGAGATGACCCGGACCGACCGGCTGATCGAGGTGCCCAAGATGGCGGGCGCGCTGCGCCAGGGCGACGTGGCCCTCTCCCGCGTGGCGGCGGAGGTCCTGGAGCAAAGCCCGGACGCCGGTCACCTGCTGCTGGTGATAGACCAGTTCGAGGAACTCTACACCCTGTGCCCCGACCCCGACACCCGCCACGCCTTCCTCGATTGCCTCATTCAGGCCACCTCTCCCACACCCCCACACTCCCACACTCCTTTGCATCTCGTCCTCACCCTACGCGCCGACTTCCTGGGCCAGGCCCTGGCCTACCGCCCCTTCGCCGATGCGCTGGACCGGGCCGAGAAACTGATCCTGGGGCCGATGAATCGCGAGGAACTGGAGGCGGCGATCGTGCGTCCGGCCGAGCGGCAGGGAGTGACCTTCGAGGAGGGTTTGGTGGCCCGCATCCTGGACGACGTGGGGGGCGAGCCGGGCAACCTGCCGCTGCTAGAATTCGCGCTGACCCAGTTGTGGGAGCGGCAGCAGGGAGGCTTGCTGACCCACACGGCCTACGAGGCCATCGGCGAGGTGGAAGGGGCGCTGGTGCGCTACGCGGACCGGGTCTACGAGGACTTGGGCGAGCCGGAACAAGAGCAGGCGCGGCAGGTGTTTGTGCAGTTGGTGCGCCCCGGCGAGGGGACGGAGGACACCCGGCGGCCGGCGACCCGCGCTGAGTTAGGGGAGGAGCACTGGCCGTTAGTCCAGAAACTGGCCGGCGCACGGCTGGTGGTGACGGGCCGCGACCCGGCCGGGCGAGAGGCGGTGGAGATCGCGCACGAGGCGTTGATCCAACGTTGGGGAGACCTGCGGGCGTGGATGGAGGAGAACCGGGACTTCCGCATGTGGCAGGAACGGCTGCGGGCGGCGCTGCGGCAGTGGGAGGCCAGCGGGCGGGATACAGGCGCGCTGCTGCGGGGAGCCCCCTTGGCCGAGGCGAGAGAGTGGCTGGCAGAACGAAGGGAAGCGTTGGAACAAAACGCACACGCTTTCATCAAAGCCAGCGCCGCATGGGCCAAGCGTATCAGGTGGTTGACCGCAGGCGGGGTGGCGCTGGCTTTCCTGGTGGTGAGTGCGCTGGCCCTATTGGCCTGGGGACAGCGAAACGCTGCTCAAGATGCTCAGTTGGAAGCCGAGCGCCAGGCCCGCACAGGCCGGGCCAGAGAGCTGGCCGCTCGTGCCCAGGCGGAAGATGACCCGACGGGTAGCCTCAACCTGATGCTGGCTCGCGAGGCCGCGCTGATGACCTGGCTGGCCGACACCAAGGTGATCACCCGGCCTTTTGTGACCGCTGAAGCCGCCACCGCCCTGCACTTTGCCGTACACGAGGCCCGGCAACTGCCCTGGCGCATGACCATCCCCTGGCGTCAGCGCCATACCGGGAGTGTCTTGTCGGTGGCCTACAGCCCCGATGGAACCCGCATCGTCAGCGGCAGTGACGACCAGACCGTGCGGGTGTGGGATGCGGAGAGCGGGCAGGAACTCACCCAGTTGACCGGCCATACCGGGAGTGTCTTATCGGTGGCCTACAGCCCCGATGAAACCCGCATCGTCAGCGGCAGTGCCGACCAGACCGTGCGGGTGTGGGATGCGGAGAGCGGGCAGGAACTCACCCAGTTGACCGGCCATACAGGTTGGGTCTTGTCGGTGGCCTACAGCCCCGATGGAACCCGCATCGTCAGCGGCAGTTCGGATGGGACCGTGCGCCTATGGTATGGAGACATCGAGTACTTACTGTACCTGGCCGATTCCCTCATCCAGCGGGATCCCCCCATTTTCTACGGCGATGAGCGCACCAGGTTTGGCTTTGACGAATGGCCTGCGCTGTCACATTAGGGTCCCCGCCACGTGCTGTCTCTGGTGCTACGACGCTATTTCCTTTGCTGCTCGCGTTAGAGGGAGCAAGATTACCACGGATGGGGAAATACACGATGGTGCTTGGAGCGCCGTGACTGCTGGCAACTTTTACATCGGTGCAAGATTACCACGGATGGGGAAATACACGATGGTGGAGGGGAATGTGCTGTTTATCGTGCATTTCTAAATCCGTGGTAATCCTCCGTGGTAATCCTTCTGCCAGCACTGCCGTGAGGAGAAAGCAATGTGAGCGAGAACGAAAGCAAACTGCTCCACGCTGACCTGATCAGGGAGCAAGATTACCACGGATGGGGAAATACACGATGGTGGAGAGGAATGTGCTGTTTATCGTGCATTTCTAAATCTGTGGTAATCTCCGTGGTAATCCTTCTGCCAGCACCGCCGTGAGGAGAAAGCAATGTGAGCGAGGACGAAAGCAAACTGCTCCACGCTGACCTGACCTACGAAATCCGGGCAGTGCTGTTCCACGTCGGGAACCATCTATGGCCGGGGTTGCCTGAGGAGGATTTGCAGCAGGCCGTCACTATCGGCCTTACCAAGCGAAAGAAACCACATTCGCTGGAAGAGCAGTTCCACGTCTACTACCGGGGTGTCGAGGTCGGGCGATACTACTGCGACGTTTTCGTGGATCGCAAGGTGATCCTGGAACTGAAAGTCGTGCCAGCACTGACGGATCTCCACCGTGCACAGATCATCTCCTATCTGCGTGTGAGTGGTGCTGACGTAGGGCTGCTGGTCAATTTTGGCGGCCCCAGGGTCGAGATTGAGCGCTACATCCATTTCTACGCCCAGCGCCGGCCTGATTTCACCTGGCAGCCGCAGCCGCCGGACGATCCGACGCTGCTGTATCCTGATCTCGTTGGGCATCTGTACGAGTGTCTGCACCGTGTCCAATATGAACTCGGCCCCGGCTTCTTCCACCACGTCTACCGTCGTGCGACACAGGTTGAACTGAACGAGCAGCACATCACGTTTGAATTCGTGCGCGAGATACCGGTGTTCTACGAGGGAGAGTACTTGAGCACACAGGATTGCCGTTTACTGATCGTCGAGGACAAGGTCATCGTGGCAGCATTCGCCGTGCGTGAAATGAGCCCAGCGTTCGATGTCAGAATGCGTCGCTATCTGAGCCACTTCGACCAAAAACTGGGTCTGCTAGCCAACTTCCACGGCGAACGCTTGGATATACGATTGGTGCGGATTTCGTAGGTGAGATTACCACGGGGGAGATGACCACGAGGAAGATTACCACGGATATAGAAATACACGATGATTGAGAGAAACGCGCCATCTATCGTGAAATTCTTCATCCGAGGTACTCTTCCCACAGTATTGGCTTGAGGAAAACCAATGGACAGTGGAAACATCAATCGTATTGCGTCCTTACCCTCCGGCGTTGTGCCGCTCCAGGAGGTGGCCCTGCGCCTGCATCCGCAGGACAACGTGGCCATCGCCAAGATTAACCTGCAGGTGGGCACCACCCTTCGATTCCACTCAGGGCAGGCCCTGGTCCTGGGAACCGATTCACACCCCCACACCCCCATACCCCCACACTCCCCTCCCCCCACACTCGTACCCGTGCGCCAGCCTATCCCCAGCGGCCACAAAGTGGCGCTGCGGGAAATCGGTGCTGGTGAACCGGTGCGCCGCTACGGCCAGGTGATCGGTCTTGCCAGCCAGACGATTCTGCCCGGCGAGCACGTGCACATCCACAACCTGGGTATACAGGACTTCGCCCGAGAACAGACTATCGGTGTGGACGTGCAACCGGTGACACTTGTGCCGGAGAGCGAACGGTGTACCTTTCTTGGATATGAGCGGGCGGACGGACGGGTGGGCACCCGCAACTATGTCGCCGTCATTTCCACCGTCAACTGCTCGGCCCACGCCAGTCGCCAAATCGCCCATTACTTCACGCCACAACGGTTGGCACCCTACCCCAACGTGGACGGCGTGGTCGCTTTCACCCATCACTCCGGCTGTACCAATCCCGTCGGCAGCCGGGATTACGTGCTGCTCCAACGCACCCTGGCCGGCATCGCTCGTCATCCCAACGTCGGCGCTTTCATTCTCGTGGGTCTAGGATGTGAGACGAACCAGATCAGCGACCTGGTGGGAAATCACGATCTGGGTCGCTGCAATGGCATCCTGCCAGGATGTCCTCGGGGACTGGTGATCCAGGACCTCGGCGGTATCGGCAAGACGGTGCAGGCGGGCATCACAGCCGTCGAAAGGTTGCTACCGGCGCTCAACGGTGTCGGACGTACGGCTCAACCGATCTCTGATCTGACGCTGGCCCTACAATGCGGTGGCAGCGACGCTTGGTCCGGTGTGACGGCCAACCCGGTGGTGGGGCTCGTGGCTGACGAGGTGGTGCGACAGGGTGGCACGGTTGTATTGGCTGAGACACCGGAGATCTTTGGCGCTGAGCAACTGCTCACCCGTCGTGCAATCAACCCGCAGGTCGGCCAGAAACTGCTGGCGCAGGTGCGGTGGTGGGAACAGTACGCTCAAAGGATGGGTTTTCAAATAGACGACAACCGCAGCGTGGGCAATGCGGCTGGCGGCCTGACGACCATCTACGAGAAATCGCTGGGCGCAGTGGCCAAGGCGGGCAGCACTCCGCTGACCGGCGTCTACGACTACGCCGAGCAGGTGACGGCTCGAGGCTTCACGTTCATGAATTCACCGGGCTACGATCCGGTCTCCGTGACGGGACAGGTGGCTGGCGGCTGTAACCTGGTGCTCTTCACCACCGGTCGTGGCTCGGTCTTTGGCTTCAAGCCAGCGCCGTGTATCAAGATCAGCAGCAACTCGATGACCTACGAGCGTATGATTGACGATATGGACCTGAACGCTGGCAAGGTACTGGAAGGGGCGGAGATGGAAGAAGTGGCTGCTGAGTTGCTCGATTTGGTCGTCGCAGTGGCTTCAGGTCAACCGTCCAAGAGCGAAGCACAGGGCGTGGGTGAAGCCGAGTTCAGCCCGTGGAGTTTAGGGCGTGTGCTGTGAAGAGATGATGGAGGAGGTATGAAAGTTCGACCACGGATACGCGATTTGGGACTCCCGGTGGGCCAGTTGCCCGCGGGTGCACACAACGGGATCACCGATGTGGCCGGTGTGCGCGTCGGACATACGACGCTGATCTCCGGAGAAGGGCGGCTGCGCCCTGGGCAGGGGCCCGTGCGCACTGGTGTGACGGTGATTCTGCCCCACGGCGACAATCTGTTCCGCCAGAAGGTGCGCGCGGCCGTGCACACCATCAACGGGTTCGGCAAGGTGTATGGCTTTGAAGAGGTGCGCGAGTTGGGGGTCATTGAGGCACCTGTTGCGCTGACCAACACCCTCAATGTCGGCCTCGTGGCGGATGCGTTGGTGCAGCACGCGATGCGTCATAGTCCAGAGATGGGCATCCGCACCAGCACCACCAACGTGGTCGTGGGTGAAACCAACGACGGTTACCTCAACGACCTGCAGGGGCGTCACGTCCGCGCCGAGCACGTGTGGGCGGCGATTGAGGCCGCATCCTCGGGGCCGGTGCCGGAGGGGGCAGTTGGCGCTGGCACTGGCACCAGTTGCTTTGGCTGGAAGGGCGGCATCGGCACGGCCAGCCGCGTGTTGCCCGAAAAAGCGGGGGGCTACACCGTGGGTGCGCTGGTGCAGTCGAACTTCGGTCGCGCTCGAGACCTGATGGTCTGTGGCGTCCCGGTTGGGCATCACATCCAGCCTCCAGTCACCCCCAAGCAGCGGGCGCAGGATAAGGGCTCGATTATGACTGTGCTGGCCACCGATGCGCCGCTGACAGCGCGTCAACTGCGGCGGTTATGTGTGCGCGCTGCGGCCGGCCTGGCCCGCACCGGCAGTGTCTACGGCCACGGCAGCGGCGACTTTGTGATCGCTTTCAGCACCGCGCATCGTATCCCGCACCGACCAACGTCGCTCACGATGACACAGACGGTGCTGGCCGATGAGGCGAAGGTGATGAATTGGCTCTTTCCCGCCGTCGTGGAGAGCGTCGAGGAGGCGATTCTCAACTCGCTGTTCCAGGCCGGGACGGTTGTCGGTCGAGATGGTCATACGCGGCATGGCCTGCCGGTGGAGGAGGTGGTAGCACTGGTGCGCAGGTATCGGCCACCTATTCCACAGCCTGACCCGTGAGGGCACACCTGGCGAGCCCGGCCCGGCCGCTGGCGGAGGAACTTGCTCTACTATGAGGAAACGACGGATGAGAGTGCTTCCACTTGAAAAGGGCATCATCTACGGCCCGCTCTTCTCCCGTCGCCTGGGCCGTTCGCTGGGGGTCAACCTGCTCCCGACCGGCTACAAACTGTGCTCCTTTGACTGCGTCTACTGCCACTATGGTCGCACCGACGTGAAGACCCTGACGCCCACGGGAGGGGATTTCCCTCCCGTGCACCGGGTGCTCAAGGCAGTGGAAGTGGCCCTGCGAAGGTACCCGGACGTGACCTACCTCACCTTCTCCGGCAACGGCGAGCCGACCTTGCGTCCTCATTTCCCCGAGATCGTCGCTGCCGTCCGCCGTCTGCGGGATGAACTCAGCCCCGAGGTGAAGTTGGCTATCTTCTCCAACGGTACGACCGCGCACCTGCCGCATGTCCAGGAAGCCCTGGCCTTCTTCGATGCGCCGATCTTGAAACTGGATGCCGGGGACCCCGAGACGCTGGCTCGCATCAACCGTCCCGCTCCAGAGGTCAAACTGGAGGACATCCTGGATGGCTTGAAGGAGGTCCCCGGCTGCATCATCCAGAGCGTGCTGGTAGACGGGGAGGTGAGCAACGTCCGGGGGGAAGCCTTTGAAGCGTGGATCGCCGCCCTCGCCGCGGTCAGACCGGCGCAGGTGCAGATCTACAGCACCGATTATCCGGTGCCCGAGGCAGGCGTGGAGCGAGTACTGCCTTACGTGCTGAAGCGTCTTGCCGGGGAAGTCGAAGAGCGCACAGGGCTCCAGGTCTGTGCCTACTGGTTCTAGGGGGGGCCAGGGGCATCGTGCCGATAGACAATCCTCTCGTAGGGAATCGTCCCGTGCTTGACCTCTACAAACGGCTGCCCGTCGCGGACCCCTACGGTGCCGTACCCGCTGGCGGCACAGAAGAACGCACGGAAATCACCCTTGATGCTCGGCTTGATGTACAGAGTCTTTTCCACCGCGTCGTATCGGACGCCCGTCATCCCCTGTAGCAGTGCATACGAAGCCATCGCCCTGGCGTACCAATGGCCGCATTCATACTCGTTGAACGGGTTGCGCACCCGCCCATCGTAGCGGTCACGGGCCCTGCGGACGATCTCCAGGCCCTCTTCAACGTGGCCCAACATCATCAGGTGCGAAGCGACCTGGTACTCGATGCCGGTCCAGACTTCGTTGCTGTAGCCGAAGGGCAGGGAGAGCTCCCCACCCCTCGGCCAGGTACACAGCAGCAGACCGCCTTCTTTGCCCAGGGCATAGGTGGGACGTTGCGGGTTGGCGTGGTCAGATAGGTCTTCTTTGAAGTTGTACCTATGGACGGCGAGCAGGTGACTTTCGACCTTCTCGCGGTCGAGGACCTCGCCCACACCACAGACCGCCGCGATCCACGCGCCCAGGACACCATCAGATAGGCAGCCATTGCCGTACTGGTATTTCGGCCCCTCTTGTTTCAGTAGATCCAGTGCCTCGGGGGAGTAACTGGTATGCATCGCTAACGCCTTCGTAGGGTCCCCCGCCCGAAGGTTCTGCCACTCGATCTTCTGGATGAAGTACTCGTCGTTCCACAACTCGGACTCCATGAAAGCGACTCCCTTTTCGAGCAGTTCCCCGTACAGCGGCACATCGTCGCCGACCGCTTCGGCCATAACCATAGACGCCTTGAGCGCGCCGAGATAGAACGACGTACACATCCCATCAGGTCCCCAGAACTCGGTGTCGTAGGTGTTGTGATGGGGCTCCTCGGGGACGCCTGTGTGATCGGGGTCCCACGTTTCGGTGCAGTAGTCCAGGCTCTGCTTTACCTTCGGCCAGAGGCTACGCAGCCATTCGGTATCGCCGCTGATGCGCCACTCGCGATAGGCCTTCATGATTCCCCCCATCTGGCCGTCGGCGGCGGCGTGGAAGTCGTGTCTCGTGGAGCGGATGGGGAGACTGGCGCGGAATGCCTGGTGCCCACGCTCGTCCTGATTCTCGTTGAACTCGGTCTGGCGCAGCGACCGCTCCAAACTTGGGAAGAGATGCGGCAACGCCTGGGCGTAGTTCCACACGTGGGTGCACGACCCCGCACAGCAGCCCGCACTATCACAGCAACCCTCCCAACACCACAGCCGTCCATCGGTCTGCCGGAGCACCGTCGGTGACTTCAGGATGGTCAGGTTGGCCGCTACTGCCTCGATCACCTCCGGCGGCAGGGAAGTGTCGTAGAAACACTCGGAGAACGCGGAGGTTCTCTCCCGCAGTGCATCATAGTTCTCGCGCCAGTAGTCCGTCACGGCCTCGATATCGTCAAAGATCCCAGCATACCACGGTTTGTGCTTCGGCAGGTCCTTGTCGTCCCCGCAGAAACAGGTGGAACAGGCTTCGTCTCCGGCGTCTTTGCCGACGCGCATATCGGTCTCGGATACGTACCAGGCCAACCGGAGTCGGATCACCCTCTCTTCGCCGGGCTTCAGCCGAAATGGGACGTACAGGCTGCCTCCGGGGCTTGGGTCGTCTGTGGTGAACGGACCGGCCTCGGGTGTGGCACCCTCGCGGATAGATTTCCACACCATCGTCAGTGCGTCGAACCAGTCACCTCGGAACCAGGCACAATTGACCTTCACATCGGGATCGTCCACAGCAGCGCTGAACGCGCCCTGGTCCCAAGGCCTTTCTGCGGAGCCGATCTGGCAGAGCACAAATCCACCCTGCGTGGATTGCACGGTCTCACCAGGCGTCTCGGTGGACGTGTCAGCCGAGGTTGACATAAAGTTCTTGGCGTGGAAGGAGTATATTGCCTCGACCGGTCTGTCCGACGTGTTGGCAAAACAGTACTCCAGGGCTGCCACCGGAAGGCTGGAACTGTCGGCGTCACCTGGAGTAAAGGGGCTCCAAGCGGTGATCTCAATTTCCAGCAGGATGCTAGGGTCTTCTAGCCTCACGGTTCCAAAGGGAAACCGTGCCCAGAACTCCGCGCGGGCGCAACGAGGGAGGCCGTAGCTTTTGCCCGCGCCTCCGTTTCCCGCGCCCCTGCCCCACGGAAAGAACACCTTCCAGGATGGCACCGGTCCCTCCAGAACTCTGGCTACGTTCGGCTCTCCCTTGACACAAAGGGCGGAAAACATCAGGGGTTCGTTGAATACGTCGGGATGCCCATGCAGTGACACGTGGGACAGCGCGCCAGTTCCTTCCAGACAGACCATCCCTGCTCCTATGCCGCCGAGAGGGAATGCGACGTGACTCAGATACTCATCCGTGTAGGTGCTGTTGTACGCTCGCGTTCTCGCCTGCATGGCAGATTCCTTCCTTTGGCCACGAGCCAGGTTGTCAATCGGCTCTAGTGATGCCATCATTTCAACGCCAACTCAAGGGCCGGTACAATGCTTTCGCCAACGCGACCACCGCTCGCGAACGGGAGGTAGTTCGGGGAATGGCGCGTGTGGTTCCGCCTGGTACCAGTAGCCGACCGAGGCGATGTCGTCGGTGAGCGGCTCGAACTTCTTGTTGGGCCACCAGCCAAGCGCCTGAATGGTCACTTTCAAGTCCTACTTGAAGCGAATGGGGTCCAAAACTCCTCGTTGTCTGGACGTGCCAGAGGCGCTCGAAGTCGCGCGGAGAAGGCTTGTCGAATGGCAGGGTGTGGGTTGTGGCGGCGATGAGGTGGTAGAATTGGCTCATTGGCGCCTCCTGATGACATAGTATAGCACCTTTTAGCAAAGGATTGCAACTCAATATGAGTCCAGGAATTGCCGCAGGTCTGTGTTTTTCATTCTATCGTTCCATTTCCAAAACTTCCTTACATGCCGACTTGTGTGGCCGGGCGGGATGGGGTAAAATTCAGCGGCCAGTGGTTGGCAGTTGAATGCTCCAATTGTGCTAGTAAGAGTACGAGGAGGAAGGACTTGGATCACCGAGAGCGGCTGATGCAGTATTCAAAGGAAGAATTGATAGGCTTTTTGGAGGATGCGGCCAAGAACTGGCTGGCCCACGACGGGCTGTGGTTCCTGGCGGCCGAAGAGAGGTTCGGCGTAGAGACCGCTATGGAACTGGACAGGCGCGCCTGGGAAAAGTTCAC
>JAUWNP010000153.1 GCA_030612585.1 Anaerolineae bacterium
CGACGGTGGCCTCCTGAGGCGCGGGAGTGTCCTCCTGACCCAGGATGACAACGCCATCCTGGTTATTGCCCGGCACAATCTGCATCGAGTTGCGATAGGCCCCCACCTCACCGGTCACCCGCACCCGGTCGCCCAGCATCACCTCCGGTGGTGTACCGTTATCGTCGAAGCACTGAATCTGGAGGCCGCCGCTTTCGTCCTGGATGTAGAACTTGGCGTTGTTTGTTCCAGCATAGTAGCCGCCGGTATACATCGTGGCGACCCCCTCGACGGTGACAATCTCGCCCATCAACGTGCGGGCCGTCCCGATGGGGATGATACCCCCTTCAACGCGGGTGCGCACCGGCGCGCCGAACGCCTCCTCGGGCCAATCGCCAGCCTGCACGCTGTACTCCCGCGCCATCAGCGTGGCGTACGTTAGCGGCGTCTCAACGGTCACGCGGCGGGAGACCACGTCGCCGTCGGCCATTTCCGCCAGCGTCCACTGCACCACCCCCCCCAGTCCCCCCGAAGCGGGGGGGGGAGCGTTGACCTCTCCGCCATCGGAAGCGCTGACGACGGTCAGGCTGAGGGGAACGGTGAAGACGATTTGCACATCGTGGGTCGTATTGCCGGTGTGGCTGGTCACCTCCAACTCGTAGTCGAACTGCGCCCCCGGCTCGACACTAGGCGGCGCGACGAGTGTGATGAAAAACCGCTCCGCCTCAACCGGCGTGGGCAGACTTCCGACGTTCTGGGGGTCCGGCGCGGGATTGACGACAAAATCGGCGGAATTGTCGCCGGTATCGCCGAAGTTGCCCTCCTCGCCGCCGGGGAGGCGCTCGATGGAAGTGTCGTTTTCGAGCACTGGGGCCGGACTCCCCTCGACGAAAACCTCCGGCGCGTTGCCCCACCCGACGCTGTCCACGATCTGGCCCTGAGGATTCAGCAGCGCCAGACCGCCGCCTTTGGTGTTGAGGGACTGGTCGAACTCGGCATCGGCCACTACACCGACCGCGTCCTCCTGGCCAGTCCGCACCAGGAGGTAATGGCCGTGGGCCGGGATAGGGGCACTTTCGGCCCAGGCATAGATGAGCACGTCCTCCTGACTGGCCGCCAGCCGGTAGGCCAGCGCGTAGCCCTCCAGGTCAAGCGGCGCTGCGGTCGCGTTGTAGAGTTCGATGAACTCCACGTTGTTGTTGCCGGTCGCGCCAGCCTG
This sequence comes from Anaerolineae bacterium, assembly GCA_030612585.1. The sequence goes on from JAUWNP010000153.1 coordinate 1,199, forward strand.
CACCTCGCTGATGACCAGCGGCGTGATGGGCAGGGGCGTCTCAGTCGGAGACGTAGTGGGCGTTTCCTGCGGCATACAGGCCGCCATGGCGAGCAGCAGGACGGTCAGTACTCCAGATAGGTATCGTTTGGACATCGTTTCTCCTCTCGCCCCGGCCTGAAGAGCCGGGGTTGGATTATCCAGCACCGCCCCTTCAGGACAGCACGGCGCACTGCGCATTGACTAACGTCACGAAATGGTGCTCTTCGCCGGTCTCTCAGTGGCTGGCTGCTTGCACGCCAAAACTGCAACACGCCCAACGATTATGGAGCCAATCGCGATTTTGTGCAAGTGCGCTGCACTGAATAGACACGCCCCCTGAGAAATGACCTGCAGTAGACAAAAGGGCAACACTGGTCTATAATCAAGTGCAGGGAGCACTCAGACCACGTTGTAGCGAAAGGAGAACAAGGAATGCCTGAGAACATCTACCGTAAACTGGCCCAGCGACTGGATGCCATTCCCAACGGCTTCCCCGCCACCGAGAGCGGTGTGGAACTGCGGCTGCTGGCGAAGATCTTCACGCCGGAGGAAGCGGCGCTGGCTGGGGTGATGCGGTTGACCCGCGAGCCGGCCGCCGACATCGCCACCCGCGCCGGGGTGGACCCCGATATAGCCTACCGCACACTCAAGGGAATGACCCGCAGGGGGCTGATCCGCGCCAAAAAGGGTAAGGGGCAATTCATCTTCGGACTGATGCCCTTCGTTGTCGGCATCTACGAGGAGCAATTGCCCCGCATGGACGCGGAACTGGCGGCGCTGTTCGAGCAGTATTACCAGGAGACACGGGGCGGCGCCATCATCCGCGATATGCCCTCTGTCCACCGCGTCGTCCCCGTCGAGGAGGCAATCCCCTTCGACCTGGAGATCTTCCCCTACGAGCAGGCCACTGAACTACTGGAAGGGGCCAAGTCGTGGGGTGTGCGTAACTGCATCTGTCGCGTCCAGCAGCGGCTCGTCGGCAAGGGATGCGACCACCCGGTCGAGAACTGCCTGGTTTTCGCACCGGTTGAGAGTGCTTTCGACCACAGCAAGGTAGACCGGGCAATCACCAAAGAGGAGGCACTGCGCATCTTGCACGAGGCCGAGGAGGCCGGGCTGGTGCACTGCCCCGGCAACTACCGGGACAATGTCCACTACATCTGCAACTGCTGCACCTGCTGTTGCGGGATACTGCGCGGCGTGGCCGAGTTCGGCATCCCCACCGCCATCGCCCACTCCGACTTCCACACCGTCGTTGACGCCGAGGAGTGCATCGGCTGCGGTGATTGCATCGAGCGCTGCCAGTTCGGGGCTCTGGCAGTGCCGGAGGACATTTGCGTGGTGGATTATGCCCACTGCGTGGGCTGCGGGCTGTGCGCCACAGTCTGCCCCACCGATGCGCTGTGCCTGGAGCGGAGGCCCGAGGGCGAAGTCCTTCTGCCGCCAGCCGACATCAAGGAGTGGATGGTCCAACGCGCCCAGGAGCGTGGCATCTCAATCTTGGACGTTCTATAATTGGGGTTTGGTCATTGGGATTTGGGATTTTTCACTCCCGCCATCCCTACCCCAGCCACCGGCGTGCCACAGTCGGGGCAACTTCCGTCCGGCTGGACGTGGTTCTCCAGAATCCAGTAGCCGGAGCGGCGGATCAGGAGACAGCCGCATGCGTGACAGAAAGTGTTGGCCTCGCCTGGCACGTTGCCCACGTAGACGTAGCGCAGCCCTGCCTCCAGGCCGGTCTCCCGCGCCATCTGGAGCGTGGTGACGGGCGTGGGCGGCACATCGGTCATTTCGTAGGCAGGGTAGAAACGGCTGATGTGCCAGGGGGTCTCCACCCCCAACTCCTGCGCCACGAACTGGGCTGCATCCCGCAGTTCCGCCGGGTCGTCGTTGATGCCGGGGACGACCAGTGTGGTCACTTCCACCCAGACGGACAGCCGCTTCATCACCTTCAGGCTGTCGAGCACCGGCTGCAGCCGCGCACCCACGTACTTGCGATAGGTCTCGTCGCGGAACGCCTTCAGGTCCACATTGGCCGCGTCCAGGTAAGGGTCGTGCTCTCCCCCGCTTCGGGGGGGGCGGGGGGAGGTGTGCTCCCCCCCGCTTCGGGGGGGATGGGGGGGGTTAAAAGTCTCCAGCATCTCCCCCGTCATGTAGCCGTCGGTGACGTAGATGTTGGCCAGGCCGGCCTCGTGGGCCAGGCGGGCCGTGTCGTAGGCGTACTCGAAGAAGACGGTTGGCTCAGTGTAAGTATAGGCAATGCTGCGGCAGCCAGCCCGCTGCGCGGCGGCGACGATCTGCTCCGGGCTGGCCTTCTCACCTATGATAAGATGCCGCTCGCGGACCATCTGGGAGATCTCCCAGTTCTGGCACCAGCGGCAGCGAAAGTTGCAGCCCGGCGTGGCGATGGAGTAGGCGGTAGAGCCGGGATAGAAGTGCAACAGCGGCTTCTTCTCCACTGGGTCCACGTGCTGGGAGATAGTGCGCCCGTAGACCAGCGTGTAGAGCGTACCGCCCCGGTTCTCCCGCACCAGGCAGACACCCCGCTTCCCGTCGGCGATCACACAGCGGTGAGCGCACAGGGTACAATGCACGCGGTCGTCCGATAACTTCTCGTAGAGCATAGCCTCTTGCATCTCACATCCTCCTCACTCCCGCACCCACCAGAGGTGACGCCTTCTCAGCCAGCGCCTCTCCCCTGTCTCCTCCCATACGGACACACATAAACACACATACCACAGACTCTAACACTCACTTGCTGCTCGCGCTGGCGAAGATATCCAGCGCACTCGAAGACGTCGAAGCGGGCATCGCGGGGCTCTCCAGCCTGGAAGTTCCTGCCGGTGAAAGCGTGGGCAGGACAGGTCTCCACGCACTCCATACATTCCCCGCAGCGCTCCGCCATTGGCTGGCCTGCTGGGAGGGGAGCATCTGTCAGGATGCTGGCCCAGCGCACCCTGGGGCCTACCTCCGGCGTAACCAGGAGGCAACTCTTACCAATCCAACCCAGCCCCGCCAAGTGCGCCGCCAGTTTGTGGGAGAACAGTCCGTACAGCCTCTCCTCGTCTACCCTCTGAGAGGCGGGCACAGGAAAGGCGCGGTGTCCCTCCCGTTGCAAGGTGCTCGACAGTCGCGAGGTTATTTCGTCCAGGCGACGGTTAAGAATCTCGTAACTGTGGCTGTGATAAGCCGTAGCCACCCGCTTGTTCTTGTGACGAGCAAGATGGTCCACGATGGCAAAAGGCATCACCACACCTACGGAGATGGCGCGGGGGAACTGAGCTATCATCTGTCCCCCCTGCTCCCGAACCAACCCCTGAGCAGGGGAGAGATCTGCCACGCCAAAGTAATCGGCGCTCAACGTCAAAGCCTCTTCGCGCAAATGCTTTTCCAGAACATCCCTCCTTGCCATGAACTTTACCCTAACCTATCACCTGCGCCTTTCGTGGGGTTTCCGTCACCCAACCCCCAATCCCTAATACCCAAACTACGCCCTAAACGCCTGGATGGGACGGGCCCGAAAGCGATCATGTCGTTTATCTCCCTCTGTTCTCAAACGATGTGTGCTCGATATGTGCCCATGGTAACGTAGGTGGAAACATCTGTCAAATGAGACGTTTAATCCGTGTATCGCCAGATAAGTCGTCGTCTTGACGAGACCCGCATGGGTAACGCAGGTGCCAGCGTGCTACCCGCTCTACCCGGTCGGGGGGAGGAACCGCTGCGCTACGCGAAGTCGTGCCTGGGTGGGTTTGAGAAGTACCCAAGTGGCTTTCTGGCCCGGGGCGCGTGATGATCTGGGGCACAAAGTGCGGTGGCACTGGCAAAGAGAGAGCCCGGTGCAGCCGTGGGGTCAATGACGTGAACGACGACGTGATTTGAGGTTGTCGCTTTCTCTCATTAAACGGCCCGTGACCCCGCTTGGGTCAACGAATGTCGCCGGTGGCAATTCAACTCCGGCTGCTTCCAGGCGTGGCACGAAACTAGGCCGGATGCCGGTTGGCTTTATCTCACCCTCTACCTTGTCCCCTTCCTCGCTCAGGGCTTTGGCTTGAAGGATAAACACGTCTTGCAACACCACGATGTCGCCCTCCATCCCCTGCACCTCGGTGACGCGCGTGATTTTACGCGAGCCATCGCGCATCCGTTCCTGCTGAATGATCAAGTTTATAGCCGAGGCAATCTGAGCACGCGCTACCTTCAATGGCAGATCGAAGCCGGACATCAGTACCAGCGTCTCCAACCTGCTGATCGCGTCCCGGGGGGTATTGGCATGCACGGTCGTCAGGCTGCCATCGTGACCGGTGTTCATTGCCTGCAGCATATCAAGAGCCTCTCCTCCGCGCACCTCGCCCACGACGATGCGGTCAGGCCGCATGCGGAGCGCGTTGATGACCAAGTCATGGATGGTGACCCGGCCAGTGCCGTCCGGTTCCACTGGTGCTGTCTCCAGGCGAACGACGTGTCTCTGGTGCAACTGGAGTTCCGCCGAGTCTTCAATAGTCACGATACGTTCGTCGGACGGAATGAAGGACGAGAGCACGTTGAGCAGCGTGGTCTTGCCAGACCCCGTTCCTCCCGACACCACGATGTTCAGGCGTGCCAAAACACAGGCACGGATGAATTCGGCCACCTGCTCTGAGAGTGTGCCCAGGCGTATGAGATCCTCTATGGTCAACCGCTTGCTTGGGAACTTGCGGATGGTGATCACCGATCCATCCAACGCGCAGGGAGATATGATCACGTTCACACGCGACCCGTCGGGAAGTCGCGCGTCCACCATTGGGCGGCTGCGGTCCACTCGGCGTCCCAGAGGCTGGACGATGCGTTGGATGACCTGCTTAACGTGAGCATCGTCCTCGAAGTGAACGTCCGTCTCGATGAGTTTGCCCTCACGCTCAACGTAGACCAGACGGGGACCGTTCACCATCACTTCGGTGACGGTGGGATCGCGGATGAGCGAGTCTATGGGACCGTAGCCGACCACATCATCTGCTACCCCCTCCACCAGCCGTTGGCGATCCGCATCGGTCAAGGTCACGCCCGCCTCGCGTAACAGAGATCCCAACTCTTCCTCGACCCATCGGATTGTCTGGGGAGTCATTCCGGCCCGAGGCAGCGTTGGCATATCCCGGAGTTTGTCGCTAGCCCATTGCTTGAGTTTGGCATACTGCTCTTCGCTGAGCGCAATCACTGTTTGATCTGTAGTTGGTCTGACTGCCATCATCATTGCTTCTCCTTGGACACTGGTGTCTGCGAGGAGCGATACAACTCCTGCGCCAGTGCTTCTAGCACCTGACTGGTTGGGCTTTCCGGGGCACTGAGCACCAGCGGCACCCCTTGCTGGATCGCCCGGTAGAGTTCTTCGGAGGTGCAGTCAACAACCGCGTACAGCGGATGTTCCAACTGGTCCGACACTGCAGACTCATTCAGTTCCTCAATAGCACCCCAACGATTGACGCATACAGGCAGTATGGTCTCTCCATCGATGCCCGCCCTGAACAGGGCAACCAGCATACGCTGAGCCTGGGTCAACGCCACGCGATCGCTACCGGTCACGAGGGCGACAGCGCCGCAATACGGAAGCGCAGCGCGGACGACCGGGCCAAATCCACACCCCAGGTCAACGACGGCTACTTTGGCCATATCGGGCAGGGCCGCCAGGATGGCCTTTGCTCGATAGGTGTCGAGACTGAGTGCCGTGCCCACCGATCCACCCAGCACGTGCAATCCGCTGGGATGGTCCACCATTTCGGCTGAGACCACAGCCAGGTCAATGCTCTCGACGGGACGGGAAAGCAGAGATCCAACACCGCGGGTCGTCTCCAACCCCAGGTGAGTGCTCACGGCCCCGTTGGGGACAAAGTCAGCCAAGACCACCTTCCGCTCCGCGGTCAGAGCAGCAGCGACGTTGACGGCCACCATCGTCGTCCCCACTCCCCCCCGGCTGCCAAGTATGCCAATGGCAGTTCCCGGTGCGGCCGGTGGAGGCACGGCTGCTCGTTCCAGTACGGCTTCGATGCGCGTGATCAATTCGCTGGGGTGAACTGGCTTGACCAGGTAGCCGTCCACCCCACAGCGGAAGGCCTCAACCTGACTCTCTATCTGGGCCTTGGCACTCAACACGACTATTGGGATGTGCGCTGTGCGAGGGTTGGCGCGTACCTGGCGACACACCTCGTATCCATCCATCACCGGCATCATCAGGTCAAGTAGTACGAGGTCGGGCAGGTCGTCCTGCATGGCTCTCAGTGCCCCAGCACCACTTGACGCCGTAAGGACCTGGTGGCCCTGCCGACTTAGCACCAATTCGATCAGTTGCAACGTGCCGAGATCGTCATCTACGAAGAGTATGCGACTCATCCTTGTATTCCTCCCTCCCATCGGGCTCACGCCGCCTGCAAACCGGACACCGGCCCGATCTGGTAAACCAAGTATACCAGATTTAGCGCGTTATGTCTCTGGGACAAAGACCCATCTTGCAGAGAAAACGGCCCCATTTTCAGGTTACCTGACTCAATTCTCGGACACTGTCTGGATCAGATTGCCCAAAACCCACGAGAAGAACCAAAATGCCGCCACGCAATGCGTGGCGGCAACGGGACCCAGAGGGTGGACCAGCCTTAGCCAGACTGGACAGGCTCGAAAGCCCACACCAACTGCCACAGGCTAGACTTCAGATCAGTATAGGCCACCTCACGGCAGCATACGTCGCAACCTCCCCATCCACACACTCCCTGCCAGCAGCGCCGTGCCGCCGACGAGCGCCAGGCAGACCAGCGGCGTGTCATCCGCCCGTTCAGCGCCGTCGGTGGAAACAAGAGCCGCCTGCACGGCTATGGCCAGTAGCAGTACCAGTACGATGATACCTGTCACGCATACGACACGACGCACCATACTCCATCACCTCCCCATCTCGCCGCTGTGCTTTCCATTTCCGCCCCCCTCAACATGCACTGTGCCTGGGGTCTCCAGACGACCAGGTGGTGGCCCGGACGGGGATTTCAGGGCAACGGCGCCGTGCTCCCCTTGGCTTGCTCTCCAGGCCACTCACGTGGTCGCCCTGCATCCGGGCCTGGCGCTGGGTCGTGCCTGGAGGCCGATCTACACCGGCACTCATAGAATAACACAAAACCGGGCAGGTTGCTGGACGGGGATCTGACGTCTGCTCATCGGGAATGGAACGAAGAGTTGCCGCTAGCCCAACGCTCGCCCTACGCGCACTCGCCGGAACGCGAACAGTTTGTAGTGACGGCTTCAGTCGTCCACGGCGAGGAACAGGCGACTAAAGTCGCCACTACGAACCACTATAGTGACCGGCGCGGACGAGGAGTTGGAAGGCACGGGCGGTCAGGATGGGGCGTAGTATCGGGCCGGGCGGGGGTTGGCCGTTGAGGACGATGGACAGGCCAGGATGGGCCTGCGCCTCGTCCAGCGGCCACTCGTCGCGGGCGAAGAACTCGGCCAGGGCATGGTTCTCGACGCGCAGCAGGCCGAAGAGGTCGCGGGGCGCGGGCACACCCCGGAGGCGGGTGCGGAAGACGACAATGGCCAGGTGATCGGGGGTACCGGGGCCACCGAGACGCGGGGGGATGAGGATCACCATGAGAGGCGTAAGGTGCTTCTTGCTCGGCGGCAGGTTCAGCACACTAGCGACCTGCCAGTCGTGGATCAGGTAGGTCTGACGGGATGGTGCGAACCGCACCCGCACGCCAATTTCCTCCTCCACCTCGCGTCGCAGGCAGGCCAGGACGGTTTCCCCCCGCTTAATGCTTCCGCCGATGCCGCCTACGCCGACGGTGGTGGTGGTGGTGGTGGCGGCGATGGCACCACCCTCGCAGCGCTGCCAATACTTGGGCTTGCCAATTTCGAAGTAGCAAGCCGCGTCGTCGCGCACGATGGTCGAGACGCCGATGAGGGCGACTTTTTTGCCGCTCAGCAGAGGATGGCGGCGGAGAGCGGGCAAGGCCTGGAATAGGTCCATCAAACCGTCTCCGCTATATGCACATCATCCGGCAGGTAGCGGACCGGACCGTCGGGGCCGACCTCGGCGTAGTATTCGATCAGGCGGCGGGTGGTGTGGGTCAGCCGCAAGGCCAGTGCATCCCCTGGCAGCAGCCAGTGTCCGTCGGTCAGTTCCTCGCCATCCAGTTGGAGCACGCCCTCCCAGCCGCCTACCACAAAGTCCAGGTAGACCAGGTGGTGACGGCCACCCTTGTAGAGCGGTGGGCAGATGCGCTCGGTAACCTGGAGCAGGTGGAAGTGGGTCGGGGTCAGGCCGGTCTCCTCCTCCATCTCACGCACCAGCGCCCGGGCCACCGTCTCGCCGTACTCGACGTGACCACCAGGAACGGCATAGTAGCCCGTCGTTTTGCTGAGGCGAGCCACAAAGACCTGGCCCCGTGGGTTGACTAGCAGCGCGCCAACGATGAGTTCCGGGTACTGGGTGGGCTCACTCATTGGTGCGCCTGGATGAACTTGTGGGTCTTCTCGGCCGCAAACTCCCACTCGGCATCCACCATGATGTTGTGGCCGGAGTTGTGCAGCCACACCAATTCCTTGTCGGTCGAACCGGCCTCGTCGTAGAGGATCTGCCCGCAGCGGGGATCAATGATGGCATCACCCGTGCTCTGGATGATGCGGAGGGGCTGTTTGACAGCCGGCAGGAGGCGACGCACGACGCGCTGCAACTTCAGCAATTCGTGGGCCGCACGGAGCGGCTGCTCCTCGTAGCACCAGATGCGGCTGTCGGCATCATGGTCGGTCAAATCGCTCTCGCCCGCCGCGCTTCGTTTGCTGACGAGATACTTGAGCACCGGCGTCAGGTAGATGAGTTTACTGGCTACGAGGACGGCAGGGGAGTAGGTCATCAAGCCAGCGATCTCAGGGTGATGAGCGCCCAGGTGGAGCGTCAGCAAGGCGCCCATAGAGAGGCCGCCAACGAAGACAGTTGAGCAACGGGACTGCAGATCACTCAGTGCCCGTTCAACGTGAGCGGTCCACTCCGACCAGCGGCGGCGATTCATGTCGTCCACGTCGGTCCCGTGGCCGGGCAGGAGTGGCGCGGAGACGGTGAGACCGCGGGCGTTCAGGTAATCACCGACGGGGCGCATCTCGGGCGGGGAGCCGGTGAAGCCGTGGATGAGCAG